>NZ_JAKVME010000001.1:1318040-1647550 GCF_022483985.1 Acetobacter sp. | reverse complement strand
GTGATACGGGTCTACTGCCATATCAACTGGCGCAGGCGCTGGGCTGGCCGATCGCCACGGACGTCGGCGCGCTCATCGAACAGACCGCTGCCGGACAGTTCGCCCTTGCGCAGTTTCGCGCCCGAGGCGCGGTCAGGCCTGTTTCGATAACATTGCCCTGCGTCGTCACCGTTCCGGAGACGGCCCGCTCTGTTCCCGCTTTTGTGTTCGCCCGTCAGAGAACAATGCGGGTGGACGAGGTGGCCGTTACGGTTCACTCTGTCGCCACCGAGGAGACGGCGGGTGCGCTTCGTCCCTACCGCAGGCGGCCGAAACTGATTTCGGGTGCGTCGAAGGGCAATGGCGGTGGCCAGCTCATGGTCAATCCCGATCCGCACGAGGCTGCGCGCGCCATTGTCGCGCATCTTCGTGTGCTGGGTGTTCTGCCCGATCCCGATCAGGCTTCGCTGCCTGATCACTCAAAAGACTGATGAAGAAAGAGAAAAGCGTAATGGACGTAAGAGCTGCGGTAGCGTTTGAAGCAGGCAAGCCACTGGAGATCGAGACGGTCCAGCTCGAAGGCCCGCGCGAGGGTGAAGTGCTGGTCGAGATCAAGGCGACCGGTCTGTGTCACACGGACAAATTCACCCTTTCCGGCGCTGACCCGGAAGGTCTGTTCCCGGCCATCCTCGGGCATGAGGGGGCAGGCATCGTGCGTGAGGTCGGGCCGGGCGTGAAGCACCTGAAGCCGGGCGATCATGTGATTCCGCTTTACACGCCGGAATGTCGCGAGTGTAAGTCCTGCCTGTCGCAGAAGACCAACCTCTGCACCTCCATCCGTGCGACGCAGGGCAAGGGGCTGATGCCGGATGGCACCTCGCGCTTTTCCTTCAAGGGCCAGCCGATCCATCACTACATGGGCTGCTCGACCTTCGCGAACTTCACGGTGCTGCCGGAAATCGCGCTGGCGAAGGTGCGTGAGGACGCGCCGTTCGACAAGATCTGCTACATCGGCTGCGGTGTGACGACGGGTATTGGCGCTGTCCTTTTCACGGCCAAGGTGGAGGCGAACTCCACGGTCGCCGTCTTCGGTCTCGGTGGCATCGGCCTGAACGTGATTCAGGGCGCGAAGATGGTGGGTGCCGAGAAGATCATCGGCGTGGACATCAATCCGGCCCGTGAGGAAATGGCCCGTAAGTTCGGCATGACGCACTTCGTCAACCCGAAAGACCTGCCGGATGGCGATGTCGTCGGTCGCATCATCGAGCTGACGGGTGGCGGCGCTGACTACACCTTCGAGTGCGTCGGCAACACGACCCTGATGCGTCAGGCTCTTGAATGCGCCCATCGTGGCTGGGGTGTGTCCACGGTCATCGGCGTTGCCGGTGCGGGACAGGAAATCAGCACGCGTCCGTTCCAGCTTGTCACGGGCCGTCGCTGGATCGGTTCGGCGTTCGGTGGCGCGCGCGGTCGGACCGATGTGCCGAAGATTGTTGACTGGTACATGGAAAACCGGATCAATATCGACGATCTCATCACGCACAAGCTGCCGCTTGAGAAGATCAACGAGGGCTTCGACATGATGACGCGCGGCGAGAGTATCCGCACCGTCGTCGAATTCTGAGGAGCAGGACATGACCCTGACAACAGCATCCAAACACGTCTGCTGCGGGGGCGAACTCGGCTTTTACACGGTGCAGTCGGAGGCTCTGGAGCTTCCGACGACCTTTGGCGTCTTCATCCCCGAAGGCGCCAGCAAGGAAAAGCCGGTTCCCGTGCTGTATCTGCTGGCGGGACTGACCTGCACGCAGGATACGTTTCTGATCAAGTCGAACATTGTCCGCTTCGCAGCGAAGCACGGCATCGCTCTGGTGGCGTGCGACACCTCTCCGCGTGGAGCGAATGTACCGGGCGAGGCGGAAAACTGGGATCTGGGTGTAGGCGCCGGATTCTATCTGGACGCTACACAGGCACCGTGGCGGGCGCATTATCGCATGGGCACGTTCATCAGCGAAGAGCTTCCGAAACTGGTTGCAAGCCAGTTCCCGGTTGACGCCTCAAGACAGGGTATCTGCGGTCACTCGATGGGTGGTCACGGCGCGCTGGTTCATGCGCTCCGCTCACCCGAGAAATGGAAGTCCGTTTCGGCGTTCGCACCGATCGTGCATCCGGCCGCCGTGCCCTGGGGCGAGAAGGCTTTCACCGCCTATCTCGGTCCTGACAGGGCGGTCTGGGCGCAGCATGACGCCACGCTGCTTCTCAAGGCCGGTCACACGCATCCGACCACGATCCTTGTCGATCAGGGCGATGGAGATCAGTTTCTGGAACGTGAACTCCAGCCGTGGCATCTGGACGAAGCCGCGAAGGCCGCAGGTCAGAAGCTGACACTGCGTCGTCATGCCGGATATGACCATTCCTACTGGTTCATTCAGACGTTCATTGAAGATCACATGAATCATCATGCGAGCATCCTGAAAGCGGCCTGACGTTTCAGATCGCAGGAACATCCGTCAGCAGCAGGACGGATTTTTCCTGTGCGATGACGGTGAAGGACTCACAGTTTTCAAAAATGGCCGCGTCATCCTGAAAAAGCACGGCGTCGTTGACTGTGACATGCCCAGAGACGACGATCAGATAGAGGTCGCGCCCCGGCGTTGTCTGATAGACAGCGCCTTCATTGGCCGGAAGAGTGGCTCTCAGAAGACGGGCGCGGGTTTGCAGGGTGATCGGTGAGCCGTCCGCGACGGTCTCTCCTTCTTCCGGGTCGTCTTCCGGAAAACCTGAGGCAAGGATACGGAAAGCGCCGTCCTGTGTTTCCGGGAAGGCCCGCCGGACTTCCTGCATCGGCTCACTGCCGTTCTGATCCGGGAGCAGCCAGAATTGCAGGCAGTCTGTCGTATCCTGCGCAGCATCCCATTCCAGAGCGGTGCATCCCAGCCCGCTGCTGACCAGATGCAGATCGCCCGTTTTCAGATTTTCGGCTGGAAAGTCATCAATGTGGGCCGTTAAGGACCCGCTCTCGACCCAGGTGAGAATCTCCACATTGGTTTCAGGTCCGATCCGGTAACGCTCTCCCGCAGGCAGGGACAGCAGGTTCACGGCCCGCAGACTGCCTTCGTGAACATGCGCCGGGTCCTCCCAGTCAGCGAAGGCGAAATGACATCGAAGCATGACGCCGCCGGAATGCGCCATGCCAAGGGATTCAGACCGGCGGATAGTCATTCTGGCTGCATTCATGCGGGTTTCCTGTTGGCTGCTGCCGGATAGATGGTTTCCCAGCCTCCTCCGAGCGCACGATAGAGATGGGTGACAGAGACCGCCACCCGTGCTGTCGCATCGACCAGCGCGCTCTGGGAGGCGAGGAGCGCATTCTGCACGGTCAGCACGTTCAGGAAGTCGGACGATCCCTGCACATACTGCGCTCTGGCCGTTTCTACGGCGATCTGGTTTTCATGCACAGCTTCCGCCAGCCGGTCACGCTGGTTCTGCGCAGCGGTGAAAGCGGCCATGGCGTCGTCGATTTCCTGCCATGCTTTCAGGGTGGTGCGCTGGAAGAGCGTTGCCGCTTCCTGCTGCTGGGCCTTTCTCAGACGAAGCTGCCCGGTCAGACGACCGCCCTCAAAAATCGGCAGGGTGGCGGTGGGACCAAACCCATACTGCCGGGACGCCCATGAACCCAGTCCGCTGAACTGAAGCGCCTGCACATCCAGACTGCCGGACAGGGTGATACGCGGGAAGAAGTCGGCAATGGCCACGCCGATATTCGCCGTCGCGGCATGGAGCCGCTCGGAGGCCATGCGGATGTCGGGACGGCGTTCAGCCAGTTCGGAGGGTAGGCCGACCGGCACTTCCGCTGGCACAGGTGGAATGGCGGCGGGTTTGCCGAGTTCCGCATTCAGCGCACCCGGTTCACGCGCCACAAGGAAACTCAGCGCGTTGAGCAGGTGGATTTCCTGACTTTTCAGCGGAGACAGGCGGGATTCAAAACTGTGAAGCTGTCCGCTCGCTTCCGCCACATCCAGCCGTGTGGCCGCGCCCTGCTCGAACCGCAGTGTCGTCAGTTGTACGCTGTGGCGGGCGATTTCGATATTGTGGTTCAGGATGCCGATCTGCGATTGCGTCGCGCGCAGGTCGATATAGTCCTGCGCTGTCTCGGCCATCAGCGAAACCGCCACGTCCCGCTGCATCTCCTGAGTGCCGCGCATGGCGGCAGTCGCGGCTTCGACCTGTCTGCGGACATGCCCCCAGAGATCGACCTCCCATGAGGCGTTCAGGCCGTATTGCGGCAGGTTGAAGGACGGATTGCCGACGCTGCCGGGGAGGGCGACTGGTCCGAAACCCTGTGTGCCACTCGCGATGTTTCCGGCGTTCGACCGTTCCATCGTGCCCAGCAGGCCGAGAATGCCGTTCGTGCTGGCGCGTTCGCGGGCGTAGGAAGCGTTGGCCTGCAACTGCGGAAACTGCGCGGCGCTGGCGATGCGACGTTCCGCCGAGCTTTCCGCCAGCCGGAACGAGGCGGCTTTCAGATCGAGGTTCGCAACAGCGACATCGTTTTCCAGCTTGGTCAGGATCGGATCGTTGAACAGCTTCCACCAGGCCGGATCGGTGGATGCGGTCGTGACCCGGCTTTCGGCGACGGGCAAAGGGTCGCGCCACTTTGCCGAAGTGGCCACCTGCGGTTTGTGAAAGTCCGGGCCGACCGTGCAGCCAGCCAGCGCCAGCAGCGTCAGAGCCAGAGACGCGTGGCCGGAGAGAAGGGCCTGTCGCAACGGGCTGGCGCCGGAGAACTTAATGCCCGAGAGCTTATTGCCAGAGAAATTAACGCCAGACATAGCGGTCATCTCCGGCATGAGGGCCTTCCGGCTTTGAGGTGGTGTCGATTTTCACTTCCACAGACATGCCGACACGCACACGGGCGGCGAGCGGCTGACCGGCGTCGAAAGTCAGCTTGACCGGGATACGCTGCACGACCTTGGTGAAGTTGCCGGTGGCGTTGTCAGGCTGGATCGGTGCAAACGCCACCCCCGTCGCGGGGGCGAGGGAGTCCACATGAGCTTTCAGCGGATGGTCGGGGAACGTATCGACCCAGATGGTGGCGCGTTGCCCCGTCTGCACCTTCGTCAACTGGGTTTCCTGAAAATTCGCCAGCACGTAGGCGGCCTGCGTCGGCACCACGGCGAGGATGCCGGTGCCCGGATGCACATAGGCGCCCACGCGCACGCCACGTTCGCCAACCACGCCATCAACCGGGGCCGGGATGGTGCAGTAGGACAGGTTCAGTTCGGCCTGTTTCGCATCACCCTGCGCGCGGAGCAGCACACCGCGGGCCCGTTCGAGCTGTCCCTTGAGGACGGCAATCTGACGGATGGCGGCGTCAACACCGGCCTGATCGCGGGCAATCGCGGCCTCCTCTTCCTTTTCACGCGCCTCGGAAGACTGTTTCTGCTCGATGGTGCCTGCGCCGCCTGCCGAAAGATTTCGGTATCGGGCTGTGTTCTGTTTAGCGAAAAGCAGATTGGCCTGATCTGCTAAAATAGCTGCACGAGCCTGGGCTATCACCGAATCCTGTCGTGCCAGTTCTGCTTCCAGATTGGTCACATCGCCCTGCGCGGCCATCACGTTGCCTTTGGCCACGTCGAGGGCGGCGCGGTAGTCATCGTCCTCGATATGGGCGAGTTCCTCGCCCGCGCGGACGTGTTCGTTATCTTCCGCGATCACGCGGTCGATGCGTCCGGCGACTTTCGGCGCGACGGTGGTGAAGTCGGCGCTGACATAAGCGTCGTTGGTGTACTGGCTGATTCCGTCGCCGTTGACGAAACGTGTGCCGCCCCATGCGACACAGGCCAGCACGGCGGCCGCGCATCCGGCATAGAGGAGGGGTTTTTTATAGATCATGACAGCTGGTTCCGGGTTCAGCGGGCGGGAGTATTGGGGGCGGGCGCACGCGGCGGATAGACGCGGTGCGGCAGGATGAGATTCAGGGCGGCGTAGCCGAGACAGACCCAGATTAACACGTAGTAAATGTCGTTCATGGCGAGTACGGATGCCTGCTCGTGTACGTAGGTGTGAAACACTTCCAGAGCATTGTGAGCGACATGGGCGCTGTCGGGAGACGTGGCCGAAAGCTGCTGGTCGATCGGGTCGCCCATACCCTGTAGGGCGAGACCGTGCGTGCCGTGGTGGTCGAGCAGCATGGTCGAATGATACTGTTCGCGCCGCCGCGACAGGGTGGCGAACAGAGCGAAGGCAATGGCATTGGCCAACCCCTTGAGCATGTTCACCATGCCCGAGATGAAGGGGCCATCCGCCGGTCCCATGGCCAGCGTGGCGAGCATGAGGGTGGGGATGACGGTCATGGGCTGTCCGAAGACCTGAAGAATCTGGATCAGGTAAAAATTGTCACGAACCCAGTCCACCGTCAGCCATGTTCCCAGCCATGAAGCGGTAGCCAGACACAGCATGCCGCCCACCAGCACATACCGGCAGTCCACCTTGCTGCTGTTACAGATGGCGGCGATCAGGGGCAGCATGACAAGCTGGGGCAAGGCCACGACGAGTGAGACAGGTGCGGTCTGTATGGGACGGTAGCCGCGCACTTCCTCCAGAAAAGTTGCCGGAAGATCACCCAGTATGGAACAGATTGCGAGAATGCCGACCAGAGACAGCAGGGCGGCCGTAATATTGCGGGACTTCCAGTACTGGATCTTGAAATAGGGGCTGGGGTGATAAGCCTCGTTGATGACGAAGACTATGAATGCAGCGGCACCCCAGAAGGCCAGATTGGTGATGACGGAAGAGCGGAACCAGTCCAGCCGGTCGCCCTGATACAGCACGGTGACCAGCGAGCAGATGGCGGGCAGGCCGACCAGCAGGCCGAACCAGTTGAATTTCTCGAATCTCTCGAAATGCATAGGGTCTTTCGGCAACCCATAGGCCATCATCGCAATGGCGCATGCCGCTGTCGGGATGATCTCCCAGTACAGCCAATGCCAGCCGACATGCTCGAACCAGAAGGCCTCCAGCGGCAATCCGAGATTCGGCCCGAAGGTTGCGCTCATGGCGTACCCTCCGATACCGAACACACGAATGGGCGCGGGCAGGTATTTCAGCATGACGGTCATCAGCACCGGCGGCAGACAGCCCGCCGCCAGCCCCTGAAAGGCGCGCAGGATGCAGAGCGAGGTGACATCCGGCATGAACGGGGCCGGGATGGACAGCAGCGCCAGCATCGCCGTCATGAAGATGGAGAAACGGTAGATCGAGAACGTCATGTAGAACCACGGCGTGAAAGCCATGGCGGCGATGTTGAACGCCTCGTAGATGGAGATGACCCACGTGCCTTCATCGTGGCCGATATGCATCGCGCCACGAATGTCGGACAGGCCGATCTCGGTGACATGTTCGTTGAATCCCGCCACATGCACCGCGAGCAGCATGCCGAGGCAGCCGATCACGGTCCGCAGACCGAACGGCGGGATATAGGATGGCATCGGCGGCGCGGCGTGAATGACGGGCGCGTCGGTTGCCTGTGCGGGGGCTGCGGTGCTCATGGCCTGCATCATCCGCAGGAACCCAGCACTGAAAACCCCTACTTCGGGCAGGTGATGATTCCACTTTTCGGAAGGATTGCTGCTGGCTCCTTCGCTGGACGAAGTCTATATCCGAAAGAATGCGAGGTTATGATCTTGATTTGCTGCGCTACCTTCAGGTTCTGATCGAGGAGGAAAGCGTTTCGGTCGCGGCACGCCGTCTCAGGATGAGCGAGCCGGCGATGAGCCGTCATCTGTCCAAGCTCAGAACTGTTTTTTCCGATCCCATCCTCGTTCAGTCCGGACGACGGATGACGGCGTCTTCTTTCGCCGCTGGTATTCTGGATCGTGTGCAGGAGGTCGTTCGTGCCGCCGACAGCCTGATCGAAACACAGGTCATGGCCGATCTGGTCAATCTGGAGCCGACCTTCACCATCCGCGCCAATGATCTGATCGTTGCGGCGCTTGGTCTGCCCCTGCTGCGCGCCTTGCGTCAGGAATGTCCCAAATGCGAGATCGTCTTCGCGCCGGAAATTGATGATCCGGCTTCCGATCCTCTGCGCCACAACAGCATTGATCTCTATATCGGCGCGACTGACAGCATGAAGCCGGAAATCCGGCGGCAAACGCTGTTCCGTCACCAGATGTACGGGCTTGTCCGGAAAGGCCACCCCATTCTCGCCGAGCCGGTCACGCCGCAGAGCATGGTGCTCTACGATTATATCAGCGTGTCGCGGCGGGGCAGGGCGCGGGGGCCGATCGACTGGGCCTTGCGTGATCATTACGGGCTGACACGCCGGATCGTGATGGTTGTGCCGAATTATCACGCCATGGTGGAGAGCATGAAGGATACGGACCTCATTCTGGCGGTCCCGGATCTTGTCCTACAGCATATTTCCATGGACGCTCTGGGTTTGGCAGCCTTCGCGTTCCCGCTGTCCCTGCCCTATGTCGAAGCGTTTCAGGCCTGGCATCCACGGCGGGATACGGACCCTGTGCACCGCTGGCTGCGCGAGACCTTGTTCCGGGTCTCGCGGGGGCTTTTTATAGGGGAGTAAACCGTCCGTTGTTCCTGTGAAGACGGACGTTGCAGATCCGTTACAATAACATCTTACACCATCTGTTGATTTGGCACCGGCAACCCTTCATGCGGCTATGCGTCATGACGACACATGGAAACAGGTGGGCAGGCGCGTATGGCTGGATCGTTTGATTATGACCTGATTGTTATCGGGAGTGGCCCTTCCGGCCGCCGCGCCGCCGTGCAGGCCTCGAAGTTCGGAAGATCGGTGCTGATCATCGATAGACGCGGACAGCTTGGCGGGGTTTCCGTGCATACCGGAACCATTCCGTCAAAAACCCTGCGTGAAACGGTGCTTAACCTGACCGGCTGGCGGGAACGTGAAATCTACGGGATCAATTATCGCGTCAAACAGGATATCGGCGCGCAGGATCTCGACACACGCCTTGGAAAAACGCTTCAGGATGAAGTTGATATTCTGGAACACCAGTTCCTCCGCAACGGCATCGTCGTGGAGTATGGCAACGCCAGATTTACAGGCCCGCATACAGTTGAAATCACGAATGAGGAAAAAAACCGCCGCATTGTCAGTGGCAAGGCGATTGTCGTCGCCGTTGGTTCCGTTCCCCATCGACCCGGGAATATTCCGTTTGACGGAAAAAGGGTGATCGATAGCGACGGGATGGTCAGTCTGGAACGGATCCCGCGCTCACTGACCGTCGTCGGCGCGGGGGTGATCGGTATTGAATATGCCACCATCTTCAGTGCGTTGGATGTGCGCGTCACCATTATCGATCAGCGTGAGCATATTCTTGATTTCATTGATCATGAGGTGGTGGATGAATTCGTCCATCAGTTGCGTGACCAGAGTATCAATTTCCGCCTTGGCAGCCCGCTTGAGTCCATCGTGATCGAGGCTGAACAGCCGGTCGCCATTCTGGAAGGAGGGCGGCGGGTTCGCGCTGACATGCTGCTCTACACGGGGGGAAGACAGGGCGCCACGGGAGCTCTCAATCTTGCCGCCGCAGGGCTGGAGGCGGACAGTCGCGGTCGTCTCACAGTCGATCCGGTTACGTTCCAGACCAGTGTGCCCAGTATCTATGCGACCGGCGATGTCATCGGTTTTCCGGCTCTGGCATCCACATCCATGGAGCAGGGACGGATTGCAGCCTGTCACGCCTGCGGCCAGCCGGTGCCTCCTGCGCCAAAATTTTTCCCTTATGGAATCTACTCGGTTCCGGAAATCTCCATCGTCGGGATGACGGAGGAGGAAGTCCGCAAAAAGAAAATCCCCTACGAGACAGGTATTGCCCGCTTCCGTGAGACGTCCCGTGGCCAGATCATGGGTGAACGCGGCGGTTTTCTGAAAATCATTGTCTGTCTGGAAACGCACAGACTTCTTGGTGTGCATATTGTCGGAGAGGCGGCGACTGAACTGATCCACATTGGTCAGGCCGTTCTGAACTTTGATGGAAGCTTCGAGTATTTCATTGAAGCAACCTTCAACTATCCTACTTTTGCCGAGGCTTATAAAAGCGCGGCTCTGGATGTGTGGAACCGTATTACGCCCCGTCATGAGGGAGATGGCGAACCCCCGGCAGTCTCGCCCGAAGCATCGGCTCCACGCAGGGCGAAGAAGGTGACGAGGGAGAAGGAGTAGAAACAGACCTGTCCGTCGAGTTTTAGGGCACATGAAGAAACCTGAGAGCTGATTATGGGAAATGTAGTGAGTTCCCCGTAATCAGCCCGGAAATCATCAGGTGGATTCGAAAAGTCTTACCCCTGCGCGTTCACGGGATTTGAGCCCCGCCAGAAGGGGAGCAAGGGAGAGCGGGGTCTCCTCACTTCGCCCTTTCACCGAACTTGGTGAATGACCGAACATGGTCTTGAACTGACGTGAAAAATGCGCGCAATCTGAAAAACCGGTTTCGATCGCGACCTGTGTGATCGACATTTCTCCCTGAGAGAGAAGGGAGCGGGCATAGCGCAGCCGGATCATCCGGTAGAAAACGGCAGGCCGGATGCCGAGAACCGACTGAAAAAGTCTTTCGAGCTGGCGGGAGGAAATGCCAAGTCGCTTGGCAACGGAGCTGATCGGGAGCGGATCGATCATGTTCTGCTCCATTTCCATCATCGCCCGCCTGACCCGCTGGTCCACCACGTGCCCGATGTCCTCGCTGATCGGCGGGTGAGGCTGAAGGGATGGTGTGTCACCACGGCGGGGACGGTCCAGCAGGAGAATATGGCTGGCTTTACGGGCCAGCGGGCGGCTCAGATGTTTTTCGATGAGATGAAGGGCAAGTTCAGCCGTTCCGCCGCCGCCCGAGCAGGTGATGCGATCACCATCCACCAGATACATCTGCTCGCTTGCGACCTGCTGGTCCGGGAATTCTTCCAGAAAATCCTGACGGTGGTACCAACTGACGCAGGATGTGCGACCGTTCATGATGCCTGCCCGCGCCAGCACGAAGGCGCCTGTGCAGATGCCGATCAGAGGAATGCCGAGACCGGCGGCTTTCTGTAGGTAACGGATTGTCGTTTCATCGACCTGCCTTCGTCCGTGCAGCAGTCCGCCAACGACCGCGATATAGTCGAATTCGGACGGATTGATGAGGTCTGAGGTCCGGCTGACGGAGATTCCGCAACTGGCGCGGATGGATTCCGGGCGGCTGTTCATGATCTGCCAACTGCACAGGATCGGCCGACTCTTGTCTTCCTTGTCCGCGGCAAGACGCAGATGATCAATGAACAGGGAAAAGGCGGACAGAGTGAAATTCTCCGCCAGAATAATTCCGACACGAAGGCTCGGTGTCTCGGTTGGTAGCGACTGTTTCCGTTGCAACATCCTGCACCTCCAGCCGTTCAGCTTCCGAACGACTGACTGCCGTCGGCTTATTTGTTTTGAGCTTAGAACGAATAAGGATGGGGCAACAAATGCTTTTTCAGGCTGGAAGGCGCGCGCGGACAGACTGTTCAAAAAACGACATAATGACTGTCAAGGGCGACACACTCAAAAGTGAGATGCCGCCCTCAACCCGCGTCAGGCCGTGACCTGACGCTCCCACTCCGGCAGGTTGTAATAGTTGGAGATTCTCGTCACCTTACCGTCACGCACAGTGAAGAAGGCTCCTGCGGGGAGCAGGTAGGTCTGGCCCTTTGCTTCAGGCAGTCCGTCATCGGTGGCAAGATATTTGCCGTGCACCATGAACTCGGCGGCGGCGCGTGTGCCGTCCTCATTCACCATCACCGCGATGTCGGCAATGGTTTCCTTGTAGCAGCGGTCCATGCGCCCCAGAAAAGCGCGGAATGCGTCCTTCCCGACTTCCTTTCCGCCCTGATTGATATCATGGACGACGTCATCAGAGAGCAGGGCAAGGAAGTCATCGCGGTTTCCTGCATTGAACGTGGCGTAATAGGACGCGATCAGTGTCCGTGTGGTATCCTGTGTCATGTCACTTCCTGAAATTTTGTGAGAAACAGTCAACTCATCTTGTATAGATTGGGAACTTTTTGCAGAGCGCCTTGACGCGTTCGTGGACGGCGTTCTCGACGGCGGCGTCTCCCTCACCACCGGACGCGGCCAGCGCGGTCAGAACCTCGTCGATCATCTCGCCAACTTCGCGGAACTCCGCCTCGCGGAAGCCGCGCGCCGTCGCCGCCGGGCTGCCCAGACGGATGCCGGACGTGATCGCAGGCTTCTCCGGGTCAAACGGTACGGCGTTCTTGTTCGCCGTGATGCCCGCGCGCTCCAGAGCCTTCTCCGCGATCTTGCCCGTCACCTTCTTCGGACGCAGATCGACCAGCAGCAGATGGCTGTCCGTGCCGCCGGTCACGAGGTCGAAACCACGCGCCACCAGCGTCTCGCCCAGCGCCTTCGCGTTGGCGGCGACGGCTTTCTGATACTCTGCGAATTCCGGCTTCAGCGCCTCGCCGAACGCGACGGCCTTGGCGGCGATCACATGCATCAGCGGGCCGCCCTGCAGGCCGGGGAACACGGCGGAGTTGATCTTCTTGGCCAGCGCCTCGTCGTTCGTCAGGATCAGGCCACCGCGAGGACCACGCAAGGTCTTGTGCGTCGTGGTCGTGACGATGTCGGCATGCGGGATCGGGCTCGGATAGAGACCGGCCGCCACCAGACCGGCGAAGTGCGCCATATCGACCATCAGGAAAGCGCCGACCTCGTCAGCGATCCTGCGGAAGCGGGCGAAGTCGATGATGCGCGGATAGGCGGAGCTGCCGGCGACGATCAGCTTTGGCTTATGCTCGCGGGCGAGGGATTCCATCTCTTCGTAGTCGAGATGACCGTCCTGCTGGCGCACGCCATACTGCACGGCGTTGAACCACTTGCCGGAATAGTTCGGGGCCGCGCCGTGCGTGAGATGGCCACCGGCGGCGAGGCTCATGCCCAGCACGGTGTCGCCCGGCGCGACAACGGCCATGAACGCCGCCTGATTGGCGTTGGCGCCCGAGTGTGGCTGCACGTTGGCGAAGCCCGCGCCGAACATCTGTTTCGAGCGTTCGATGGCCAGAGTCTCGACCTTGTCGACCTCGGAGCAGCCGCCATAATAGCGACGGCCCGGATAGCCCTCGGCGTATTTGTTGGTCAGAACGCTGCCCTGAGCCTGTAGCACAGCCTCCGACACCATGTTCTCCGATGCAATCAGCTCGATCCCGTCACGCTGACGCTCGAACTCGCTCGCAATCGCTGACGCAACCTCAGCGTCAACAGATGCCAGCGAAGATTGGAAAAAGTTTTTCAAAATGTCCGTGCTCATGATTTCTGCCGTGTCCTGAACTGGAGTTCGGCAGCAGGAGGATGGAATGCCACTCTCCGGTCTGCCGTTATTACATGAGAATATAGAAGCGGGGAGTTGTGGGAGACTTTCATATTTGCGACGTCTCCTTGCCCGGAAACGCGGAAATTTTACGCCGCTGAAAAAACGTTCTTTCCGGCTGGAGGCACGGTCGTCGGCCAGTCCCGGCAGTTACGAACAGCACCGTTCTCCCGCACTTCTTCCAGTGTGTCCGGAGAGAGCGTCGCAAAAATCCATCCACCTTCGTCAAGTTTTCCTTCGGCGATCACACCGTCGTCAGGAAAGCCCCGGTCGACCGGGCCGTACACTCCGGCGCACCCATGATTCTCGTCCAGCGTGGCCAGCCAGGGCGCATCCCCCACGGTCGGTGAAACCGCGACGAAGCACTGATTTTCAAGCGCCCGTGCCTGTGAGGAAATCTTCACGCGGTTAAAGCCGTGCATGGAATCCGTGCAGGTCGGCACAAGAATCAGCCATGCACCGGCCTCGACCTGTGCTCGCGCCAGCATCGGAAACTCCGAGTCATAACAGACGGACGTTCCGATCAGTCCCCACGGTGTTTCGAACACGCCGGGTGGAGTGCCCGCTTTCACGCCCCATGATTCATTTTCGAAACGCGTCATGACGTGCTTGTCCTGAAACGCCACGGAGCCATCGGGCGCGATCAGCGGAGCGCGGTTTCGCACACCGGCTGCTTCGGGGCGGGGCAGGGTGCCCGGCATCAGCCAGACCGCATGCTTTTTGGCAGCCTCCCGCATGATGGCAAGAATGGTGTCGCTGTGCTCGCAGATGGCCTCCAGTTCGGCGGAAGGGTCCGGCTCGCTGGTAATCGCAGTTGCGGCTTCCATGCAGGCATATTCAGGCATCAGCAACAGGTCGGCGTGCTTTGCGCCCTCGGCCACCAGCCTGTCGAGATGGTCGGCATACTCTTCCAGAGAGGCGATTTTCGCGACTTTCCAGGCCAGCACGCCTAGTCGGAGGGGAGTATTCATCAATCCTCGTCCTGATTGTTATGCAGGAGCGCCTCGGGGATCGGGTCGCCTCTGAGTGGTTTGATATGAAAATCGAGCAAGTGATCCCGCTGGCCGGGGATGCCGGGTTCCTTCCAGCTCATGTGGCAGAAGAGACCGGGAAGGGGAGAAAAGCCACGCTTCCCCCAGAAATCTGCGAGAGAGTGCGCATCGTCCGGTCGGCGTGGGTCGGTTTTCCAGCGTCTTACGGCGCAGAATACGGCAAATGATGCCTGACTTGCGGAGCGCGCGTGGCGTTCCCGCTCTTCAAAAAACCGTACGCCGATACCCTGTCCACGATAGGATTCCAGCAGGACGGATTCTCCGAAATAGAAGAAGTCACTTGCGGAAAGGCCGCGTTCTTCAAAAGGCGCACGGATGCACGCCATTTCATCCTTCAGAGGAAGGCAGGTCGAAGCGCCGACAACCCTGTCGCTGTCCTTCGCCACCACGACGGCGGTTTCCGGACTCTGCATGTAGGCGTGCAGATAATCTTCCTCGTAGGCGAGATTTCCATCATAAAGATAAGGCCACTCCCGGAAGACCGTGATCCGCAGCCTTGCGAGATCAGGGACAACCGAAAGAAGGCGTTCTCCGGTAATGGTTTCAATCGTCACTGACATGACATCGGATTTCCCGTTTCCATGCCCGGCAGATCAGCGTTGCCGGGTCTCCCAGTGTGGTGCGACGTAATACGACGCATGTGATGGCGGCAGCATAGGCCGGTTACGGATGTGATCGGCAGCTTTTTCTGCGATCATGGTGGTTGGCGCGTTCAGGTTGCCGTTGGTGACACGCGGCATGATGGAAGAATCCACCACCCTCAGTCCCTCCACACCGATCACCCTTGTTTCCGGATCGACGACTGCCATCGGATCATCCGCCGCGCCCATCTTGCAGGTGCAGGACGGATGCAGTGCGCTTTCCACCTTCTGACGGATGAAGGCGTCAATCTGTTCGTCGGAGGTGCAATCTTCGCCGGGTTGCAGTTCATGACCATGGAAGGGCTGGAACGCTTCCTGATTGAACAGCTCACGGGTCAGACGCACGCAGGCGCGCATCTCTTCCCAGTCATCCGGGTGGCTCAGATAGTTGAAGAGAATCTTCGGCTTGTCTTCAGGATTTGCCGATTTGAGGCGTATGTGACCCCGGCTCTTTGAACGCATTGGTCCGACATGCGCCTGATAGCCGTGACCGGACGCCAGTCCCTTCCCGTCATAGGTGACCGCCAGAGGCAGAAAATGGAACTGGATGTCAGGGTAGGGGATGCCTGCCTTGCTACGGATAAAACCACAGCTTTCGAAATGATTCGTGGCGCCCAGACCATCTTTCCGCAGAATCCAGCGTAGGCCGATCTTCAGTTTCGCCAGCGGACTCATGGCGGAATAGAGGGTGATCGGCTTCTTGCAGGAAATCTGGAAATAGAATTCCAGATGGTCCTGCAAGTTCTCGCCGACACCCGGACGATCCGCGATTACCGGAATCCCGAGCGCTTTAAGCTGTTCGGCAGGGCCAATCCCTGAAAGAAGAAGCAGTTGCGGCGAATTGATCGAACCACCGGAGAGAATGACTTCCTTCCGTGCCCGCGCAACACATTCCTTGCCCGCGCGTGTATAGGCAATGCCGACAGCACGCTTGCCTTCAAACAGGATTTTCGTGGCGCGGGCCTGCTGATGCACTTCAAGGTTCTTCCGGTGCATGACCGGTCGCAGATAAGCATTCGCCGTGTTCCAGCGCCGACCGTCCTTGACGGTCATGCTCATTTTGTCGAAGCCTTCCTGCTGGTAGCCGTTATAGTCATGCGTGACCGGATAACCGGCCTGATAACCGGCTTTCAGCCACGCCGCATGGAGTGGGTTGTCCACCGTGCCATACTGGGTGTGCAGTGGCCCCGTGCGGCCACGATACGTGTCGTCTCCTTCCGTGCAGGACTCGGCTTTTTTGAAGTAGGGTAGAACATCAGCGTAGGACCAACCGGTCGCACCTTCCTTCACCCAGTCTTCAAAATCGAGCGCATTGCCGCGCACATACACCATGCCGTTGATGGAGGAGGAGCCGCCAAGCCCCTTGCCGCGCGGCGTGAACATACGCCGACCATCAAGGTAAGGCTCGGGCTCGCTTTCGTAAAACCAGTTGAAGCGTTTGGAATGCATCGGCATCGCCAGAGCGGTCGGCATCTGCACGATGATCGACTTGTCGCTGCCACCGAATTCCAGAAGCAGGACGGTGTCCTTACCGTCTTCGGTCAGGCGGTTGACCAGCACGCATCCGGCAGACCCTGCTCCGACGACGATATAATCAAATTCCTGTTCCATGGCCTGCCTCCTCAGTAGGGGGATTCGACATTGCCGAGCGCGACATAGACGCTCTTGATCTGTGTGTAATGGTCCAGAGCAGCCTGACTGTTTTCACGACCCAGACCGGATTGCTTGTAGCCGCCGAACGGCATTTCGATTGGCGTGATGTTGTACTGGTTGATCCAGCATGTGCCTGCTTCCAGCGCAGCCACGACGCGGTGGCCGCGGGCGAGATCGTTCGTAAAAACACCCGCCGCCAGACCGAACTCTGTCGCATTGGCGCGAGCAATGACTTCATCTTCGTCATGGAAGTCGAGAACGGTCATGACAGGGCCAAAAATTTCCTCACGGGCGATCTTCATGCCATCATGACAGCCGATAAAGATGGTCGGCTGCATGAACGCGCCCTTGCCGAATGCGCCGTCTGTAAGACGCCTCCCACCAGTCAGAAGCTGCGCTCCTTCGGCTACGCCACTTTCCACATAGGCCATGACTTTTTCCAGATGCGGCACGCTGATGAGCGCACCGACATCCGTATCCGCTGCCAGAGGATCACCGATCTTCATCGCCTCCACGCGATGCTTCAGTTCGGCAAGGAACCGGTCCCGGATTCCGGACTGCACGAAAACACGCGTTCCGTTCGAGCAGATTTCGCCACCCGAGTAGAAATTGCCAAGCAAAGCAGCGGAAACGGCATTGTTTACGTCAGCATCGTCAAAGATGATGAGCGGAGATTTGCCCCCCAGTTCCAGCGTGACGTATTTCAGTGTGTTGGAAGCCTCGCGCATCACGGCCTTGCCCGTGGGAACGGAGCCCGTGAGACTGACCTTGCGAATATCGGGATCGGCGCACAGGCGTCGTCCAACGTCGCCCGCTCCGTGCAGCACATTGAACACCCCGTCAGGCAGACCTGCTTCCCGATAGATTTCGGCCAGCCGCACCGATGTCAGCGGTGTCATTTCTGAACTCTTGAAGATCATCGCGTTGCCGCAGGCCAGCGCGGGGGCGGACTTCCAACAGGCAATCTGGATCGGGTAATTCCATGCGCCGATACCCGCCGTCACGCCGAGAGGTTCACGGCGCGTGTAGGCGAAGGCCTGTTCGCCGAGATCCATGGCTTCGCCGTTGATCGTGCAGGCGACGGACCCGAAATATTCAAGAGCGTCCGCGCCGGAGAGAATGTCGACAGCCGTCGTCTCTGCAATGGGTTTGCCGGTATCGAGAGATTCGATGCGGGCGAGCCTGTCATTGTCACGGCGGAGAAGGTCGGCTGCCTTACGCAGAACGCGGCCTCGTTCCGTGCCGGTCATTCTCGCCCAGATTTTCTGTCCACGTTTGGCGCTTTCAACAGCGACCGCGTGTTCCTGTTCGCCTGCGATTTCTACTTCCGCAAGCACTTCGCCGGTGGCTGGATTGCGTGTCTCAAACCGTGAGCCCTTCGTCGGCATGGGGCGTCCGTTGATCCAGTTGGTGCAGACTTCCTGCCGTTTGATCTGAAGGGACGGTATTGGCAGACTCGCCTGATTCAATGCGATCTGATTGTCCAGAAAAGCGGTGACCTGCGCTCTCGCGGCGGTGCTGTCAGCCTCTTGCCAGTCCGAAAGCGCCGCCCGCAGCCAGGTGCCGTCAATCAGCGCCGCTATCGAGGTGGCGAGCGAGTGAATGTCCCGACCGGGCAGAAGCGCTTTCAGATCATGGGACAGGTTGGACAGAATCCGCTTCTGGTAGATTCTCTGGATACGTTTGAGCGTCGGCACGTAAGGGACCTGTCCCCAGAAAGACAGCCAGGTCGCGCCTTCCTCCTGCTGGAACTGGTCTCTGGCCAGCAGGGAATCGATGACGGCCTGGAGACGCTCGCGGGGGGTACGGGCTGTCAGAAACCGCTTCATGATCTCATGCCGCAACGATTCGGACTGATACCAGAAGGCTGTGCCGAGCAGCGTGTCCTTGTCGCCAAAATAATGAACCAGCAGACTTGGCGAAATATCCGCGCGTTCGGCGATCCGGGCGAGGGTTGTCCCAACATACCCGTTATCGGCAAGAACCGAGAGCGTTGCAGCGACAAAAGAGCGACGACGCTCATCATCCAGTCGTGCCATGGGGGAGGGAGCTGAGGGCTGCATCATGGAATCCCAATGCCTTTGAATGATCGTTCAATGTCGTCTTTATGTCGAAACGAAATGGAGATGTCTACAGGAAACAAGAAAAAGGAAGAAGCGGATTTTCGGCCAATTCTTAGCATTTTTAGCCAAAAAAATGTGCTTTTGCAGCGATGGGCATTCTTTGACTGACCATTTAACGTGGGCGTTGGCGAGGTTGACCGAAAAGCGGGGTAAACGGCGACTTTATCCAATACGACGTCGGAATAAATCAATTCGTTTCTGTTTCTTGAACGCAATGATGGGCGGGTGAATAAACTTTAGCCAGCCTGAACGGTTTCAGACCAGGAAGAGCGGGATGTGTGTTCTGACGTGGCATGCGAAAGAGCTTTATATCCGGCGTCTTTCAGTTACGATATCGAATTGAAATAAGGCGGGCCGTATGGAGCGGTTCGCTGGACAATATCTGTTCGTGGCTTTCCATCGCCTTG
This sequence comes from Acetobacter sp., assembly GCF_022483985.1. Lineage (NCBI taxonomy): Bacteria > Pseudomonadati > Pseudomonadota > Alphaproteobacteria > Acetobacterales > Acetobacteraceae > Acetobacter > Acetobacter sp. Next base: position 1,628,310 of record NZ_JAKVME010000001.1, on the reverse strand, counting down.
GCCAGGCCTGAAATCTCCAGACTGTGAAGCGAGATCAATGAACGGGCTCGAAGACTGGATCACATCGCATAAAATACCTGTCGGTGAAGTGGCGTCGAATGCCGTTGACTGGATCAGGGATCATTGTCAGGGTGGCTTTGACGTCATAAGTGAGGCGATCGGTTCCTGTGCTGACGGGTTTACCAACCTGTTGACGTCGGTTCCGCCTGTACTGTTTGTGGCCCTTCTGACAATTGCTGTGTGGTTCTGGAAGCGTGCTATCGGAACCTGTGTTCTGGTCGCGCTTGGCCTGCTGTTCATCATCAATCAGGGATACTGGCAGGAAACGATGGCGACCCTGTCGCTCATTTTTTTCGCGACAGCCACCTGTATGCTGGTCGGGGTGCCGATCGGGATCGCTTCAGCGCATCGGCCATGGCTTGCACGTACGCTGCATCCGGTGCTGGATCTCATGCAGACGCTGCCGACTTTCGTTTATCTGATCCCGACCCTGATCCTGTTCGGTCTCGGCACCGTTCCGGGCACGATTTCGACAGTCGTATTCGCCATTCCCGCGCCCATTCGCATGACGCAACTGGGGATTTCCTCTGTCTCGAAAGCCTTGCTTGAGGCGGGTGATGCGTTTGGCGCCACGCCGAGACAGCGTTTGTGGAAAGTCGAGATTCCAGCGGCGCTTCCCATGATCCGTGAAGGTCTGAGTCAGTGCATCATGCTCAGTCTTTCCATGGTGGTGATTGCCGCTCTGGTCGGTGCCGGTGGACTGGGTGTGCCTGTCGTGCGCGCCCTGAATACGGTGCAGATCGACACGGGTTTTGAATCCGGTCTGGCTATTGTTCTGGTTGCCATCATTCTGGATCGGCTCTGCCGCAAGAAAACGCACTGAGGAGATTATCGGATGGAAGCCGTGCGGACAGAACCTGAAGGTAAAACTGCTGCTCTCTCTTTCAGGAATGTCGATATTCTTTTTCATCGGAATAATTCGGCAAGTGCGATTGCGCAGGCGGTCAAACGTCTGGATCAGGGGGGGACGAGGGAGGAGATCGCTGCCGAACTGGGGGTGACTGTCGGTGTTGCGAATGCCAGTCTTGAGATCAGACGCGGCGAGATCAGCGTGCTTATGGGGCTGTCCGGCTCGGGGAAGTCCACATTGCTTCGTGCTGCGAACCGGCTCAATAAAGTGACGCGAGGCAGTATCGAGATTGGTAATGGTACGGCCTTTGTCGATATCGCCAGTTGTGATGACGAGACATTGCGGGATATGCGACGTACCCGCGTTACCATGGTTTTTCAGCAGTTCGGTTTGCTGCCATGGCGCACGGTGCGGGAAAATGTTTCGTTTGGTCTTGAGTTGCGTGGATTTACTCCCAACGCACGGCGTAAGATCGCTGAGGAAAAGCTGGAACTGGTTGGTTTGACGCGCTGGGCCAATTCCTATGTTTCCGAACTTTCGGGTGGTATGCAGCAACGCGTAGGACTGGCGAGGGCTTTCGCCACGGATGCCGACATTCTCCTGATGGATGAACCGTTCTCGGCACTTGATCCGTTGATCCGTCGCAAGCTTCAGGATGAGCTTCTGGACCTTCAGACACGGCTCAAGAAAACCATCGTTTTCGTCAGTCATGATATTGACGAGGCGCTTCGTATTGGCAGCAATATTGCCATCATGCGGGAAGGGCGCATTATTCAGGCGGGACCACCACAGGAAATCATTTCTTCGCCTGCCGATGATTATGTCCGTGATTTTGTAAGGCACATGAATCCGCTACCCTTACTGAATGCTGCAAGTGTGATGCGTCTTCTGGATGTCTGTCCCCGTATGGGGGATGAGACCATTCAACTCGATACAACGGGAGTCTATGGTTTCAATCCTGCGACCGCTACCGTGGTGGATAGGGCAGGACAGGAAATTACATTACAGTTTCAGGATGCTGACGATATTTCCGAAGTAAAAATCGTTCCGGGATGTGTCTATTGTGTGCCTGTTGCCGCTTCTCTCAACACGGTCGCTGTTCTGCGTCAGAAAAGCGGTATGCCGGTGTTGATTTCTGATGCGGGCCGGATTGTTGGATTGTGTGATGACGCGGATATGATTGGTGCGATTACAGGGGTTGCACGAGCAGCAAAAGCGAATTGATCCTTTTATATATTCAAAAAACATAACTTATAAAAACCTGACGAGCGCATGGTGCTGCAGAAGACTGTCTCTGAATGAGGTTCTAATTGTTTCTGTTGCGGAATGTATGGTGGTGGGATCATACTTGCGGCAATGGGCGAACAGGAAAAGGACGAGTAACTGTCATGAAGAAGAAAATTCTCGCCTCCATGGTTTTTCTCGGGATGGGGCTCAGGGTTCTGCCTGCTCATGCTGCGGAGGCCGAAGCCTGCCAGATGGTCCGTATCGGGGATGTCGGCTGGTCTGATGCGGCCGTCACCAACGGCGTTGCCGCAAACCTTCTCGCCGGATTGGGTTATAAAACCAAGACAACCATGGTCACGCTTGCTGTGGCCTATCTGTCTCTTGAAAACCATCAGCTCGATGTGTTTTTGAGTGACTGGGAGCCTTCGGGCGCGTCCTATATCGATCCTTACCTCAAGAGAGGAAAGGTCGAGCGTATCGTCAAAAATCTTGCAGGTGCGCGCTATACGCTGGCCGTGCCGGATTATGTCGCCAAGCAGGGGCTCACGCAGTTCAAGGATATTGCCGGGTGGGCATCCAAACTGAACAGCACGATCTATGGTATTGAGTCAGGTAATGACGGTAACAAGATTGTTCTCGATATCATCAAGGCCAACGACTTTGGTCTGGGAAAATTCCATCTGAACGAGAGCAGTGAGCAGGGGATGTTGTCTCAGGTTTCCCGTGCGGTTTCCGCCCAAAAACCGATTGTGTTCCTAGCATGGGAGCCGCATCCCATGAACATGAATTTCCACCTTACCTATCTGTCCGGGGGCGAAAAGCAGTTCGGCGCCTCCGCCGAGGTCAATACCATTGTAACCAGTGGTTATGTGGAAAAATGCCCGAATGTCGGACATCTCCTCAAGCAACTGACTTTCACCATCCCCGCTGAAAACGAGATGATGAAAGAGGTTGCCGAGACCCATGCCAAACCCGAAAAAGTGGCCAAGGACTGGCTGAAAGCACATCCTGAAGCTGTGGAAAAATGGCTTGATGGTGTTTCGACGGCTGACGGGAAGCCAGGGCTCTCTGCCGTCAAAACCTATCTCGACCAGTAATATGAACCGTGAAAGCCGGAGGCGTAAGCCCCGGTTTTCGCGTTAGTCGTTCTTCCCGATGACAGGATTTGCAGTCGGAGATACGGCGCACTTGGCGCATAGCCCCTCGACCTCGACGGTTGTGTGCTGCAATCGGAAACCTGATTTTCGGGATGCCGCCACGATAGAGGCAAGAATGGCGGAGTCCTCAAGTTCAGTCACGCTGGAGCATTCGCGACAGATCAGAAACTGACTGGCATGAACGCAGTCGGCATCATGCTCGTGGCAGGGTGCGCGCCCCAGAGTATGTGTGCAGGGCATGAAGGCGGATAGCCGTTCGATCTTGTGAATCAGGCCGAACTCCATCAGGAATTCCAGCGTCCGATAGACCGTCGGCGGAGCGGCATTACCCTGAAGGGCCTGAAGGCGCTGAAGAAGATCATAGGCTCCCAGCGGAGCATTGGCTTCAAGCATCAGGCCGAGAATCTGGCGTCTCAGGGCGGTCAACCGCACTTGCCGCCGGGCACACAACTCATCCGCACGGGCAAGAAGGGCCTCGACGGATGCGGAAAACAGATGAGGGGCAGTGTCAGTCGTCATGATGGGCGGGATGGTAGGCCAGAACGGGTCGATTGCCCACCCATTCAGTAAGTTACCTACCACCGCTGACGGGTAGCTTGAGCCAGCATCTCGGGGATCAACTCGGTTTCCGGCAGGTTTTTCCAGTATCTGGGAGACATTTCCGACCGCATGGCCTTCACCTTGACGCGTGCGGGGTTGAAGATCGAACGATAATACACCTTCCACAAGGACTCTGCTTCGTCCTCAAGGAGCGCCGGCGTGCAGGCTTCTCTCGTGACGACACAGCTTTCCCCATCCCAGCCAATGGACCCTTTGGGAGTGAGGATCATCCAGTTCATATCGGTGAAACGACGTGCGAAGAACGGGGCGGCTTTCTCAAGAATATGGTGTTCAGGCTCAAACCAGGCGGCGAAATGACGTGTGTTGCTGTCTTGTGACGTTTTTTCCCTGAACCGCACAAAAGCTTTCATCTTGTGAATTTCACGGCTGATCTGGTGGGTCATTCTGCTGGCCGTGGCGACATCAGGGTCGGTCCCTGTCTTCAAAAGAGAGTGTTCCCTCCTGCTCCGCCACAGGATGCGATAGGCGAGGGCGAATTTTTCTGGATTAGCGTGGCATAAAAGCGTCTCCAGAAAATTCAGGCACTCCTTGCTGACGCTCTGAGAAGGCGCGGTATCGGTTTCTGGTAACGGGTCAGACTGTGAAAACAGATCATCCTGTTCGGACGAACTGCGCCAGACGACACGATCTGGCGCAATTCCCGCAGCCAGAAGCGGGCGGGCATGAAGACGCCATAGGGAAAAAGGCGCCGCATCCGGCAGTGAAACGCAGTGCTCTTTCATAAAAGCGACAGTTGTTGGGGCGGTGGCGCAAAGAGGGATTTGAGATCGAGGCGGTCGATCAGCTTGACAGGACGCCAGTCCGGCGTGGTGATGAATGGCCGTATTTTCCTCAGACTGACGCGCAGCCGTTCCAGATCATCCAGACGGATGGTTTTGTGACGGCGCGTTGTAAGCAGCACTTTCACAGAACGAGGGCCCAGTCCCGGCACCCGCAGCAGGAGTTCGCGAGACGCCTGATTGATGTCCACCGGGAAGATGGCGCGATTATCCAGCGCCCAACTCAGTTTCGGATCAACTTCCAGATCCAGCATGCCGTCGGGGCGGCTCTCAGTGATTTCCTGAAACTGGAAACCATAAAAACGAAACAGCCAGTCTGCCTGATACAGGCGATGCTCACGCAGAAGCGGCGGCCTCCGGGCGGGAAGGGCCTGTGACGCATGGGGGATGGGGCTGAAAGCGGAATAATAGACCCGTTTCAGTCGGTAATCCGAATAAAGCGATGAACTGCTTGAGAGGATATCCTGATCGGTTGCGGCGTCCGCGCCGACAATCATCTGTGTGCTTTGCCCGCCGGGTGCGAAGCGGGGAGGGCGGCGTCCGGTGAGGGTTTTCTCCTTCGTCGCATCCATCTTTTTGCGGATATGCTCCATGGCGGATCGGATACCGGCGGCATCTTTCTCCGGCGCGTACTGGTTCAACCCGGTCTCGGTGGGCATCTCCACATTGATGGAGAGACGATCGGTGTACAGTCCGGCTTCCGCCAGTAGGTCGGGCGAGGCGTCGGGGATGGCTTTCAGATGAATATAACCGCGAAAGCTTCTGTCCAGACGAAGAACTCTGGCGACGCGAACAAGTTCTTCCATGGTGTAATCGGACGAACGGATGATGCCGGAAGACAGAAACAGCCCTTCGATATAGTTGCGTCGGCAAAATTCCATCGTCAGCCAGACGATTTCCTCGACCGAGAAGCGGGCGCGCTCCACGCCGGATGATGCTCTGTTGATACAGTAGGCGCAGTCATAAACGCAGAAATTGGTCATCAGAATCTTGAGCAGCGAGACGCAGCGTCCGTCCGGTGTCCATGAATGACAGATGCCGCTGCGTTCGGTTGACCCCAGCCCCGGCTGTCTGGTCGAACCACGCCGGTCCGAGCCGCTCGATGCACAGGAAGCATCGTATTTCGCGGCGTCTGACAGAATGGCCAGTCTTTCGGAGAAAGTGCGTTTCATAGCATGTTCATGATATGTTCCTTTTATGGATGCGTCAAATATTTCTGATGCCGTGGAAAAGCATTCGGGGCTAAAATATGTGCATTTTTTACGTATATGGGGAAGCTTTCAGAGCTTCGCTCCACATTACAAAGGGTCTCAACCCCTTTGATCTCGACCTGCTAAACAAGGGGAGAGCGGCGTCATGCAGCTCTCCTTCTGATGTGTTTTACCAGGTGTAGCCGATGCTGGCCTGCGCGTTGCGGCGCTCTCCGTAATAGCAGAATTCCTGCCCATAAGAGGCATAGGCCAGACAGTTGGCGACAAACCGTTTGTCGAAAAGATTCCGGACGCTGGCGGCTGCCGTCCATCCGTGCAGGGCGGGAGAAAGCTGGGCGAGATCATAGCGCAGGGAGCCATCAAACAGCGCGTATTGCGGAACCCATGCGCTGCCGTAAGAAGCTTCGCCGCCATAGGCTTTGGCCGTGTAACGCATGCCTCCACCAAAACCGAGACCTTTGACCGGACCGGAAGGCATTGTGTAGAACGCGAACAGGGAAGCGTTGCCTTTTCCCGATTGTATCAGGGGTTTTCCAGTTGAGTCGTCGTGGACTTTCTGGATGCTGATGGCTGCGGTCAGGACAAGGTTCTTGTAGGGTTCGGCATGGGTTTCAAACTCGAAGCCATCGGAATGAACTTTTCCGCTTTCTGTATTGAAGCCAAGCGCGGAATTAGTCGTCACGAGAACATTGGTCTGCTCGATGTGGAAACCGGCGACGGTGAAGAGAACGGATGTGCCGGGAATCTGGTATTTCAACCCGCCTTCAAGCTGCTTCCCAAGAGAAGGATTGGCCTGACGCATGGTTTTTCCGCCATCGTTCGAGACAATTCCTGACTGTGGCTGAAAGGATGTTGAGTAGCTGATATAGGGGGAAAGTCCGAAATCGAAGTGGTAGAGGCCTGAAGCGCGCCATGTGATCTGGCTCGGATTCTCGCGGGTGTCGGTGTGGGAAATTGATTCCATCTGGTGCGAGCGGTACCAGTCGTTGCGAAGGCTTCCTGTCAGCACCAGACCACGCCAGCGGATTTCGTCCTGCCCATATACGCCGATCTGATGCGAGTTGGTCTGATAATTCAAGTAAGGACTGATGGGCGCGATGGCCATGCGGTAGTCCGGGTAGCGCACGTCAATATCTGGCGCGGTTCCGGAATATCCCACTTCTCCTGCGCTCTGCTGCATGTAATCGAAACCGAACATCAGATTGTGTTGCAGGAAGCCTGTGCGGACCTTGCCCTTGAACTGGCTGTCGAATTCCAGATTGTGCGTGTGCTCGTCGGTGCCGAAAGCATAGCGGGGCAGTGTGTAGGTGTTGCTGTAATAACCGGCGTTATAGATGCTGCGATAACTGGTTTTCAGATCATCATAACGTCCGCGTGTTGAAAAGCTCCAGTCATCACTGAAACGATGATTGAGAATGTAGGTGATCGCTCCCTGTTTTCGGTTGAATTTCTCGAAAGAACTGTCGCCATCATAGAAATTCCGTGGAAGATACCCGAAGGACGCGCGCTTCAGGGACCCGACGAGCGGCACGCCGCCATAAGTGCCGTTTTCCGGATCATACTGATAATTTCCCAGAAGGGTCAGGGTAGTCGGCCCATCACCGCCGAATGTGAGGGACGGGCTGATGGAGAAACGCTTGCTGCCGGTGCGGGCAAGCTGGGTATGCTGCCCGTTGGCGGTGCCGTAGAGCCGGTAGCGGACGAACCCGTCATTCGTTGCGTATCCGCCAACATCCGCATCCACGCGATAAAGATTGAAACTGCCACCTGTCGCGTTGATGCCGCCGTAAAAACGCTGGTCAGTCGGCAGCTTGCTTGAAAGTGCGGCAAGTCCGCCGGGGCTGGACTGTCCGTAGAGCGCGGAAGCGGGGCCTTTCAGAATTTCAACACGCTCAAGGCGGGATGTGTCGGTCTGTGCCGTCGCATAACCCGTCGGGCTGTCCTGCAATTTCAGGCCGTCAAGAAAGGTCGGAACCGTAAAGCCTCGGAGCTGAAACTGGTCGTAGCGCGTGCCGACACCGCCGCGAAGATTGGGGGTTATGCCCGCAGTGTAACGAACGGCCTGATTGAGATCCAGCACCCCGCGAATGTCCATTTCGTTACGGGTGATGACGCTGACAGACTGGGCTGTCTCGATAAGGGGAGTGTTCGTTTTTGTGGCTGACGAGGCGATGGTCGATGCCCGTCGTCCACGCACTTCCAGATGCTCGGTTTTTGTCGAGGCTACTGACGATTTTCCCTGTTTTCGGGGCGTTGCGGGTATTTGCTGAGAGTGCGTCATGCCGGGCTTTTCTTCCTGATCGGCAGCAAGGACTTCGCCGCTCATGATGAGCGAAAGAGGGAGGGCGTAAGCGACCCTGCTGCGGCGCATGGCGGACTTCATTGAGGGCTCCTGAGACTGTGTATGCAGGCCCGTATAGTAAATGCGAATCATTTGCAACATGTGTTTGCGGGGCGGAATGCGGGTTCTGTTGTGATGATACAGAGATTGGGAGACTGCGGATGTAGGTGTTGATTGGTATATCGCTTTATTATCATGTATTTAATTTGCATTTTCAAATAATTTTATTCATTTTATTAAGTAGTATGTAGAAATATTCATATGTTTAAGAGAATTTATCTAAATATTATATTATTTTTTGTTCTTTTCTGAAAAGGAATTTTTTATGTCGGGCGTTTGCGGGGTGTTCGTGGTTGGTCGCTTTGAAAGCATGCTCTCGCATTTTGTGGAAAACCCGGCGACGTAGCCATTGTGATGGGCGTTGACGGTGGCTGGGATGGTTATCGAGAAAATGTGCGACCCATAGAAGTCGGAGTAATCCCAGCCCCCGAACGCCTTCGAAGGAGTGCCATGACCAGTGCCTGTGACGACCTCGGAACGGTGATTCCGTAAACCTGAACGACAAACCAGAGCTGGCTGTGTCCACCGGCACGCAGAACCGGTGTATCGTTACCCGGTCCACGATCAGCACCGTTTTCGAATGCCCACCGCCAGCCTGTCCCCTGAAACACTCTGCTGATTTTCGATGGACAACATTACGGCTTCGAACCAATCTGGTCGGTAACGCTCCTGCGGGAGAGACAGGATTGGGATGGAATGACTGAGTCGACAATCAGCCGGAGCAGCACCAGCGAAGGCTATAAAAAGACTTTGGGTCGCAGACAGATGCAGATGATCGCCATCGGCGGCTGTATCGGCACCGGCCTTTTCCTCGGCGCGGGAAGCCGCCTTCAGCAGGGCGGCCCGTCACTGGCCATCGTCTACGCGGTGTGCGGGCTCTTCAGCTTTTTCATTCTCAGGGCTCTGGGCGAACTGACCATGTATCGCCCAAGCAGCGGAAGCTTCGTATCCCATGCCCGCGAGTTTCTTGGCGACAAGGCGGCCTATGTCGCGGGATGGGTTTCATTCCTCAACTGGGTGATGACCGGGATCGCCGATATTACGGCGGTCGCGCTTTACATGCATTTCTGGAGCGCTTTCGCGTCTTTTCCTCAGTGGGCGCTGGCGCTGATCGCCCTGTGCATTGTGACAGGCATGAATCTGATCGGCGTCAAATATTTTGGCGAAATGGAGTTCTGGTTTTCCATGATCAAGGTTGTCGCGCTGATCGTCTTTCTGATTGCGGGCTCGATCATACTGGGGTCAGGCATGTCGATCGGCGGGCATCAGACAGGTTTTCATCTCATCGCGGATAATGGCGGCTTTTTCCCGCATGGTATGCTCGCTGCCCTCGCCCTGACGCAGGGAGTGGTTTTTGCCTATTCCGGAATCGAGCTGATCGGGACTGCGGCAGGGGAGTGCGACAATCCCCGGGACATTCTGCCGCGGGCCATCAATAGCGTGATCTGGCGTATTGCCGTGTTCTATGTCGGAGCCGTTGTGCTGCTGGTCTGCCTGCTGCCCTGGACGGCCTATCAGGCAGGTGAAAGCCCCTTCGTGACCTTCTTCAATGCGCTGGGTGTGCCGTATGCGGACAGCGTGATGAATGTCATCGTGCTGACGGCGGCTCTGTCCAGTCTGAACTCAGGCGTCTATTCCACCAGCCGTGTCCTGCGCGCTCTCGCGATGGGTGGAGCCGCTCCACGGTTTCTGAGCGCCATGAACAGTCATTCCGTGCCTTATGCTGGCATTCTGCTGATTGCGGCATTTTATCTTGTCGGTGTGGTGCTCAATTATATTGTGCCGCAGAGTGTTTTTGAGATTGTTCTCAGTTTTGCGGCAATCGGTATTATCTGCACATGGGGCATCATTATACTGAGCCAGATTGCGTTCCGCAGAGCCGTCGCCCGTGGGGAAATCGTCGCTCCCACATTCCGCATGCCGGGCGCGCCGTTTACATCATGGCTGACTCTGGCTTTTCTCGCGGGTGTGGTCGTGTTGATGGCGTGCGATTATCCGGCCGGGACCATCACCGTCGGGGCGACACCTCTTCTGGTAATTCTCTTTGTGATCGGCTGGTATCTGACGCCCAGCAAGCCGCCCATGCTGATGCCGGAGACATCGTCATCGCCGATCCTGACCGACATGGTCATGAAGGAACAGCCAAAAATGCCCTGATAACGCCGCTTTTGGGATTTTTAATAATAACTTCCATATAGGGGAGGTGGCACAGGCCGCTACTCCGTGTAAATGTCACGCGGTCTGGATCGGGCCACTCGGATTTCAGTCCTTTTGGGTTTCGTCGGTGTGCATGCAGGGAACCGAAGGAGTGTGGGGTTGATGTCTCTTCTGTCGCGGCATGAGCCGAAGGTGAGAGGCGGCATCGGGCTGTTCGGGCGTTCCCAGACACGCGCCATACGTTAAGAATAAAGGGTAATAAGAATGTCCAACGACCGTATGAAAAGCCAGATTTCGGAAAAGGGCGGCTTTATCGCGGCACTCGACCAGAGCGGAGGCTCAACGCCGGGCGCTCTGAAAGCTTATGGCATTCCCGAGACGGCCTATTCTTCCGAAGAAGATATGTTCCGTCTTATCCACGACATGCGCGTGCGCATCATCACCGCTCCGAGCTTTTCCGGCGAGAAGGTGATCGGTGCGATCCTGTTCGAGCGTACCATGGACGGTCTTGCAAACGGCAAGCCGGTCCCGGCCTATCTCTGGGAAGAGCGCGGCGTCGTCCCGTTCCTGAAGATCGACAAGGGACTTGAGGATGAAGCCAACGGCGTCCGTCTGATGAAGCCGAATCCCGGTCTTGACGCGCTGCTGGAGCGCGCCGCGAAGCTGGGCGTTTACGGCACGAAAGAGCGTTCCGTCATCAATCTGCCGAATCAGGAGGGCATCGCCGCCGTCGTGAAGCAGCAGTTCGAAGTCGCCCATCAGGTCGCGTCTCATGGTCTGGTGGCGATCATCGAGCCGGAAGTTCTGGTGAATAGTCCTGACAAGAAGGGCGCGGAAGCCATTCTGCATGACGAACTGCTCAAGGCGCTCAACGCCATGCCGGGCGACTACAGGGTCATGCTGAAAGTCACCATCCCCGAGGTCGCCGACCTGTATGATGATCTCAGCAAGCATCCGCGCGTTGAGCGTGTCGTGGCGCTTTCGGGCGGTTACTCTCTCGATGAGTCCTGTGAACGCCTGAAGAAGAACCACGGCATGATCGCCAGCTTCTCCCGCGCCCTGCTCGGCGGGTTGCAGGACGGCATGTCCGACGCCGAATTCGATGCGGCGCTCGGCGGCACGATCAGCAAGATCTATGACGCTTCCGTGAACAAGGTCTGAGCCTTCCGCCAGATCTGACGGTTTCTGCCAGACAGCACGATCCATATTTTATATATATGGATCGTGCTGTTTCCATATAGTGGTCATGAGGCGACTCTCTCGTCAGACTGCCTTCCAAATCGAGGCGCCGGGCAGAAGGTCCGGCAAATCCTCTAGAGGAGGCATGTCATGACCAAGCCATATACTGTCGGCCATTATCTCTCGGAACGTCTGGGCCAGATCGGTCTGAAAGATCATTTCGCGGTCGCGGGCGACTTCAATCTCGTGCTGCTTGACCAGCTTCTTGAAGAGGGTTCCACCAAGCAGCTCTATAGCTGTAACGAGTTGAACTGCGGTTACACGGCCGAGGGATATGCCCGCGCCAACGGTGCGGCGGCCATGATTGTCACTTTCAATGTCGGCGCCCTGTCCGCCATCAACGCCATCGGCTCCGCCTATGCCGAGAGTCTGCCGGTGATCTTCGTGTCCGGTGGACCGAACACCAACGATCAGGGTTCCGGTCATATCCTGCATCACACGATCGGCAACTCGAATTACGGCTATCAGGCCGAGATATTCCGTCAGGTCACCTGCGCCACGGAAGTCATTCTTTCCGCCGAGAACGCTCCGTCACAGATTGATAACGCCATCCGCACAGCGTTGCGTATGCGCAAGCCCTGCTACATCGAAATTCCCTGCAATCTCGCGTCGGTCGAGTGCGTCCGTCCGGGTCCGGTCGGCTCCCTGCTGGCTGAAACGACCCCTGACACGGCCAGCCTTGACGCTGCCGTGAAAGCGGCCTGCACGTTTATCGAGACACGCAGGAACATCGTTATCCTCGTCGGCAGCCGGGTTCGCACGCTGGGCTCGCTTGAGCCGATCGTGGCGCTTGCGGACCGGATCGGCTGTGCTGTGACGGTCATGAGCGCGGCCAAAAGCTTCTTCCCTGAAGAGCACAAGGCGTTCCGTGGTGTTTACTGGGGTGAAGTCAGCTCCCCCGGCACTCAGGAACTGGTCGAGAAAGCTGACGGCGTGATCTGTCTCGCCCCGATCTTCAATGACTACGCGACGGTCGGCTGGCAGTCCAAGCCGCCTGCGTCACAGGCCCTGATCGCCGATCTCGCCGAAGTCACGGTTGATGGCCAGAGCTTTGCGGGCTTCCACCTTGGCGCGTTCCTCGCCGCCCTGAGCGAGAGGGCTCCGAGCCGTCCGGCCACGGTCGAGAACACCACCTACACACCCGCCGGAATTCCCGAAGCGACCCCGGCGGCCCCGCTGACCAACGACGAAATGGCGCGTCAGATCAACGCCATCGTTGATGGCAACACGACCATCACGGCCGAGACCGGAGATAGCTGGTTCAACGCCGTGCGTATGAACCTGCCGAATGGCGCTCGTGTCGAAACGGAAATGCAGTGGGGGTCCATCGGCTGGTCGGTGCCCGCCGCTCTTGGTAACGCCATCGGCTCACCGGATCGTCAGCATATCCTGATGGTTGGTGACGGCTCCTTCCAGCTTACCGCGCAGGAAGTCGCGCAGATGATCCGCTATGAAGTGCCGGTCATCGTGTTCCTCGTGAACAATCGTGGCTACGTCATCGAGATCAAGATCCATGACGGTCCGTACAACTATATCAAGAACTGGGACTATGCCGGTCTGATCAAGGCGTTCAACGCCGAGGACGGTCATGGTCTGGGTCTGCATGCCCGCACCGGCGCGGAACTGGCGGACGCCATCGCGCAGGCCAAGGCCAACAGGAAGGGGCCGACCTTCATCGAGTGCCATATCGCCACCGAGGACTGCACCGATACGCTGGTCCAGTGGGGCAGGAAGGTTGCAAAGGCCAACAGCCGTCCGCCTCAAAAAAACTGAAGGCTGCGGGTATTCCGCATCCATGATTCTGTCACCCCGGCCATCTCGTCGGGGTGATATCGTCTGGAGTGACGTCATCTGGAGGGGAAGTGACCGGGGAGAAGGGCTGTATCGGTTTACTTGCGGCCATCCAGACGTAATAGTCACGGCCAGATCAAAATGCCGGTTTCATTTCCGGTTCTGACGACGTTTCTGTCTCAAAAGGGCAGATCTGAACTCGACAGAAGTGTGCGGAAAGAGCATTTCCGGCACCTGTTATAGCGATAAGGTGATACCGCTTGAGGAGAAGGGCGGGTTACCTCTGTGAGGAAGCGTTTCATGCGAGTTGGGTTGTTTGTTCCGTGTTACGTTGATGCGTTTCACCCCGAAGTGGGGCAGGCGACGCTCGAACTGCTGGAACGCTTTGGGTGCGAGGTTGAGTATCCGTTCGACCAGACATGCTGTGGTCAGCCCATGACCAACACGGGCTGTCACAAGGAATCGAAGGCGACGGAAGAACTCTTCGTCCGCAATTTCAAGGATTATGACTATATCGTCGCACCTTCCGGTAGCTGCGTGAACCATATCCGCAAGAATTTCGACGCCGTGGCCCAGACCGACGATGTAAAGCATGTGCGCGCCCGCACCTATGAACTGGTCGAGTTTCTGCATGACGTGCTGAAGGTGGATGCCTTCCCCTGGGCGGAGTTCCCTCACAAGGTCGCGCTGCACAATAACTGCAATGCCCTGCGTGGCCTGAATATCGCCAGCATGAGCGAGCTTCGTGAGGACAAATTCTCCAAGCCGCGTGATCTGCTGGGCAAGGTCAAGGGGCTGGAACTGGTCGATATCACCCGTCCTGACGAATGCTGCGGTTTCGGCGGCACGTTCTCCGTGTTCGAGGAAGCCATTTCCGCGCGGATGGGACAGGACAAGGCCCGCGATCAGGCGCGTTCTGGCGCTGAATATGTCACATCGTCCGACAGTTCCTGCATGATGCATCAGGAAGGCTGCGCCAAGCGGCTCGGTCTTCCGACCAAATACATCCACATCGCCCAGATTCTGAATGGTGAACACGTATGAGCATCGAGAATCAGGCTGCTCCGATCACTCCTGCCGGTCGCACCGATGATGGCGCTCCGGCGCATCTGACCCATGCCGCGGGGGCTTCCGTCACGCTTCCGGCCTACGGTCCCGAACCGCAGCCACGCGGCGCGATCATTCGCGGCAACAGGCCGGTCGATCAGTCGGAAGCGGCGAAGCGCTTCATGGCGGCGCCTCAGCATCTTGAAATGCATGACCGTCGCCTGTGGGATCTGCGCCAGAAGCGTGACGGCCAGAAAGCGATCATCGAGGAATGGGAAGAGCTTCGCCAGCTTGCGTCCGATATCAAGACACACACGCTGACGCATCTCGATACCTATCTGGAGCAGTTCGAGAAGAACGCGACGGCGAATGGTATCAGGGTGCACTGGGCGAAGGATGCGGCTGAGCACAACAGCATCGTTGCTGAAATTCTGCATTCGAAAAACGCGAAGAGCCTCATCAAGAGCAAGTCGATGCTCACCGAGGAATGTGGCTTTCGCGAAGCGATGGCGCATGAAGGCATCACGGTTGTCGAGACCGATCTCGGCGAGCGTATCCAGCAGCTTGATAACGAGAATCCCAGCCATGTCGTGGTGCCGGCGGTTCACAAGCTCCGGACCGACGTGGCTGAGGTGTTTTCAAAAACCATTGGTTCAGATCCGAATAATTCTGATGTCAGCTATCTGACCGAGCAGCAGCGTGAACATACACGCCCGTTGATCCTGCATGCGGATGCGGGCATGACCGGCTGTAACTTCGCCGTCGCTGAAACCGGTTCTGTCGTTGTCTGCACCAACGAAGGCAACGCGGACCTTTCGGCCAACACCACGGGTCTGCATATCGTCTCCGTCGGGATCGAGAAGATTATTCCCAATCTGAACGCGCTCGCGGTGTTTGTGCGGATGCTGTCCCGCAGCGCGCTCGGTTCGCCGATCACACAGTATACGTCGCATTTCCGTGGGCCGCGTCGTGGCGCCGAGATGCATATCGTCATCGTCGACAATGGTCGTACCGAGCGTCTGGGAATGGAAAAGTTCTGGACGTCGCTGAAATGTATCCGTTGTGGCGCGTGCATGAACACCTGTCCGGTGTTCCGTCGTTCCGGCGGCCTCAGCTATGGCGCGACCTATGCGGGCCCGATTGGTCTGATTATCGACCCGACCTTCAACCGCCACAAATATTCCACCCTGCCGTTCTCCTCGACCATGAACGGAAGCTGCACGAATGTCTGCCCGGTGAAGATCAATATTCACGAGCAGATTGCCGACTGGCGTCAGGTTCTGGCCGAGAATCATGAAATTCCGGCATTCAAGAAGACGATGATGAAAGCTGCCGGAGCGCTTCTTGCGTCACCCAAGCTGTATCGCGCCAGCCTGCCAATGGCGGACAGCGCGCTGCGTCATCTGCCGCGTTTCGTGCTCTACAACAAGCTGAACACATGGACGCGGGGTCGTGAAATGCCGCACGTGCCCAAAGAAACTTTCCATCAGTGGTATAAACGGACCCGTGGTGTGGACGGAAAGAAGAAGTGATGAGCAGCACAGACAGCCGCGCGGCGATTTTCGCCGCCATCCGGGCCAACCGTCCCAGCATCCAGCCGCCTCTGCCGGAGGTGCCGCTGTTCGATGAGAAAGCGCCGTCCGATCTGGTCTCCGCCTTTTCGGAAATGCTTGTGAAAATGGGCGGAAAACTGCTGGATGCTCAGGGACAGGACCCGATTTCAGCTCTCCGGGCCGCTGTGGCCGGGAAGGGAGTCATCGCTACCTGCGTGCCGGAACTGCATGGCGATGTCTCTCTCCAGATTCGTCAGATTCTGCCAGACATGGACCCGCGTTCCCTCGCTGATGTGGAAATCGGTGTTGTGCGGGCGGCTTTTGGTGTTGCGGAGACAGGTTCGGTCTGCCTCACGGATGACGGACTGATCGTCAATACAAGTGGCTATCTGCCGCAACATCTGATCGTTCTGCTTGATCCGACTCAGATCGTGGCCAATCTGCATAACGCCTACCGTCGTCCGGAATTCCGTGAGCATAAATATGCGGTTTTTCAGACTGGGCCGTCTGCGACCGCAGATATTGAAGGCGTCCTGATCCACGGCGCGCAGGGTGTGCGGTCGCTGCGTGTTCTGTTCTGCCCGAAGCGGGGTTGACAGGCATTTTCCGTATGCAGGGGATGATGCTTTTCCTCTGCATACGTGCCGACATCATGCTCACTGGCACAGGTCAAATGATGTATTTGCCCTGTGCAGCCGCAATTATGTATAAATTCTCCGGCTTCTCCCTGCTCGACGGTAAGGTTGAGACCGTGTCGGGGTAGGTCATATCCCGTAGACTTGATCGCATTGGGATGTGAGACAGTTGGCCGCTGACGGGGTGTTTCCTGCTTTTTACTTCAGAGTGATGATTGCCTCGGTCTGAACGATTGGATCAACCGTATCCAGCATCGTACTCATGCCCCATTGCCGCTGATCGAAACTTGCTGTGCTGCTGATTTCGGTCAGTGTATTACGCGAAAAATGCATCCCGACCTTGAAGGTCAGGGGGTGTGTCTGTCCCCGCATCGTGAGTTTGCCAACCAGTAAGGTCTCCAATTTTCCATTTGTAATTTTCGGCTGACAATCACCAACAAAATGCATTGAGGGATGACTGTCACTGTCCAGCATGAGCCCGGACAGCATGGCCGTCCGCAGAACGGCGCTCCCCACCTTCAGGGAATTGACATCCATACTCATATCAACGTGACAGACCTGTGTTTCAGGGTCGTAGGAAAGCGCACCTGAGACTTTCTCGAATGTTCCGTCGATGGATGCCACCAGCGTCTTGGCGTGAAGTCGGGACGTCGTGTTGGCAGGCGTCAAGGTGACATGCTGTGTGGCTGCGTGGGCCATGGTGGGCGTAACAAGCAGAGCGATGAGAAGAATGTGTTTCATCATGGGACTTTCTTCCGGTGACGTGGAAATGCAACGGCGCTTTTAATGATGAGGTGGACAGATTTCTGGCGGAGATTTCTGCCACATGGTGATTTCTGCCTGACACTTTCCTGCCTTGTCTGGATCCCCCGGTGTTACGTCAGAAAAGCAGTGCGGATACTGCTTATGTGCCTCCTCGATCCATCCAGCTGAGAATGCCGTAGTTGCGACTGTAAGGCCTTGTAGAATTGTACAGAATCTTGCAAACCAGAAAATAACCCGAATATGATTCTGGTATCTGCATGCGCAATCGAGAGTCAGGGTAGTTATTTTTGCCTGAACTTCGGTTTTTGCCATATCAGGTTGTGGTTTGTTGTTTTTTATTTTTTTCCACATTTTTTGAAGTGATTTGACTGGATATTGAATATTTATCTGGTTGACCGTGTCGGCGGTAATAAATATTTTTGCGACTTCAAATCCGAAAAATATGATGAAAGATGTATTGAATGCCCACGAGAAGGGCACAAATCCACTTATGTTTTTTGCAATTGAATAGAATGGTGGAAACAGCGTCGATGGGGCTGTCGTGTAAAATAGTGTGCCCATGCCCGCGACAAGGATGCCGGATGCAATGAGTTCGGGCGTTTTCAGGTTGTTGGTCAGTATATTTTTATTTGTATCAGGAAGGGTCTGTATGTAGTTGTCAGTCAGGGCGCATGCTTCAGGATAGGCCTCATGACAATCGTTGAGTATGTTAGCCAGACTGTTTGCAATAGAACTAAGTGGCTTTTTTCTTTTCATGTTTTTTGTCATTCTTGTTTAATGTTTTTTGGTTGATATTGTTGCGGTCATATAGATCAACATTTTTGTGAATATAGTGAGGCGGAAAGGCGACCTCCCCACAAGTGCCCCGGCTGTGCTATCCTCTCTCCCATGCCACACGCCGATTTCGTCCATCTCCGCGTCCATTCCGCCTACTCCCTCAGTCAGGGAGCCATCCGAATCCCTGAACTGGTTGCGCTGGCCAAAGGGATGGACATGCCCGCCGTCGCGATCACGGACACGGGCAATCTGTTCGGTGGACTGGAATTCTCACAATATTGTTGGGGAAAAGGCATCCAGCCGATCATTGGATGCCAGATCGGCCTGCCATCTCGTGATGACCGGCCGGGTGCGCCGTCCGAGCCGATCGTGTTGCTGGCCAGAAATGAGGAAGGGCTGTCGAACCTTCAGTTTCTGTCTTCCGCGGGTTTTCTGGAAGGGGACGCGGCGGACCCGACAGTCACGCTTGATATGCTGTGCGAACGGAGCAACGGGCTTTTTCTGCTGACCGGGGGCACCCGTGGTCCGCTTTATCAGATGCTGGCCGAGGGGCAGCATGAGCAGGCGGAAACGTGGCTGGCGCGGCTGCGTGAAGCGTTCGGCGACAATCTGGTTGTGGAGCTTAACCGGTTCGGTCTGCCGATAGAGGAGGCGGTCGAACCCGGTGTGCTGGCGCTTGCGGACCGGATGCGCCTGCCGATTGTCGCGACGAATGAGTGTTTCTTTCCGCAACCCAAGATGCATGAGGCGCATGATGCGTTGATCTGTATCGCGCAGGGACGGACCATGGCGGAAAAAGACCGCTGGAAGGTCTCGCCGGAATGCTGGTTCAAGTCGCCAGCCGAAATGCGGAAACTGTTCGCTGATCTGCCGGACGCCTGTGACAACACGCTGGCGATTGCGAAAAGCTGCGCCATCAAGGTCGAAACGCGCAAGCCGCTTTTGCCGATGTGCCCAAAAGTGCGAGAGGGGCAGACCGAGGACGAAACCGTCCGCGCGATGGCGCGGGAGGGACTGGAGCTTCGTCTCTCGGCTATCAGTGCAGATGAGAAAACCGCTTCTGTTTACAGGGAGCGTCTGGAGTTCGAGCTTGAGATCATCTCGCGTATGGGATTCCCGGGTTACTTCCTGATTGTTGCGGACTTCATCCAGTGGGCAAAGGCCCATGATATTCCGGTTGGGCCGGGCCGTGGTTCCGGTGCAGGCTCGCTGGTGGCGTATGCGCTGACCATCACGGATATTGATCCGTTACCGTTCAATTTGCTGTTCGAGCGCTTCCTGAATCCGGAACGTGTTTCGATGCCCGACTTCGATATCGATTTCTGTCAGGATCGGCGCGATGAAGTGATCTCCTATGTCCGTCGCGAATATGGTGGCGACCGTGTGGCGCAGATCATCACCTTCGGAAAATTGCAGGCCCGTGCAGCAGTTCGTGACGTCGGACGTGTGCTTGGGCTGCCCTACGGCATGGTCAATCGTGTTGCCGAGCTGATTCCCAACAACCCGGCCAAACCCACCACTCTGAAGGAAGCCATAGACGGCGAGCCGAAGCTTCAGGAAATGCGGGATACGGACGAAGCCCTTCGTCGTCTGATGGAAATCGGGCAGCAGTTGGAAGGGCTTTACCGTCACGCCTCGACCCATGCGGCTGGCGTGGTGATCGGTGATCGCAAGCTTGTTGATCTGGTCCCGCTCTATCGCGATCCAAAGAGCGACATGCTCGTCACGCAGTTCAACATGAAATATGTCGAGCAGGCCGGTCTGGTGAAGTTCGACTTTCTGGGTCTGACCACGCTGACCATTCTTCAGCGTGGCGTGCGCTTCCTGAAAGGTCTTGGTATTGAAGTCGATCTTGCGAAAATACCGCTCGACGACAAGCTGACTTACGAAATGCTGTCACGCGGCGATACCGCTGGCGTGTTCCAGTTCGAAGGCGCGGGCATGAGGGATGTCCTCAAACAGATGCGCCCGACCCGTCTGGAAGACCTCATCGCCGCTGTGGCGCTCTATCGTCCCGGTCCGATGGCCAACATCCCCGATTACTGTCGTCGCAAGCATGGCGAGGCATGGGAGCCCCCGCACGAGGAAATCCGTGACATTCTGGAAGAGACCTATGGCATCATGGTCTATCAGGAACAGGTCATGCAGATCGCCCAGAAGATGGCGGGCTATAGTCTCGGTGCGGCTGACCTTCTGCGTCGTGCGATGGGCAAGAAAATCCGTGCTGAGATGGACACGCAGCGTGAGATTTTCACGGAAGGCGCGACAGGGCGCGGCATCCCGAAGGACAAGGCTGTTGAAGTCTTCGACCTTATGGCGAAGTTCGCTGACTATGGCTTCAATAAATCTCACGCAGCCGCCTACGCATTGGTATCGTATCAGACGGCGTGGATGAAGGCGAACTACCCCGTGTCGTTCCTCGCTGCCTGCATGTCGCTGGCGCGGGAACGGACGGAAAAGCTGGCGGCCCTGCGACAGGAGGCCGAGCGTCTGGGTATCCGTGTACTGCCTCCTGACATCAGCAAGTCCGATGCCGACTTCAAGGTGGAGAAGCAGGAGGACGGCACGCTCGCCATTCGTTATGCGCTGGCGGCTGTCAAGAAAGTTGGTTTTGTCGCCATGCAGGGGCTGACGGACGCGCGGGGTGGCAAGCCATTTCGTGATCTGGCTGATTTTTCCGCTCGGGTCGATCCGAAGAATCTCAACAAGATGCAGCTTGAAAACCTCGCGCGGGCGGGAGCTTTCGATTCAATGGAGCCGAACCGGGCCCGCGTGTTCAGCGCTATCGAGATGATTCTCAAGCGGGCTCATGCCCGTGTGCAGGAAATGAATAGCGGGCAGGGCGGTCTGTTCGGTGGTCCCGCCGAGCCGGAGCCGCTGCTTCTGGCAAAGGAACAGGACTGGCCCGAGTTCGAGAAGCTGTCTTACGAAGCGGATGCGATCGGTTTCCATATGACTGGGCATCCGCTTGATTCCTACAAGCCGGTCATGCGGCGGCTGGGCGTTGTTCCCATGTCCCATTTACTGCCGACAGCGGAGGGGGGGATCACCCGGGTCAAAATTGCGGGATGCGTGGTGGACCGCAAGGAGCGCCCGACCCGGAGTGGCAGCAAGATGGCCTGGCTGCGGCTCTCTGATGCAACTGGAAGTTGTGAGGTGACGCTGTTTTCGGAGGTGTTGGGACGTGTCAGGGAGTTTCTGGTGTCGGGTCGCGCCGTGCTGGTGACGGCTGATCTCAAGCTGGAAGGGGAAGCACTGCGCATCACGGCCACGGATCTGGTGGAACTGGAGGATGTGGCTTCCCAGACTGGTGGGGAAATGCGGATATGGCTTGAGGATGCTGGTGCTGTCGGTGATATTCAGGCCGTACTGTCCCGGCAGCAGGGGGGTAAAGGCAGGGTTGTCCTGCTGCCGCGTATTTCGGACACACAGGAGTTGGAAGTGCGTCTGCGTACCGGCTACCGGTTGAGTCCGGTTGTCGGACAGGCTCTGAAGATGATTTCTGGTATAACGGCAATCGAAATAAGGTGATGCAACTTTTGGTTGCATTTTTGTCTATGAAGTGACATAGTTTGAATCCTGAATAACTAAACTGTCCTCGGAGAAGCAGGATGGATATCTCGACAACTGCCTCTGCTGTGCAGACCGCCATAGCGTCTCCAGTGAAGGATGAGGCGCGGAACGGTTCGTCAGCGAATAAAGCTGCGACAAGTTCCACGGCAACGACAGGTCTTAATGCCCTGCCGGTGATCAATCCGGCGTCGCATATCGATCCGGCGCTGGGGATTGTGGTGGTCGAGACCTATAATACGACCGGAGAGGTCGTTGATCAGTATCCGACCAGCCATATGATGCAGCAATATTCTCTCTACGGTCTGTCCCAGAGTTGACTGCGCACGGTCCTGTGAGCAATCGGTCTTTGGTTGTGCAGAATATTGATTGATATCAAGGCCGAAGCATAATTCGGTTACACTGGTATGCGTATCGACGACTTGTATTCGTTGTAACGGAGGTTGATCCTTCCACGCTGTCATTGCACGTTGCCGAAAAGCGTGGAGCAGGCAGAGCCGCTCCTTGGCGCGGTAGCCGGTGCGGGTAGCGGGAGAATACAGGATATGTTGACGCAGCAGGAAAGCCGCGCAAATCAGGCGGCTGAGCTTCAGGCTGGTCAGGAGCGGGACGCCGCTGCGGTTACAAGTCAGCTTTATCAGCGCACTGGTCCTGACCTGCGTCGTGTCGGTCTTAATCGTGACTTCTGGTATCCGGTGGCGTGGTCTCACAAGATCAAGCCCGGCAAAGCTTTTGCAACACGCTTCGCCGGTGATCCCATTGTCATCGTCCGCCCTGATAATGGCGCTCCCATCTACGCTCTGGAAGATCGTTGCGCCCATCGACAGGTGCCTCTCAGCAAGGGAACTGTCGATGGTGATGTCGTCCGCTGCTGCTATCATGGCTGGTCATTTGACCGAAAAGGCTCGTGCGTCACGGTGCCTTATCTCAACAAGCCCGGTGTTGGCCGCGGTGTGAAGACGTATCCCTGTCAGGAGCGTGGCGGGCTGGTCTTCATATTCCCCGGTGATCCGGAACTGGCGCAGAGTGTGCCGGTCCCGGTGCCCTGTCAGGCCGACAACCCAGAGTTCAAGACCCGGCATTTCGATCCGCTTGTGAACTGCCACTATTCTTTCATGCATGAAAATCTGATGGACATGAATCATCAGTTTCTGCATCGGAAGCAGATGGGGCAGATCACGGCCCGCTTCATGGGGCAGAGCAAGGGCGAGAACTTTGTCGAGGCCAGCTACAGCTTCGCCCGGAAGGGCGGCGATCAGCCGCTGGCTGAACGGCTGATCTTTGGAAAGCATGACAAGACCATCGACGTCAAAGACCAGCCGGTCGATGAAATCGTCACCATTCGCACAACCTATCCTTATCAGACGCTGCAGATCAGGGATAAGGACGGCGATCTCGTTATGGATCTCTGGGTGGCGTATGTGCCCATCGGCAAGGACGAGGCGGTGACTCAGAGTTATGGCCTGCTTTCGGTCAAACGGCCGAAATGGAAATTCCTGCTTGATCTGGCCTGGCCGGTGCTGGGAATCTTCACCAACCGCATCTTCATGGAAGACAAGGAAATCGTGGAGATGGAGCAGCAGGCCTGGAAGGAGCTGGGGGGCGACCACAATGTCGAGGTCTTCCCGGTTGTGCGCAATCTGAGAGAGTTGCTGATCCGCTCGGGTGTCCCGCTGCCAGCAGAGAGCTGATTCTGGATGCGCTGACGAGGTCTGGCGCAGTCTTCCGTGTAACAGCCCCGGAGGTGACTGTTTGGTTGCAGTTGAAGCTTCGGGGTTGATTTTTTCGCGGGAAATAGTCATACCGCGCCTGCCTGTGCTCAGTGGCGCAGGACTTCACACGCAGCGTCCGCACTGGTGTCCGTTTTTTCGGATTGGGTGCGCTGCGGAGGAATAACCGGAACGCAAGGATTTTGCATCATGGCGATGCCTGATTTCACACTGCGTCAGCTCCTTGAAGCTGGCGTTCACTTTGGTCACCACACCCGCCGCTGGAACCCGCGCATGGCGCCGTACCTGTTCGGTGTGCGTAACCAGGTTCACATCATCGACCTGCAGCAGACGGTTGTCCTGCTTGACCGCGCCCTGAAAGTGGTCCGTGACACAGTCGCTGGCGGTGGCCGCGTTCTGTTCGTCGGCACCAAGCGCGCCGCATCCGATCAGGTTGCCGAGGCTGCCCAGCGCTGCGGTCAGTACTACGTCAACCATCGCTGGCTTGGCGGCATGCTGACCAACTGGAAGACCATTACGGGCTCCATCAAGCGTCTGCGTCAGATCGAAGAGATGCTCGACGGCGAAACGCAGGGTCTGACGAAAAAGGAAATCCTCGACATCACCCGCGACAAGGAGAAGCTTGAGCGCTCTCTCGGTGGTATCAAGGAAATGGGCGGTCTGCCCGATATCCTGTTCGTCATCGACACGACGAAAGAGAAGCTGGCGATCGAGGAAGCCAACAAGCTTGGTATTCCGGTTGTCGCCGTTCTCGACAGCAACTCGAACCCTGAGGGCGTGACCTACCCGATTCCGGGTAACGATGACGCCATCCGTGCGATCGAACTGTATTGCAACCTGGTCTCCGGCGCTGTTCTCGACGGTATCTCCGCCGAGATGACAGCTTCCGGTCGCGATTTCGGCGCTGCTGAAGAGCTTCCGGTTTCCGAGGCTGCCGCGGTTGAAGAAACGGCTGAAGCTCCTGCTGAAGTCGGCTGATTGAATACAGGAAGCGTGCGGTGTCCAGCCGCATGTTTTTCTGATGAAAGATTGCAAGCACGTCCCGCAGGGTGACGTGCTTGCTGCTATTGTGGAGAGAGAATCATGGCGGAAATCACTGCTGCCCTCGTGAAGGAACTGCGCGAGAAGACCGGCGCAGGCATGATGGACTGCAAGAAGGCGCTGAACGAAGCCGCTGGTGAGATCGAAGGCGCCATCGACTGGCTCCGCACGAAGGGCCTCGCTGCCGCAGCGAAGAAGTCCGGCCGTGTGACAGCCGAAGGTCTCGTCGGCGTTGTTTCCGAAGGCAAGCGCGCTGCGATGGTCGAGGTGAATGCCGAGACAGACTTCGTGGCCCGTAACGAAGCATTCCAAGGCTTTGTCGAGGAAGTGGCCAAGGCCGCTCTGACGGCTGGTGAAGACCTTGAAAAGATCAAGAACGCAGTGGTTGCTTCCGGTCGTACGGTTGCCGACGAACTGACGCACCTCATCGCCACGATCGGTGAGAACATGTCGATCCGTCGCGTTCGCGTTCTGGAAGTACCGTCGGGCGTTGTCGCCACCTACATCCACGGTGCCCTGAAGCCGGGCCTCGGCAAGATCGGTGTTCTGGCTGCTATCGAGGCGCCCTCCGAGAGCGACGTCATCATTGCTCTGGGTCGTCAGGTCGGTATGCATGTCGCGGCGACGCGCCCTGCCGCTCTGGATGTCAGCAGCATTGATCCGGCTTCCGTCGAGCGTGAGCGCACGGTGCTGAAGGAGCAGGCTCTGGCTTCCGGTAAGCCTGAAGCGATCGTCGAGAAGATGATCGACGGTCGTATCCGCAAGTTCTATGAGGAAGTCGTTCTTCTGGAGCAGGTGTGGGTTCATGACGGCGAAAGCCGCGTGCAGGCCGTTCTCGACAAGGCTGGCGTGAAGCTGGTTGCCTTTGACCGCTACCAGCTTGGCGAAGGCATCGAGAAGGAAGAAAACGATTTCGCTGCTGAAGTGGCCAAGGCTGCTGGCGGCTAATCAGCGGATCGTTCTGATATGAGCGGGGGCGGGGCATCTCTTGAGTGGGAAGCACCCGCCCTTGTTTTATCTGTCGCGCCCTTCGGAGAAGCGGATGCTCTCGTGCATCTGTTCTCTCCGGCTCAGGGTGTGTCACATGGTCTGGTCAAGGGCGGCCTTGGACGCCGTAATGCCGCAACATGGCAGAACGGCAATCTCGTGCAGGCCCAGTGGCGGACGCGTATTCCGGGGCAGCTCGGGACGATTTCCGGCGAACTGGCAGGACCAAATGCCGCCCGTGCATTGTCATCGCGCGCCAGTCTCGCCTGTCTGAGCTCTCTCTGCGCTGTCGCGGATAGCGCGCTGGCGGAAGGCGAGCCTTATCCCGGGCTATGTCAGGATAGTGCGCAGGTGCTCGCGATGCTCGGGACACAGGGCGTGGAAACGGAGATTTCGACGCTCATCCGGTGGGAGACGGTCCTGTTGCGGGACCTTGGTTTCGCACTGGATTTGTCCTGCTGTGCCGTTACGGGTCAGGCCGATGCACTGATCTACGTGTCGCCCCGTACGGGGCGCGCCGTATCCCGGGAAGGAGCGGGAGAATGGGCCTCACGCCTGTTGCCGCTACCCGGCTTCCTGATTGAGGACGCCGACTGTGGCGCACCAGAGGACTGGAGGGACGGTCTGCGTCTGACAGGCCATTTTCTCTCCCGCGACGTATTTGGTCCTCTTCATCGCCCGCTTCCCGCGGCGCGAATCAGATTGACGGATATTGTGCAGTCTTTCGTGGCGGGACCGGTGAGCGACTGACGGGCTGTCTTCCCAACGCGTTAATGACACCGCAGTCTGTGCGGCGGTCACGCGGGAGGGCGGACGCGCCTGTGTTTTATCGAACGGGTGGTGTCAGCGGCTTCCAGCGTGGGTTTCTGTAACCTCGGCTTCTGGCAGATGAGAGGTTGAAGCCTGAAAGTCTGCACAGAGAGCGGAAGAGGATCGCGTTCAGGCTCAGGGTGCGGGCTATTCTAGAAACGCTGTCACTGTTCCAAGTGTATCGAACTGGACGCTCACATGGGTCCGGTGCGGCACGAAAAATGCACCAGACAGAGAACCGGTTGTCACGATGGTTCCTGCCTCGATCGGCAGTCCGCGCCGCGCCGCATGAGCAGCCAGCCAGATCAGCAGCCGCGTCAGGTCGCCCGCCGCATTACCTCCGATCTGCTCCGATACGCGGCGGTGATCAATTCTCATCACGAACTTTTCCTGAGCGGGATCGAAGCGCCGCCAGTCTGAAAAAGCCGGACCAAGAATGAGCGCTCCGTGATTCTGCTGGTCAGCCATATGCGCCAGACGTGGCTGGGTGTCGGGTGCGATGAAGCGGGTATCCACGACCTCAATGGCCGGATGGACGCTGCCGATGGCGGATAGAACGGCATCCGGGGTCAGATCCGTGCCGACGGCTCTGTCGAAACGATAGGCGATTTCGGCTTCCACCCCGCGATGATTGAAGAAATCGGCCGGGAGGATGACACCATCTGTAAACAAGGTCTCAGCATGCAGAGGGGCGGCAGAAGGTTCCGCGTCCGGACCGGATGCGCCGACCTTCCAACCACGCACGGGACCGCTCAGGGCTGCGACATGATTCTGGACCTCATAGGCGGCTTCTTCTGAGTCCGGGATGAAATGAGGAGGAAGCGAGATGATGGGAGGCGCATCGCCTTTGCGGACGACATGCAGGGTACGCGCCAGTATCAGGGAACTGGTCGGTTTGCTGAGGCTTTCGGGCATGATCTGCCTGTGTCCGGGTGTAAAATTCTGTCTCTGATTTATAGGGCTTTAACCGGCTCGGACGAAAGACGCAGGAAAGGAAAATCCTGCTTTCCCCATTCTGCTTGTCTGAAACCGGATGGATGTCTTTCATTTTCACAAACGGAGAGCAGGTTCCTGATTCGCACGGCAGATCAGGACTGAAAGACTGCGATCTTTCCGTTTGTTCCCATGCTGAAGAAATTCACCATTCAGCGCCGATGACATGCTTTGGCTGGTTGGGACCGGGATCGGCGTTTTCTGACCAGACGCTCCAGTCCCAGCCCGGATGCTGGTTGATCTCGGCTGTCATCGCCGCCTGACTGGGCACGCCCTTCAGCGTTTTGTGGGAGTAGTCCACGAAAGCGGCCTGACTGCCCATATAGACGCACCCACACCCGATACGGTCGGCGTAAAGGTAGACGGGGCCTGTGGTGGTCGGACGATAGGTCAGCATTCCGGCCGGGATAAGATTCATCATCTCGTCGCGGGCTGTGGTATTGGCGGCATGCGCCGTAAAGCCGCTGTAAGCGAGTTGTTCACCGGTCCGGAGATACCGGTCAGCCGGTGAACAGGCGGAAAGGCCGCCCAATGTGGCGAACAGAGAGATGAGGCGAAATGTCGGACTGTGTGAAAAACCTGTCAGGACGTTGGCCAAAGCGTATCTCTCCGTTATGGGTGCGCACGACGGAGGACACAGGACATGAGTGACACGTTCGCAGGCCATATCGAGGATACCCGACTTACCGACGCCCTGAGCGAGCGGTATCTGGCTTACGCGCTGTCGACAATCATGTCCCGCTCGCTGCCGGATGTGCGGGACGGTCTCAAGCCGGTGCACAGGCGACTCATCTTCGCCATGCACCAGCTCCGCCTTGATCCCGCATCCGGGTTTAAAAAGTGTGCACGCGTCGTCGGTGACGTGATCGGTAAATACCATCCGCACGGTGACGCCTCGGTCTACGAGGCGCTCGTCCGGCTCGCACAGGATTTCGCCGTCCGATTCCCGCTCGTGGAAGGGCAGGGCAATTTCGGGTCCGTGGACGGCGATAACGCCGCCGCCATGCGATATACCGAAGCCCGGCTGACCAAGGTCGCGCAGGCGCTGCTCGAAGGCATCAATGACGACGCCGTCGATTTCCGTCCCACCTATGACGGCGAGGACGCCGAGCCGATCGTCCTGCCCGCCGCCTTCCCGAATCTGCTCGCCAATGGTGCGGCGGGAATCGCCGTCGGCATGGCCACCAGCATTCCACCGCACAATGCCGGTGAAATCTGCGCCGCCGCCGCGCTTCTGATCCGCAAGCCCGAGGCCACTGTGGCCGAGCTTCTCCAGCATATGCCCGGACCGGATTTCCCGACGGGCGGCATCATCGTCGAGGATTCGGACGCCATCCTGAAGGCGTATGAGACCGGACGTGGCGGTTTCCGTATCCGCTCCCGCTGGGAAGTCGAACAGGGCCGTTTCGGCACATGGCAGGTGGTGGTCACGGAAATCCCCTATCAGGTGCAGAAATCCCGTCTGATCGAGCAGATCGCCGACCTGCTGGTGCAGAAAAAACTGCCCCTTCTGGCCGATATCCGCGACGAAAGCTCGGCTGATATCCGTCTGGTGCTGGAGCCGAAAAACCGCACCATCGAGCCGGAAGTGCTGATGGAGACGCTGTTCAGGGCGACCCAGCTCGAAAGCCGCTTCTCTCTGAACATGAACGTCATCGGCCCGGATCGCGCTCCCGCCGTGCTCGATCTGCGATCCGTGTTGCAGGCGTGGCTCGATCATCGTCACGAAGTACTGGAGCGCCGGAGCGCCCATCGTCTCGCCGCCGTCGAAAAACGTCTCGAAATTCTCGAAGGCTTCCTCGCCGTCTATCTCAATCTCGATGAGGTGATCCGCATCATCCGCGAGGAGGATGACGCCAAGGCCAGCCTGATGGCGACCTTCCGCCTGACGGACATGCAGGCCGAAGCCGTCCTCAACATGCGCCTGCGCAGCCTGCGAAAGCTGGAGGAGATCGAAATCCGCAAGGAGCATGGCGCGCTCTCCGCTGAACGCGATGAACTCCGCGCTCTGCTGGCCGACGAAAAACTCCGCTGGTCCCGCATCGCCGCCGAGGTGAAGGAAATCGGCAGGAATTTTGGTTCTGGTCCGCTGGGCGCACGTCGCAGCACGCTCGGCGCACCACCGCCGCAGATCGACCTGTCCGCCGCTACGCTGGTCGAGCGCGAGCCGCTGACCCTGATACTGTCCGAAAAGGGCTGGGTCCGTGCCGTGAAGGGCCACGGCATCGACGCCAGCACCCAGAAATTCAAGGAAGGCGACGACCTCCGCCTCGCTCTGCCCTGTCAGAGCACGGACCGTATCTGCTTCTTCGCCACGGATGGCCGTGCCTTCACAGTCAGTGTGGGCGATATCCCGCGTGGTCGCGGTGACGGCCAGCCCGTACGTCTGCTGATGGATCTGTCCAACGACGAGGAGATTCTCTCCGTGTTCGTCATTGAAGAAGGCATGAAGCGTCTTGTCGCCTCCAGTGTCGGACGCGGCATGATTGTGGCCGATACCGACTTTGCCGCTGAGAAGCGCAGCGGAAAGCAGGTGCTCAATCTCAAGGATGACGAAAGTGCACGTCTCTGCGTCCCTGCTCAGGGTGATCAGGTCGCGGTCTATGGTGGAGACAAGCGTCTGCTCGTCTTCCCGGTCGATCAGCTCCCCGTGATGGCGAAGGGGCTGGGCGTCACGCTCCAGAAATATCCGGATGGCGGTGCGAAGCTCGGTCTCCGTCAGGCCGTGGTGTTCAGTGCGGCGGAAGGGCTGCTCTGGCCGGGCGCTGTGAGGGTCCGTGGCTTTGCCGAGCTTGAGCCCTGGGCCGGAAAACGCGCTGCCACGGGCAAGGCGGCTCCACCATGGGCGATGAAGAAAGCCTGATCTACTCCTTGCGGGTGAGCGCCCGCGTCATCGCGTTGGTTCGCATCATGCGGGACATTTTCTCATCCTGACGATCCTTATCCTGTTGCCGGTTCTTCTAGCCAGTCTGCTTTCGGGCACGCCTGAACGGTGGGTCGGGCTGCCTCCGGGGCAACAGCGGCTGGTCTGTCAGGGAATGTGGCTGATCGCGGCGATGGTTGCGCTGTTTGTGCTGCCGTGGAGCGCGGGCGTGATGTCCTCCGTTCTGCCGTTCTTCACGCCTGACCCGCTCGGTTGCCTGTTTCTGGTGGTGTTCGCCATTCTCGGCTGCTGTTCGGAGCGTTGGATCAGGCCCGGAGGACGTCTGCCTCTCGCCTGTGCGTCAGCCTGTCTGGTCGCCTTCGCCAGCGACACGGCGGCCTTGATGGTGACCGGCTGTCTGGCGCTGATACTGGCATTCCCGGAACGTCAGAAGGCCTCAGCCGGGTGTCTGCGGACGCTTCTTTTCGCCGCCGCCTGCGCGCCGGGTTCTGCTTCTGGCGTTGAATGGATGGCGATCGCCGCCGCTCTGGCCTGTACGGCAGGGGCGGGACGCAGGCAGCCTGATTTCGCAGTGGCGCCAATGCTGGAAGCCGGTTGCGGCCTGCTGCTGCTCTGCCGTGTTCTTCTCAGACCCGACAGCGTGATCACACCCGTCATGACCGCGACGCTGATTGTCGGCGGGATGATGCTGGCGTTCGGGCGTGTGCTTTCCACGCTCACCACACGTAAAGGCAGTATCGCGACTGTCGGGTTAGCTGGTCTGCCTGCCGCGCTGAGCATCAGCTCGCTTGGGTTGCTGCTCCTTGCCGGCGCGTCCGGTTCCGCCCTGACGGCGCACGTGGCGGCCAGTGCGCTGGTACTGGGGCTAGTGATTCTCTGGCCCGTCTCCATAGCGTTTCTGCGGACCGGTGGCCTGATCGCGGAAGGAGCCGGTTCGGATCAGCTCGGGCGTTTGGGAGGACTCATCCTCTTCGCGCCCCGACTGGCGGGCCTGTTCGCTGCGACATTGTTGATTCTCACCTTTCTGCCGCCCGCGAGCGGCTTCACCATCCTGTGGCTTCTGGTTGAAACGGCTCTTGGCCTGCTGCCGGATGGATTTGCCGCCGCTCTGCCGTCACTGGCTTTTCTGCTCGCGCTTGGCGTCCTTGTCGCGTTGACCGGACTGGCGGCGCTGAGACTGGCCGCGCTCCTTCTGCTCGGCAGCGCCCGCAGTCCCCGCATGGCGGCCTGCCCGGATGCGGTCTGGCCCACTCTACTACCAGTCTCCGGCTCAGTGTTGTTCGCTGTTGTGGCCGGATTGGTGCCGGGCGGCGTGCTGCGTCTGGCCGAGCCAGTCCTGCACCAACTGACAGGCGAGGCGCGTCCGACGCCTCAACCCTTCTTTACGCTGGTGGCTCCCGATGGACTGTCCTCATGGATGCCGGTCGGTGTCACGGCGCTCCTGCTGCTGATCGTGTTGATTATACGGCTGGCGCAGCAGGAGACCCTGCGCTCGCGGGGGCGTGCGCCCACTCTGAAACGCGAGATCTTGCCGGATATTCACACAGGCGAGACGACGCCCTGGCTGGGCGGGCTGACGGCACGGGCGCCGTGGCTGCCATTCGGCGAGCCGCTGATCTGGTCGGGCGTCGATATGGTGCCGTCCGCGCTGCGTGCTGTGCTGTTCCCTCAGGGACGACGCAGGATCATGTCCCGCTCGCTGATCCTGCGGTCTGGTGCGCGTTGTCTGCATAGGCTTCGACGGATGCTGCTGAAAACCGCACCGTTCGCGGACCACGCGACTGCCGTGGTGCTTGTTCTGGCAGCGCTTGGCGTTTCCCTGTCGGCGTTGACGCCATGACCATTCTTCAGATCGTTCTCTCCGTTCTGCTGACAGTGCTGCAACTGGCGCTGGTGGTGCTTGTCGGACCGCTTCTAAGCGGATTCCGCAGTTTCTTCTCGGCGAGAATGTCGGGTGTTCCCGCATCGCCTGTGCTGCGGCGCTGGTTTGTCATCGGGCGTGAATGGGGCCATGCGCCGCCTGTCCGGCAGAGCGACGCGCCGCCACTGGTCGAAGGGACGATCACCGGGATCGTCGCGCCGTTTTCTCTGGCCGCCGCCCTATGTGCAGTATTGCTTGTCCCCGCTTTCACGCAGGAACTTGGGACCGGCTCATGGTCGGACCTTCTGCTCGTGGGATTACTGCTGGTGCTGGCCCGTTTCACTGCGCTGCTGCCGGGGCTGGCCCAGCCTGCGGAGCGCGCCACGGTTGCATTCGGACGGGCGCTCGCTCTGGCGCTGGTGTTGCCCTGTCTGTTTCTGCTGGTGGCGCTTCTTTTCAGCGCCGGTGCGACGACCGGTCTTGCTTCCGTGCTGGCGGGCATGAGCCATGAAAACCCGTTCGTGGATGGTGCGCCCTGTGTGCTGGCCGGTGCGGCTTTGCTGGCGGCTGTCGATCCGGTGGAAAGGTATGATTTTGAGGAGCCGGGAAGCGATGGGGCGCTTCTGATGCTGTCGCGGGATATCGCGGCTCTGACATGGCTCACTCTGGCCAGTGATCTGATGTGGCCGGGTTCGCTGGTCTCGGTTCTCGGCAGTCCATCGTTCCTGAGTGGCTGCGGCGCGTTGGTGCTTGGTGTGCTGTGCTGGTTTCTGCGGAGTTTTCTGCTGGCGATCGTTCTTGCGACCGGTCGGGCATTGGCGCTCGGTGATCTGACTGCGGTGCGTCTGCGGGCGGCGTCGGCGCTGCTGCTGGCCGTGCTGGCGCTTCAGTTGATGACGTCTGCCCGCCTGATGCCGCCGGTCGGTGACAGGCCCACAGAAAAAACAGAAAAGGCAGAAAAGAAGGGTCCGGAAACACCGTCCCCGGAACATCCTGCCGTCCGTCGAACGGATATCGAAAAACGATGACGCTCGCGCTTGCCCTTCTGCCTCTGCTGGCTCTGCTGACGCTTCTCACGGGTCTGATGGTGACGCCGGTGACAGGGCTGCTGACGGCTCTTTCCATCCTGCTGCTGCGTCACGCGACTCCTGACCCGTTTCCTGCCGTCATTCTCTTCGCGGCGGTCAGCGCGCTGACGATCTCGATCGCTCCGGCATGGTGGCTGGGGCGCTATACGGACGAAACCGGCCCGTCGCGTGTGGCCGGAGCGGTTATCCTGTCTCTGGCGCTTCTGATTGCCGCCAGTCTGAGCCTGCCATCCGAGGACATGCTTCAGAATCCGGCCCTGCTTGCGGCGCCGTTCATCCCGATCGACGCGGCTGTGGTGACGGTGGCGCTCGGCGTGACCTTTATCGGGCTGGCCACGCTGTCGCTGCGTTCCGGCGCACGTTACCAGTTGGCCGGTCTCCTGACGGCCTGCGACGGGCTGCTGCTGACAGCGGCCAACATCCGCAATCCCTATGCGGGCTGGCTTGTCGGTATATGCGTGCTGCTGCTCGCCGGGGCGGGAACGTGGCTTGTGCGCCGTCTGTCCCTTCTGCGGCTGAAATCCACAGAGCGCGGGGAGGGCGGATTCTGATGCTCATGGCAGCGGATATCATCCTCTTTCTCAGCCTTGTCTGGCCGTTTCTCGCCGGTGTGATCATCGCGGCTTTCGGTCCGGAGAGTCGGGTGGGCGATGAGGAGACGAAAAACCGCTTCTCCCAGCTTGCCGCCAATTTCTCCCTTGTCGCGCTGGGACTGGCGGCGCTCAATGTGCCTTTCTCCCTCTATCTGGCCGCAACCGGACAAGGCGTGAAACTGGGATGGATGATCGAAGCGCCGTTGGCTGCGGTCGGCTGCCTGCTCCTGCATGCCGGTCTGGTATCGCAGTGCTTTGCACCCCCGCAGCCTGAAGAAGAGCGGGCTCTGGTCGCCCGTGATGCTGTTCCGTTCTGGACCACGGGACTGCTGGTTCTGGCCATGATGCTCTCGGAGCCCGTCGCCCGCGCGGCCATGCTGCTGTCGGCTCCTGTTCTGACCGTGATTCTGCTCGATACGGGTCCGGGTCGCGCACTTTCGGGCTGGAACACACTTCGTCGGACCGCCACGGGCGCTCTGCTGGTCTGTAGTGGATTCCTGCATCCTGATCCGGTTATCGAAGGGGTGCTCGCCGGATGTGGGTTCTGCCTGCTCGCCAGCCTGTTTCCCTGCACGGCGCTCCTGAACGTGACACGAACAGAGCGGGCAGGCGACGCTTCTGAAATCCTGCGAGCCAATGCCGCAACGCTGGCCGTGGTGGCATTGCTGGTGACTTTCCCCCTGCCGCCAGTAACCGGGCTAGGTCTGAGGGGACTGTTCTTTGCGGCGGGGCTCGGTACGCTGGCGCTGGCCGCCCTGCGACTCAGATTGCGGTCCGCGCAGCCTGCCGCGCTGCTCACGCAGGCATCCATGGGGCTTGCGGCTGTCTCCGCGGGACTGGCCCATCCTCTTGTGGCTGATCTGGCTGTATTTGGCCCGCTTGTCGCAACGCCATGGTTTTCCTTGTCCGGAAAGCCGGATTCCCGCCTGAAACTGCTGGCTGACAGGGCGTTTCTGCTGCCGGGGTTCGCGGCGCTTCTTCTGGCGGTGATGCTGGTGGCGACAACGTCCCTGCCGCTCGCGCTGCTGCTGATTGTGGCGATATGGCCCGCATTACGGCCTGCCGTCCGACTCTTCCCGTCCGGCGTCGTGGTTCCTAAGACCACCAGTGTTAGATCAGGCAGCAGGGAGGGGCGCTCATGAGCATTCCACCCATCCTGTTCGGCGGCGGTGCTCTGGCTGTTCAGGACACGTCTGCGCCCTCCGTGCGGACACTCATTCGGAGTGGCCGAAAAACCGAAACGTCATGGCGTTTTGAACTGACCGAAGACACATGGTTCGATCTGGTGGAGCGTCTGCGTGACGATCCGGCGACCTTGCTGGGGCTCTGGTGTGACGGTCGGTCTGTGCATGCTTTTTTCAATGACGGCGTGCCGGGGGGCGAGGTCGGGTTGAGACCGCTGATGGCGTCTCTGGTGCTGGACGGCCCCCGTTATCGCGGTTTTTCAGCGATCCGCCATCGGACCGCGCCGTTCGAGCGGATGATCCGCGACCTGTGGGGCGTCGAGGCCATGGACGCGGCGGACACACGACCGCTGGTGGATCGTGGTGCGTGGACGGTGACGGCTCCACTGGTGAAACGACCGGTGCCAGCCTCGGGCATGACCGACATGCCGGAGTTTTCCGCGCCGGACCCGCTGGTCGCGGCACAGGGAATGGTTTTTTCGCGTGGACCGGCATCCGGTGGCGCTGAGGGACCTGTGCATTTTCGCCTTGGTGTCGCAAACGGGCGGATCCGTACCGTCGAGACCCTGACCGGCTTTGCGCATCGGGGCATGGAAGCGCGGATGGCGGGAGTCCCGCTTGCTGACGCGGCGGGGTTGAGTGGGCGAATCCATGTGGGCGCGACGCTGGCGCATCAATGGGCTTTCAGCGCTGCAGTCGAACAGGCGGCAGGCGTGACGGTCACGCCGATGGTCGGACATATCCGTGCGATGTTGTGTGAGATCGAGCGGGTTCATACGCATCTCATCTGGCTGGCGCGGACAGCGGATGCCGCTGGAGCGGAGATGCTGGCAGCCCGACTCTACAAGGCGCGCGACATCCTTTCCCGCGTCTGTCAGGCGACCATCGGACGGCGTCTGTTGCTGGACTGCGTGGTGCCGGGTGGCGTTACGCTTGCTGTTTCCGGGCATGAACAGGTGCATCAGGATGTCGTTCTCGATGGGCTCAGAGCCCTCTGCGAGGAAATCGCCGTCTTCGGGACGGGAGACTTTCCCGATATGCAGGCGCTCTGGCAGGCAACCGGCGTTGTGACGTCCGGTCTGGTCGGTGAGGGAGTGGTGCCGAGGCGGCTGGCGGATGATCTCGTTCTGGGCGGCGCGGTTGGTCGGAGTTGCGGCAGGGGAGCCGATCTGCGCCAGTCCATGGAAGCGTATTCAAGCGTGCGAATCCGCACTCCCGTCACGATTGAGGGCGATGCCGCTGCCCGTTGCCGTATCCGTCTTGAGGATATTGCGGAAAGTCTGCGGATGATTGCCGCTTTCGGAGCCATGTTTACGGTTGAGAGTGAATCCGGGCCGTTGTCATTTCTCAGCCCGGTCAAGGTTCCTCATGAACGCTGCGAGGGGTATGCCGCCGTTGAAGGGCCGGACGGACTGATCTGTCACGTTGTGATTTTGCGGGAAGGGCGTGTGGAGCGCACGTTCATCGCTGATCCTGCGGGTGTGTTGCAGGACGTGCAGGAGATGGCGCTTTCGGGAGGCTGCCCTTCCAGATTTGATGCCGTGCGCTGTTCGTTCGGTGTTTCGGTCGCGGCTGTTGATCTGTAAGGATACTCCTGCGGCTGTTTCATGTCTGTGACAAGCCGGAAGGGAGGAGGTTACCGTGTCGACTGTTCTGATCCGTGCACTGTTCACCTCCCTGCTTGCGCCATCCGGTCCCGCTCTGCCGCCGGTTGTCTCCCGTTCTCCGCTGGTTTTCTTTCATGTGGACAGCGGTGGCTGCGAGGCCTGTAGTCTTGAGATCGAGGCTCTCAGGAAGGGTGATTACGGTCTGGCTGAAGCGGGAATTGTGTTCACGGACGCGCCCCGACTTGCGGATATGCTGCTTGTGACCGGCACCTGCACCCGGATGCAGGCTCCCGTGGTCAAGGCCGCATGGGAAGCCATGCCTCAGCCGAAAGGCCTGCTGGCGGTCGGAGCCTGCGCGATTGACGGAGGACCGTTCGCCGAGAATTACGCTGTTCTCGGAGGGCTGGAGAAGCGGGCCTCGGTGGATTGCGCCATCCCCGGCTGCCCTCCGACGCCCGATGCCATCCTGCAGGGGATCGTAAGCCTTCTCTCCCCCACACCTGCGCCCGTCATGGACGCGTAAGTCCATCCGGTCTTACGTCGGGCGTGTGTATCTGGGACGCTTTGCTTCTCATCCAACCGTCCTATGGACTGATCCTTTTTGCGGGAGAGATTGACGGGGTGTTGTCCCGGCCCCCGCCAAAGCCGGGCCTTCAGAGACTGTTTATCGCCAGTACATTGGGGTGAAGGGGACTGTGGTCCCTTCAAGGGGCACGCAAACCCGCATAAAAATCACGCCGTAAGGCCGCTGGTGTTACTGGCGGGCCGCATGTTCCGGCAGCGTCTCATCCTCGTCTTCCTGCAAGGCTTCAGCGGCTCTTCTGAGTCTCTGAAAACTCATTCTGCTGACAGGCAGCAGAGCGATATAAACGACGCCCATGCCCGCCAGAACGCCCCATGGGTCCGCTACGAGAGCGACGAGGTAAGCGCCTATGCCCAGCATCATGGGAAGGACATATTTGGCGGGCACCTTGAAGTTCTTGAAGGACCAGACAGGCAGGGTGGATACCAGCAGGAAGCCGGTCCCGATCAGACTCACTATGGGCAGCCAGGGCAGACGGGTCATCTCGTAGAGGCTGGTATAGCCGAGCTTTTCCGCCTCAAGCCCCAGAAAGAGAGGGAAAAGCGCCAGCCCAGCGCCAGCCGGAGCCGGAACGCCGGTGAAGAAATTGCTCGCATATTTCGGACGCTCTTCCTCGCCGTCGAGGCTGGCGTTGAAGCGGGCCAGACGCAGCGCCATGCAGACGGTGAACAGAATACCGGGCAGGAACGAGTAACGGCCGGCATCTTTCAGCGCCCAGAGATAGAGGACGAAGGAAGGGGCCACACCGAAGCAGAGGAAGTCGGAAAGACTGTCGAACTCGGCGCCGAAGCGGGTGGAGCCGCGCAGAAGACGTGCGATGCGGCCATCGAGGCCGTCGATGATCGCCGAGGCCAGCAGGGCAAGGGCGGCATGATGAAAACGGCCATCAAGCGCGAATCGCATGCCCATCAGGCCGCTGCAAAGCCCCAGCATGGTCAGCAGATTGGGGATGAGCCGATTGAAGGATGGCCCGCGCACACGCGCCCGGGCAGGACGGCTCCCGCGCAGGCGGCGACGCCTGCGTCTTACGCTTTCAGCCATGAACACAATGCTCCCGTATCACGGGGAAAAGACGGAGCAGCACTGGATCAGGCGTCAAGCTCGGCCACGACCGTCTCGCCGCCGATCATGGTCTGACCGACTTCCACCAGCGGCTCGACACCGGGCGGGAGATAAACGTCCGTGCGCGAACCGAAGCGGATCAGACCGAACCGCTCACCGGCTTCCAGACGCTCGCCCGGCTTGACCGAACAGACGATGCGGCGGGCGATCAGCCCGGCAATCTGCACTACGGCGACCATGCGGCCGTCCGGCAGCGTGATGCTCATGGCGTTGCGTTCATTGTCCGTCGAAGCCTTGTCGAGGCTGGCATTGAGGAACTTGCCCTCATGGTAGGCAATGCGCGTGACGGTTCCGGCGACCGGCATACGGTTCACATGCACATCCAGCACGGACAGGAACGTGGCGACCCGCCAGACGGGTGTCTCGCCCATGCCGAGTTCGATGGGAGGGGCGATCTTTTCGATCGACACGATCCGCCCGTCAGCCGGGGCCAGAACCAGACCTTCCCGCGCGGGTGCGATCCGTTCCGGGTCACGGAAGAAGTAAAGGCAGAATCCGAAGAACAGGCCGCTGACGGTGCCGATCCCCCGGGAAACCGGGCAGTTGCGGCGCCAGCCAAGATAGCGGGCGGCGACCGTCACGGCGCCGGAGACGCCAAGGAACGGATAGGCCTCGCGATGCGGGCGGGAAAGGACGAACTTGAGAGAGCCTAGGAGTGACATGTTCCCGTTCTTGGCCGTTCATCGCTGCGGAATCAAGAGAAAGGTGACATTCCGGCTCCGGCTTGCGTCATTCGGGCTTTTCTGGTCTCCATCCGCACCTGTCCGATCCGCGGGAGCGCACCGGAAAAGCTCGTCAATCCAGCCGCGAGGCCCAGCCGGGAGCCCTGTCATGAGCCCTGTCATGAGAGTGATCCGTTCTGCCCTGTTCCGGATCTATATCATCGTCATTTCCGTTCTGATGGGGTGGGCGGCCATGCCTGTGCGCCTGTTCGCGCCACGGTACGCGATGCCTTATGCGAAGCTCTGGGCGCGACTCTATCTGGCGGGCGGTCGTTTCTGCTGCGGTATCCGTACGCATATCGAGGGGCTGGACAAATTGCCTCCGGACAGGCCGTTCATCATCGCATCCCAGCATCAGTCGGCGTTCGACACGCTGGTCTGGATGAATCTCGTCCCGAAGC
This sequence comes from Acetobacter sp., assembly GCF_022483985.1. Classification (NCBI taxonomy): domain Bacteria; kingdom Pseudomonadati; phylum Pseudomonadota; class Alphaproteobacteria; order Acetobacterales; family Acetobacteraceae; genus Acetobacter; species Acetobacter sp. The sequence goes on along the minus strand of NZ_JAKVME010000001.1, from coordinate 1,588,864 downwards.
CTACCTACATCATGAAGGAAGAACTGCTGAAAGTGCCGCTCGTCGGGCCGATGCTGAAGCTTACGGGCATGATTCCCGTTCAGCGCGAGGGCGGGAGCAGGGCGATGCGCAATCTGCTGAAGGAAACCGAGCGGGCGGCGGCCGAGGGACGGCAGATGATCATTTTTCCGGAAGGCACCCGTATGGCCTACGGAGAGACGGTTCCCCTCAAGCCGGGGATCGTCGCCATGGCGCGGCACACCGGCCTGCCGGTCTATCCTGTCGCGACCAATTCCGGGCTCTGCTGGCCCAACAGGGGCTTTCTCAAGCGTGCGGGAACCATTTCGGTCGTTATCGGTGACCCGGTGCAGGGCGCCGGGCGCGGAGAGATGCTTCAGGCGATTGAGCGGGTCTGGAGGGAAGAGCAGGACCGTATGGGAGCCTGAAACTCTTGAATCCTCAGAAAATCTTTCCTGTGGATAACTCTGTGGGATAAAATGGCGGCTTCGAACGTAGAAAGCGGGATCCGTAAAATCTCCCGCTTTTCCCATGCTTCAATGAAGTCAAGCCTGTTTCTCGCATAAAACACAACGGTACGATTTTTTGGCAGAATACTGCGGATTTCTATAAATTTATACAATCGTATGATAATATTCTTTCCGGATGTTTCAAGGAAAACTGCTCTTCCTGAAACGTGGATGCTTCGGCTGATGAATTGTGGATAAGTTTCCCCGATCCATACCGATCCTCATATGTGCAGAGGATTTTATTGAACGGCTCCGCTGCCTGTCGGCTTGAACTGTGGTGTGGTGCAGGCCTGAGTAACGATCATGGCAGAAAAGGGAAGTATCAACTGAAACAGCACATCCGTCTTCTTGCAGTCTTTGGATCTGTTCTCGTTCTGGTTGTGATGGCCTGCGCCGGGATGATGGTCGCCAGACAGGGGCTTATCAGGAAGATTGATGCAGAACGTGTCAGCTTTCTGAAGCAGGGTTGGACTGTTTCATGGCGGGTGTCGGGGTTCAGTCCCTTTTCCGTCCCGTGGCAGGTGACGCTGCGTGACGTCCGTCTGGAAGGCCCCCTGAAAGACTCGCATCTGGTGTATGGTGGTGACGCCGTGATCCTGTCTCCCACCGGACCGTTTTCCTCTTCAGTCAGAATGGATTTTACAGGACCACAGGCACTCTTGCTGGGTCATGATCCCGACCATCCGGATCTGGCGTTCAGGCTGACCGGTAATGGCGTCCGTGCGACTGCTTTTCCGGTTGATGATGGAAAAGAAATTCACGCATCTCTTTCAGCGGACGATGACCGGCTAGAAGTGCATGCGATGCCTTTCCGGTTCGCGGACCCGATGCTTCCGTTCAGTATCGGGTTGAAAAAACTTCAGGGCAGAACGGTATGGTATCTGAAACAGAGTCGTGTCGAAGGAATGGCCGCGGATATGACGATTTCGTCTGTTTCCCTGCCTGTCGCATGGCCCGGTGTCGGTAATCTGGCCGAGCGCGTGCATGTGGCCTTTTCTGCTACTGGGATGCAGGAGGAAGACCGGAAACTGACAGTGCATATTGGGGAGGCGCGGTTTGGAGCGGCTTCTTTTTCTGTCACGGGAAAACTTGTTCTCCAGCATGATGCAGTCGGCGATTTCGACCTTACCTTACATGGTCTGGAAAAAATCGTTGATGCGATGGTTGCGGCTCGTGCGGTCACTCCGGATGTGCGTCGCATGACTCTGCTGATCGAGCGTTTCAGGGCGCAGGGAAACCTTCAGCCGCTTTCAGACGTGCAGAAAGCCGGGGATTCTGCTGCTCCTGACACGATCATTGATCTGCCGTTGAGGCTGAGAAACGGCGAGTGGATGGTCGGGGCTTTGCCCGCTGCGACCTTGCTGGAAGCGTGGCGATCAGGAAAAGACGGACAGTCTTTCCTCCATCAGTGATTTTACAGTCGGTCCACTGGTCAGACTGGTTGCGAAGCGCGTTGTCTGGCAGCGGTAGCGGGTGCTGTCGTTGCCTCCACTCAACACTGTGCCGTTTTAATATGTCGTGATGTCTGCACAGGGCAGATGAAGGCGTGGTGTGCCCAGTGCGGCGACTATGTCCGGAATATCCTCCAAATGTTGCAGCATATGGACGTCTGAAAGGAACTCTGCCGCGATGGTGCGGGATTGATAACGATGTTGTACCCATCGTCTGTTTCCTGAAATGCACTTATCGCCTTATCCGTGATTCGGACTGGGGCGGAGAGGTATCGGTTTCATCAACTGCGGCAAGCTGGTTGCAGCATGAAAAACGGAAGAAACCACATCGGGTGTCATCGGAAAATCATTTATGGTGTAAGGATTTGTCCAATAGGAACGAGATATTTACGGCCTTGAATTCATGCCTGATCTTTCTGTCGGCGTAGCCTGCCCAACTCCGCTGCTGATGTGGCCCGCAGGAAAGGGTTGCATGCCCGCTCCGACCCGAGAGTGGAGGGAACGGTTGACAGACCTTCTGCTCTCAACCGGGAGACTTCTTCAGCACGGTGCTGGAGCGCCGTGTTGTCAGGAGACACGGAAAGGGCGAAGCGCGCATTGGACGCCGTGTATTCATGGCCGCAGTAAACCAGCGTTTCGTCCGGCAGGGCGTCGAACGCGCGCAGGCTGGCGTATAGCTGGTCCGGCGTACCTTCAAACAGACGGCCACATCCAAGACTGAACAGCGTGTCGCCGCAGAAAAGCGAGGCGGGATCGTCGAAGTAGTAGGCAATATGTCCCAGAGTATGTCCCGGTGTTTCCAGAACCAGTGCCTGACTGTCGCCGAATGTGACCCAATCCCCGGCCTTCACGGCCTGATCAAGGGCAGGGAGGCGGGCTGCATCGGCTACCGCGCCGATAATGCGGGCGCCGTAACGGTCACGCAGGGTTTCGGCACCGCCTGTATGATCGGCATGATGATGGGTCAGAAAAATGCCGTCGAGCCGCCCGCCGTGGGCTTCAATGGCTGCCCGGACCGGAGCGCATTCGCCGGGGTCGACCACGGCGACCATGCCGGTTTCCGTGTCCGTCAGCATCCAGACGTAATTATCGGAAAGGGCCGGAATGGGCAGAACGGTGATCGACATGGCGGGACTCCGGTAGTGCTGCGTCTGGGAGCATTATGATACTGTACGCGCCATGCTCGATGAAGTTCGTTCTGCTGACATATTCTATGACACATCGGCGGGCGCCGGGGTCGTGCGGCTTCTTGCCCGACGCCTGACGGCCCGGTGGACGGATGTCCGGGGGCTTGATCTTCTCGGACTGGGCTGCACGGCCCCTTTTCTTTCAGGCTGGCGGGAACAGGCGACATTGACGGTGGCGGCTCGCCCTGACGTGCCACAGGAGGAGGCGCTACGCCGTCATCAGGCTGACTGCATTGTAAGCGGCAGTCACTTTCCATTCCCCGATCTGTCGTTTGACCGCATTCTCATGGTCCATGCGCTGGAGACCGCGCCGTCCGGCCGCGACCTTCTGCGTTCAGTGTGGAAAGTCCTCCGTGACAATGGAAGGCTGATCGTCATAGTACCCAACCGGCGCGGCCTCTGGGCATTGAGCGACACGACGCCTTTCGGGCAGGGGACACCTTATTCCCAGCGTCAGGTGCGACGCCTGTTGCAGGAAGCCATGTTCCATGTCGAAACATGTGAAACGGCCCTTTATCCACCGTTATTCCCTCTTCTGCGCAGTCCGCGTCTCAGCACGGCGATTGAGCGTGCCGGAGAAACGGTCTTGCCCGCCTGTGGTGGTGTGGTCATTCTGGAGGCTGTCAAAAATCTCTGGGGAGGCGTTCCGCTGACTGTAGAAAACCGAACATTCAGCCTGGGACGTCGTCTGGTGAAAGCCCGATGACGGAGTCCGTTCTGGACCGGATCGGCAGACTGGACATGGTGCTGCTCAAGGCTTCCAGCGCCACCATCGCTTTGGAGACGTGGTGTGAGCAAAGCGGCCTTGGTGTCCCGCCCGTCCGGCTGAGGGTACAGGTGGAGCACAAAGAGGATGCCCCGTTACCCGCCATCGCCGCCGGTATTTTCGGGGCGGGTGAGTCCCTGCGCTATCGACATGTCACCATGTTCTGTGGGGATCTGGCTGTGGCGCATGCAGGCAACTGGTATTCCCCGGAAAGGCTGACGCCGGACATGACCCGCAAGCTGGATACGACCACAGTGCCGTTTGGACGTGTCGTAGGGCCTTTTTCCATCAGTCGGGAAACGCTGGAAAATATTCGCCTGTGGAATAACGACAGTCCACCGCCGCCTTCGGCTCCTGTGATCCGCAACACGGCGATCGTAAAGCGGGCGGATTTCGCGCCGGTGAGTGTGGTGGAGGAAACTTTCATGGGCGTATTGCTGAATTTCTGAACTGCTGACGCGGGTTCGCCAGACTGCTCAGGTCGCGTCCACCGTATGCCGGAACGCCTTGACCGGGCCGATACAGGCCAGCAGGAACTTGCCGTATTCCCGCACAAGCAGGTTCCATGTGCCGCGTGTGAAAGGACGCTTCATGGCGGGGGGCTGCACAGGATAAGGGTTGAGGTGAACGCCGGGCAGCATGCGTCTGATTTCCAGTTCCGCCCGCCACATATGATAGCCAGCGGTGACAATGATCAGGCTGTGCAGCCTGTTGGCTTTCACCCAGTGCTTCGTTTCCGTGGCGTTTCCCGCTGTGGATGTAGCCTCCCGTCCAAGGGTGATGCGCCCTGTCAGGGTTGCGGGAAGGTTGGGAGCCAGTTCCTGCAAGGTCACTTTGGGATCGACGCCTGAAACGAGCAGCAGGCGTCCGCGCTCCTGCTCCAGCAGGGAAAGAGACGTCTCCACGCGTCCGTTGCCACCGGTGAGAACGACGATTCCGTCGGAAACAGGCGGCAGGTCCGGGGTGTGCAGGGCGCTTCGGAGAAACAGCCCGAAGCCGATGACGACCAGCGAGAGACTGGCCGTGAGAAAGAGACCCGCCGCCCGCCACCAGCCGTGTCCGGGGCGCTTTTCCTTCATGGCAGCCGTCGCAGCCATACCCGTACGATGATCTGCGCCGTCAGCCATCCGATCAGAGTGACGACAAAGGGGATGCAGCCCAGCCCGATCAGAAGGGAGTGTGGGGCGGCTCCCTGCCAGAACGCAGGCAGAGAGTCCTGCAGGATGGAAAGCCAGCTTTCACCATTCTGTGTCGCGGTCGGCACGCTCCCTGAAAAAGGCGCCATAAGATGCGTGAGAATGGCAATTGGAGGGAGGGAGACCAGTGTTCCGGCCAGCCCTCCGAGAAAGGACAGAAACGCTACGCGGGATGCGAAGCGCCGGGCGACGTAACCGTCGGATGCGCCCAGTTCGTGAAGAATGGTCACGCTTTCACGTCGTGAGCCCAGACCCAGACGCGTCGCCATCCCGATGACCGCCGCGCCGATTGCGCCTACAAGCGCTATCGCAAGGCCGGAGCAGAACAGAAGGCTGCGGGCGACCGTGTGAAGCTGGGAACGCCAGTCATCGTTCTTCTCGATAAGCGTGTCGGGCGCGCTGGTGACGAGGGTCGAGACGAGGTCATCGGACAAGACGCCGCCCGGGGTGAGATCGACCTCGATCACAGCGGGAAGAGGGAGTGCGGCTGTCCCGGCATTGCCGAGCCACGGTTTCAGCAGTGTGTCGAGTTCCTGCTCATCCAGCCTGTGCAGCCGCATGATATCCGGCGCTGTTTTCAGTGCGTCGAGCACGCTCTCAATGCGCGTGCGGCCAGCCGGACGTCCGTCTGTCACGGATGTCTTGTCTGGATCGGGAACCTGCACGGTGATCAGATTGGCGGCGCCTTTGGCCCATCTCTCCGACAGACTCTGGGCGCCGACAGCCGCCGTAAAGGTCAGGGCGATCAGCAGACTCATGGCCGCGACCATGGTGAGCAGGCTGCGGTCGGGAAGCGCCCGGGACAGGGCGAGGCCGTCGCGGACGCGTGTGTGCTTACTCATCCGAGAACAGCCGTCCCTGTCGGAGTTGCAGGGCGGGCGCGGGAAAGCGCTGGACGAGCGTGTCATTGTGCGTGGCGACGATGACGGTGGTTCCGAGGTCCGACAGTTCTCTCAGCATGCCGATGACACGCGCCGCCTGAGTGTCTTCCAGCGCATTGGTCGGCTCATCCGCAAGCAGGAGGCTGGGTCGCATGATCACGGCGCGAGCGATGGTCGTCCTCTGCTGCTCTCCGCCTGAGAGTTCGATGGGACGGGCTTTCCTGCGTTCGACAAGCCCCAGCCAGTCCAGCAGAGCATCCACTTCCTGTGAAATTTCGCCTTCCACCCGCTTCTGAAGCCGCAGGGGCAGGGCGATGTTGTCGGCAACCGAAAGAGTCGGCATCAGCCGGAAATCCTGATGGATCATCCCGATTCGCTGTCTGAGCCGCGTGAGGGTCGAGCGCTTGCTGCGTAATCCGATTTCGGTGCCGAGAATTTCCATATCGCCCGAGCGGGGCAGCGCTTCCATGTGCAGAAGGCGCAGCAATGTGGATTTTCCCGCGCCGGAGGGACCGAGCAGCCAGCGGAACCCGCCCTGCGGGATCGCGAAGGTGATGTTTCTGAGCGTGGCCTGACCTCCATCCGGCGGAGTGCCGTGATGCCAGGTGACGTCACGGAGCCGGATCATGCGAGGCATACTCCCTGAGGGATGAGGTCAGTCATGAGAAACACGTGATATCATAACGCGTTGCTGACGAAACTGTCGATCTTCGCCAGAGGACCCTTCTCCCTCTTTCACCGTTGTCGGATCATGTTTAGAAATTGGGAACCGATTATAAGGCATACTGTTTAACGAGGATGATGCGTGTCTGCGGCCAGAGCGATTACGCAGCGCGAGAGAGGAACCCGGATGCTGATTGTCTGCCCGTCCTGTGGCATCAAATATAATGTGCCTGCGTCTTACCTGACAAAGGACAGGACATTGAAGTGCGCAGGGTGCGGCACAAGCTGGGTCGTCAAGGCTGTCCAGCCCACGGCTGCTGAAGCCGTAGCGCCTTCTCCTGTGGCAGTATCCCGGTCGCCGGAACCTGAGACGCGTGATCATCCTGTAGCGACGCCGTCAGAATCGGTCGATCCCCAGACGGATGCCGTCGCCTCCGCTGTGGTCTCCGACGGTCCTCCAGTTTCTTCTGTCACTGAAGCGCAGCCGGAGGAACGGAAACCGGAAGTCTCACAGGAGGATGAACAGCCCGTCGCACCAGAGACCGAGATGGCTGCGGCTCCGGAAGAGCCGTCTTCTCCCCTGCCGCCTGCCTCTGAGGTTCTTGCAGAAGCCGCACAGCCGTCGGTCTCTCCGGAAACGGGTTGGGAAAGCAGTCTGCCCCAGCCTGTCGCCGGAGAAAAATCAGCGCCGTTTACTCATGAAGCATCGCCCCGGCTCGAAACGCCTGTCCAGAATGAAGAGCATGATATTCGGCAGGAGTCGGTTGCGGAACCTGAAATAGGACTGCAGCAGGATGTAACAGATTCCACTGTTGCGAATGGGGAAGCGGCTCTTCCGTCTGTTCCGAAAGAAGAACGGACGCCTGAAAGTGAAACGCATAGCGAGGCGCTGTCAGACGAGGCGAGGGAGCCCGTCACCTCGCAGACGCCGGACGAGACGGAGCACGAAACATTCTCGACTGTTTCCGAGCTCCCGACTGACCAGCATTTCTCCACGCGGATTACGCCCCGTCAGGAGAAGATGGTTCAAGAGCCCCAGGATGAGGAGGCGGGCGGGTTTGCGAAGCCTTTCAGTTTCCTTGATCTCCCTGTTCAGCCTTCTCCGGTTTCACCGCCCGTTGCTGAAGCGGCTCCGCCTAAAAAGAACGTCGCCTATCGCAGCATCTGGGATGATGAGCCCGAACCGGCTCCGCAGCAGACCGGCTTTGGGACAAAGCATGAGGAAGAGTCTCATGAATGGCATGAAAAGGACCTCGACGAACATTTCAACGTTGGCAACACCGGTTTTTCTGGATCAGGTCATCAGGATGAAAGTCTTCTTGAAGACTCCAAAAATTCGGATCGTCTGAAAGACGTATCAGGACATCCACAGCCGGAGCCTGAATCCGGAGCATCCCGGAACCACGCGGAAGAGAGTGACGCGTCTGCATCGCCAGCGCCGCAGGACGCGACGTTCGATGACGTCATCATGCGTCTGCGGGCCGCCAGAAATAATCCAGGCAGTCAGGAAAGTCTGGCAGGCGAGGAAAGCACACCTACTCCGGCTCCGAAAAAAACCGAACATTCGACAACGGCGCCCTGGGTGCCGGTGTGGGATCGCGTTGCCGAGCCTGAGCAGGAAGAGGCGGAAGCAACTGCTCCTGCGGAAGACCATCATGATGAGGCGATCTGGGAGCATGAGGAGGTATCGGAGGGCGATGCCACCGTGCCTTCCGGGCACATCGAAACCGCAGAAGAAACTGAGGTGGAGGAAGAGCCTGCCGCCACGCCTCGTCATGTCACGCCGGCAATCGACATATCCAGCCGCCTGCGGAGCGATGTTCTCAAGCGCACCGAGCAGGCCGAGGACAGTGGGACTTCTTTTCTCGAAAGTGCGGCTTTCTGGCGGAAAGCGTGGCTTGTCAGTGGCGTTGGGACTGTTGTCGCACTGGCGGCTTGCGCGCACTGGTTCAGCGCATTGCGTCACCTGTGGCCTGCCCTGAACCTGCTCTGAGAATAGCGGGGCAGGCGTTTCGTGTTTGAGAGGCCTGCTCCCGTCGCCGGATAGTCTTCCTCGGCGGGGGCAGGCAAAGATAGCGTCCGGTCTGCTGGAACGGCTGATCGTTTGGTCCTGTTGCCGCCTTTTACATGGACCGTGCGGCGATGGCGGACAGGGTAGCACCAAAAGCAGCGACAGCCATGAGCAGGATACCATCGAAAATCAGTCCTGATGGTGTCAGCAGATGCGAACCGAGCATGACTTCATGCGGGATGGCCTCTGAAACATGCGACATCACATCATGGGCCTGCGCGTCCACATGGCTTGCGCTGGAGGACACTGCGCTCACGACATGGGGCAGGGCCGCCCAGCCGATCCCTGCGATCAGCAGCAGTGGAGCCAGTAGCTCGGCAACCTGCTGCGCCATGTAGAACAGGAAATACAGCACAGACCAGATTCCCAGTCTGAGCAGGGAAGACAGGCCATTCGAGCTTCCGTTCTGACGTCCCGCCGAGGCGCGGGAAGGGGAATAACGGTCGTCACTGAAGCTCATGCGTTACGGTCTCTCTCTGTGGGTCCGGCAGAAGATCGACGATGATCTTCACGCCCCTATACCAGACCGGCTGTCCGCAGAACATGCTGACGGATGGCCATCCGGCGTGGCAAAAAGCCCTCAGGCCATGCCACGCCAGCGGTTCCTCTGCAATTTATTATTTGAGATAGACCTGCCCGTAGGAGGCTGCTCCCAGTCCGGGACAACTGCATGGCGCACCGACCGGGGAGGCCAGAGGCAGTTGGCAGGTGTAGAGACCGGCCTTGCATGTGCCACCGAGCGGCGTTCCGGGCGGGTAGGTGCCGGGTGCGATGGGAGTGCCTGCCTGACCTGTGCAGGCGGCCAGCGCGGCGGCGGCAAGACCGAGCACGAGCGCGCGTGCCCCACGGCGTTTTGCAGACTGGAAAACGGACATATCCATCGGAAAATCTCCTCAAGGATGAAATGGTTAGGCCAGACTAGCCGGCTTTTTCCGGGAAGTCAGTAAAAGCAGAGTGTTGCTTGTCCGGAAGGCATAACATCACTCCGAAAGAGCGGTTCCCGCAGCGTAGCCGCTCGCCCATGCCCACTGGAAATTATAGCCACCCAGCCAGCCGGTGACATCGACGGCCTCGCCAACGAAATAAAGCTGCGGCAGGTTCGTGCTGGCCATGGTGCGGGACGAGAGCGCCTTGGTATCCACGCCACCCGTGGTCACTTCGGCTTTGGCATATCCTTCCGTGCCCGAGGGAGTGAACTGCCAGTTTTTCAGGGTTTCCGCCGCTGCACGAAGCAGTTTGTCGGGCCATTCCGCCGCGGCTTTCTCACCGAGCAGACGCGGGCCAAGCTCTTCAGCAAGCCGCCGCGGCATCTGCTCGGACAGGATGGCCACGGCGTGGGCGCGTGAGCGTTCTTTTCTGGCGTTTTTGAGGGTCTCGAAAGCATCCTTTTCCGGAAGCAGATCAATCCTGATGGACTGCCCCGGTTTCCAGAAGGATGAAATCTGGAGGATGGCCGGACCTGACAGGCCTTTATGCGTGAACAGCATGGCCTCTTCGAAAATGGTTTTGCCGCTCTGTACGCGCACGGGGAGAGATACGCCGGAGAGGGCGGGCATCCAGCCCAGATCGTCGATATTGGCTTGCAGTGGCACAAGACCGGGTGCTGGCGAGACCAGAGGAATATCAAACTGGCGGGCCAGACGATGGGCCAGCCCCGTCGCGCCGAGTTTGGGAATGGAAAGGCCGCCGGTTGCAAGGACGAGCGACTGCGCCTCTATGGTGAGAGTATCGGTTTCCACCGTAAAGCGATCTGAAAACCGGACATCCCTGATCGTCTCGCCGAGGCGGATCGTAACGTCGCCCTTGGCGCACTCATCCAGCAACATGGCGAGGATCTGACGGGCAGAGCCGTCGCAGAAGAGCTGTCCCAGCGTCTTTTCATGCCATGCGATACGATGCTTTTCGACCAACGCCAGAAAATCGGCAGGCTTGTAGCGTGCCAGGGCTGATCGGGCAAAGTGCCGGTTCTGGGACAGGAAGCGGTCCGGCACGGTCTGTAGATTGGTGAAATTGCACCGTCCACCACCGGAAATCAGGATCTTTCGGCCCGGCTCGTCATTGTGGTCAAGGACCAGAACCCGTTTACCACGCTGTCCGGCCGTGAGCGCCGTCATCAGTCCCGCAGCCCCCGCACCGATGACGACTGCGTCGAATGTTTCCTGCCGTTTGCCGCTCACGCTTTCTTCTCCAGACAAAAAAAGCCGCCAGCCCGAAGGCCGGCGGCTTCCAAAACCCCCTTCCGCACGGAGCGGAAGGTGCGTTCCAGATCAGCGCTTGCTGAACTGGAAGGAACGACGGGCCTTGGCCTTACCGTATTTCTTACGCTCGACCTGACGGGAGTCACGGGTCAGGAACCCGGCTGCCTTCAGAACGCCGCGCAGTTCCGGCTCATAGTGCGTCAGCGCACGGCTGATGCCGTGACGGACAGCGCCAGCCTGACCGGACAGACCGCCACCAACGACGGTGCAGACAACGTCGAACTGGTTGTAACGGTCGGTCACGAGGAAAGGCTGTGTCAGCAGCATGCGCAGGACCGGACGGGCGAAGTAGGTGCCGATCGGACGACCGTTCACCGTGACCTCACCTTTGCCGGGCTTGATCCAGACGCGAGCGACGGACTCTTTACGACGGCCGGTGGCGTAGGAGCGGCCCTGAGCGTCGCGCTTCACTTCGTAGACAGGAGCTTCTGAAGCCACAACCTGAGGAGCGACGTCCTTGAGGTCGGCGAGCGTGCCTGTGCGTTCAATCGTTTCAGACATGGCGATCAGACCCCACTCTTCGCAATGGCGGTGTTCTTGCGGTTCATCGCGGCGACATCCAGCTTCACTGGCTGCTGGCCGTCATGCGGATGCTCGGAACCGGCATAGACATGCAGGTTACGCATCTGGGCGCGCTGCAGCGGGCCACGCGTGATCATACGCTCGACAGCTTTCTCGACGACTTCGCCGGGGTGCTTGCCGTTCAGACGCTGCGTGATCGTGCGCTGCTTGATGCCACCGGCATAACCGGTGTGGTAATGGAAAAGCTTCTGATCGACTTTATTGCCGGTCAGCTTCACTTTCTCGGCGTTGATGATGACGACATGGTCGCCGCAATCAACGTGCGGGGTGAACTGCGGCTTGTGCTTGCCGCGCAGACGCGCTGCAACAAGAGTGGCGAGACGGCCAAGAACGAGCCCTTCGGCGTCGATCAGGATCCAGTTCTTCGTCACTTCCGCGGGCTTAAGCGAGCGGGTGGTTTTCATTGTTTCTATGTCCGTCCAGAAATCTTGAGCGGTTCGGGTGGGGCCTTATGCGTAAGCTGAGATGGTCCGTCAAGAGAAAAGACGGAAGAAAAATATCAATTTCATTTTGTTCTTTTATTTATAAGGATTATTTTTATACGGTAACATTATACCGTAATATCGGATGCTGCAAAAACCGCAGAAATCCGTGGGTGGTTTTTCCTGATGCTCTTGAAGCAAGGCCCTGATATGTAAAAGGAACCAAGGCTGATCAGAGGGTTGCTGTCTTAACATGAACCGAGAAACCACGCGCCGCACCATCATTACCCTGTCCGCTCTTGCGGTTATCGGACTCGGCTCTGCGGGGTGGATCTGGGTCCACAGGGAAGCCAACCACGAACTGATCGAGGCGCTGGAAGACGCGAAGACCCATCTGCCACCGGGCGTTGAATTCACCTGGAGCAAGGCTGTCGCCCTGCCCACCAGTCATGGTGCGCGGCTCACAGATGTCGTGCTGAAAGACCCCACCGGTACGATCTCCGCCGCCACGATCGAACTGATTGGAGCTGTTGTCGGCTCTCCGACGGAGAGTAAAGGCGCGCCCGATCACAGTTCCCTGCATTTTGATCATGTCATTGCCTACACGCTTCAGGTTACGGGAACCGGAGGCTCCATGCAGGCGAAACGGCTGTCGCTGGACGGCATCATGCTGCCGCCGCCGACTGAAGATCAGGTCAGCAGCCTGATGATGGATCATGGGGAGGCGACGCAGGCTGTTCTCGCCTCGACTGATGGACTGGAAAGCGCGAGGGCCGACCATATCATTCTGGATCAGTACGGGACGGGGCGGGTCTCCCGTCTGACCTTCGAGAAGCTTCAGCTTCATTACGGCGACCATCCTGTGAGGGATGCCAGCATTGGACAACTGGTGTCAGACGGGTCTGATCTGGCGGGGCTGTTGCAGTCGTATCTGAAAGGCGATGGTCTGCTGTTTCACGATGGCAATCAGTCCATCATTGCTCAGGATTTTCTTCTCAAAGGAGAAGTGGATGGGCCGGGAAGCGCAGAAGACCGTCTCGCGGGATTTGAAAAGGCCCATCTGCACATCGATACGGATGGTCAGAAAAGCCGTGTAACGGAGAGTCTCACGCATTTCAGACTCTGGCCGACCGGTCCGCGCACCATGGGCATCAAGACGCTTGGATATGAGAAATTTGACGCGGCGATTGTGCTGAACGCGATTGTGGATCGGGGGGCGGACGTGGCCCATGTCACGGAGTTTGATGTGAATGCGCCTGAATTTGGACATCTGAATATCGCGGGCGATTTTACCCAACTGGTTGCACAGCAGGGAACCCTGCCTCAGCCTCAACTCCTGCATCTCGATTTTTCATGGCGGGATGCGGGGCTTGTTCCCCGTATTCTCAACAACGCCGCGGTCAATCAGGGTATGGATCCTGATGCCTATATTACCCTGCTGAGACGGACATGGTCGCCTGCGGGCACGCCGTCAGACAGCATGGGAGCACAACTCGCCGGATATATCGCAAATCCGGCGGCAGGTCCTCTTACCGTCATGCTGGCGCCGGAAAAACCTGTGCCGCTTCTGGCGCTCGCGGTAATCCCCGAGGCTGTGACGCACAGGCAACTGGCGGAGTCTCTGGGGATGAGCGTGCAGGGGCCGACATCCGCGTCAGGCGACGACACGCACGCGCCAGACCCAAACATGACAACCGACGAACCGGTTGACCCTGAAGTGCTCGCTCCGGGGGCATCGGTGGCGCCCAAGATGGGTGCGCCTGCCTCTTCCACAGAAAAACACTGAGGGCGGAACTGCCGGGTTGTTGAAGAGCCTCCACAACCCGGTCATCTTTTCAATAATCGTTTCAATACTGGGCACAAGACATCGTGCTGCTGGTTTCGCGGCGCTGGCGTTTTGCAACAGGGAAGTTTTTCAAAAGATCATCTGTGTCTGTAAAGGTTCAGAGAGCGTTTGCTCTCTGAAGATAAATCTTCAGGGTGTGTTTCCATCCCTGAATGAGTTCTGGAATTATTTTTTCCTGACGACCACATTGTCAATCAGACGTGTGGCGCCAACTCTGACAGCCAGCGAGATCAGCGCCTCGTCGTCGATGTTCTCAAGTTCTGTCAGGGTGTGAGGATCAGCAACACTGATATAATCCACGCAAAAATCAGCATCCTTTGAAAGAATGTCGCCAATCAGCGCTCTGATGGTCGATGCATTGCGCTCACCCGCAGCAATGTGTCCCTCCGCCTTTCCAAGACTGTCATGCAGCAGGAGAGCCCGTTCCTGCTCGCTTTTACTCAGATAGGAATTGCGACTGGAGAGTGCGAGGCCTTTTTCATTGCGGACAATATCGCAGACCACAACCTCAACGGGAATGTTCAGGTCAGTGACCAGTTTGCTGATCACGGCGCATTGCTGCGCATCTTTCTGACCGAAAAAAGCCTTTGTCGGCTGAATGATATTGAAAAGCTTGGCAACGACCGTGGCGACACCAGAAAAATGTCCGGGACGGAAAGCGCCTTCCAGTGGTCTCGAAACCTCTCCAACATCGATACTCGTGTCGAAACCCGGTGGGTAAATTTCGCCTGCATCCGGTGTGAAAACGAGAGAAACACCGGCTTCCCTGAGAAGCGACAGATCCCGTTCGAGGGCTCGTGGATAACGGTTCAGGTCTTCATCTGGCGCGAACTGTGTTGGATTCACAAAGATGCTGACAGCAACAGCGTCACATTCTTCCTGCGCGCGGCGGACAAGACTGAGGTGTCCTTCATGCAGGAAACCCATGGTCGGGACGAAACCAAGCGTGCCATCCAGTCTGGCCCGTGTTTCGCGAGCGGCGGCGATAGTGGAAACAATCTGCATGTCAGTGATCTTTATGGTCCAGAGAGGCAATTGCCGCAGTGAGTTCGTCAGGGTCCATCGTGGAACTCTGCGCGTCTGTTGGAAAAGCGCCTGAGCGAACATCCTCGGCATAGGCGCGGACAGCCTGTTCCATGGCGGCTCCGATATCGGCAAACCGCTTGGCATGACGGGGGGGGCGGCCTTCAAACAGGCCAAGAATATCGTGCCAGACCTGCACCTGTCCGTCACAGCCGGCCCCTGCTCCGATGCCGATGACGGGAATGCCTACTTTTTCAGACACGGCGGCGGCCAGCGGGGCGGGCACGACTTCCAGCACAAGCGCAAAAGCACCGGCCGCTTCGAGAGCAAGAGCGTCTTCAATCAACTGGCGTGCCTCGTTCGCACGACGGGCCTGCACACGCAGGCCGATCTGGTGCTGTGACTGAGGTGTCAGCCCCAGATGCCCCATGACCGGCACACCACAGTCAACCAGACGGCGGATCTGCGGTGTAATGCTTTTCCCGCCTTCCAGTTTGACAGCCTGCACACCTGACGACTGCATGAGACGGCGGGCAGAGGAGACCGCGTCCTCGATAGTGGCGTAGCTCAGAAAAGGAAGATCCGCGACAACAAGCGCCTTTTGGCTGACGCGCATGACGGCGGCGGCATGTCGCTCCATATCTTCAAGGGTGACAGGCAGCGTTGTGCTGTGTCCGAGCATGACCATGCCCAGTGAATCGCCGACAAGCAGAACGGGAGCGCCCGCACGTTCGGCAATAAGGGCGGACGAGCAGTCATAAGCCGTTATCATGGCGATGCGCTCGCCATTCCGCTTCATCTTCTGCATGTCAGCGACTGTAACCCGCATCTCCGTCTCCGTTGTTCGGCACGTTGGGGCGCTGTTGTGCCTTACTCCGGCGGGAAGACCAAGGGGGAGGCGCTTCGGGAACTGATCAACTCAGGCTGAATGTCCTGCAAGCCTATGTATGACCGTTCATGATTGTGACCATTCATTAGCCGGGTCAGTAGTCGGGAAAGCCATGGATGTTGAACACAAGCGCGGACCTGTTCGACGGAGATTGGGGGTGTCATGCGCTTCACGGTGTAGGGTGAAGCTGAACGAGGGGATGCTCCCTGTCCTGATTTTGAAAAAGAACAATCCAGCATCTCCGCTCAGGTTGCGGACGAATCAAAACGCACCACATGCGCTGAAGGCACGGGAACACCTTCTTGGTCCGGATATCCCGGAGGAGTTCTTTATCGGATGGAAGAAGGCGCAGTGCAGCGGGCGGTTACGGTAACCGGGATGTATTCCAGATGCTCGCTGCATGGCGAAAGAGAATAACGCTCTCAGCGCGTTAAGATAACTTCGGTTTTCTCATTGGCATTTGTATGCGCAGGGGTGAAAATCGTTCCTCCCTGTGGAGACAGTCCATACCCGGAACTCCGGGCTTCCCACACGACGCGAGCTGCTACGTACCAGTCACCGACTGGTAAATTGTCAAAATGGAAGCTCCCGGATACGTCACATCTGGTTTCCCGCTTATAGACCAACGCCTCAGGATCACGATTTATAACCTTTGAATAATGAACTTCGTGAGTTATCTCCTGCTGGTATACGTGGTATATTTCTGTGGTATAGGCGCTCTTTGGAAAAAGAATAACTTTGTTTCCGGCGCAGGTTCTGACATCCCCGCCTCGCGTTCTAAGAAATGCCTGCCCATAGATGGTCGCAGTTCCTGGCTGCTGAGACCACGCTACGTCAGCAGGGTTAAAAACAGTTTTGATTGTATAGGGTGATGCACATGCAGCAAGCGCTGAGCATGCGGCAACGGCAGCGAGAAAGCTCCTGAACATCAATTATCCCCGAAAGTGTGACGGATAGAAACAGTTTGAATAATTGTCCTGTCTCGTCACACGTGCAACGGCTATTCCTTAAACTGATCGCATACCAGTCCGCGTCGCGGCCAACGCTTGCTCGTATCGTGCGTGGCTAACGCAGCCATTCAGACGTCGTGAGGAAGGGCTGGCCAGGCTACGACTCTATCTACTCGCCCGCTCACGATGCAGAGCGGCGAGTGATTGAGGCGGAACGTCGCGAGATAGAGCATATCATGCGTGATCGTGAATGATGGCGGGACTATGCCCGCGCCCTGTGGCGGCAAGCGTGGGCCGCAGGGCTAATCCCTTGCCGGTTTCCCGATACTTGAACCCCATCTCCGTCCTCGTAGGTGCTGTCGGCGGCATTGCGTCAGTTCTCGTGCTGACATGGGCGACAATCAGGGCGCGGCGGAAGGATGATCCGTTTGGGTGACGTATTCCGGACCGAGTGCGATGCTTGAGGGGAGGGACGGGGCTTGTGCCGGGTGGTGCGAGGGTGTTTGAGTGGTCGCAACGGCCAGTTTTGATAGCAGAAAATGTATCCGGCTTTTTGTCCGAGGTCATGTGCGCTTTGGGCGCATTATGCGCCGCGTGCGTCGATAAAGAATCGTTGATTTCTGCGGAAAATGGTGCCGGCGGAGAGATTCGAACTCCCGGCCTTCGGTTTACAAAACCGCTGCACTACCACTGTGCTACGCCGGCAACGTGGCGGGGTATATCGCGTGTCCGCTCGGAGCGTCAAGGGTCTTCGTCAGGCAGGGAAACCCACCGGGGAAGCGTGCTCAGACCGGCGCAGGTCAGGCGTCCGCCGGGCAGGAAATCAGGCGCTCCGGTGATGCCGGGGGCGGAGAGGGGGAGCTGGCGTAAAACCCGCACGGCGAGAAAGCCGAAACACTCGGCTTCCAGGGCATCGCCGTTCCAGCCAAGGCTGTCTCCCAATAAAACGGGGGCGTTCAGGGCCTTTTGCAGCCCTTCCATCAGCACGGGATTATGGCGTCCGCCGCCGCAGACGTACCAGACGTCGGGCTCTTCCGGAAATTCTGTGCGCGCCACGGCGGCGATGGTGAAAGCAGCGAGAGTGGCGGCGCCATCAGCGGGAGAGCAGCGGGAAACTGCATCGAGAGCCGCGATGAAACTCTGACGGTCAAGGGATTTCGGGGCGGGGCGGCTGAAATAGGGATCCGCGAGAAGCATGTCGAGAATAGCCTGATCGACATGCCCGTTCCGGGCCAGCGCGCCGTCCGTATCACAGGCCACGCCTGTATGTCGGAGCGCCCAGTCATCCATCAGCGCGTTGCCCGGCCCGGTGTCGCAGGCGATGATCTCGCCACTCCGCCCGAGGAAGGTGACATTGGCCACGCCGCCGATGTTGAGGATGGCCACCGGTCTCGGAGCATTCTGCAAAAGCGCTGCGTGATACCAGGGCGCGAGAGGCGCTCCTTCGCCACCGGCAGCGACATCGGCGCTTCGGAAATCATGCACGACCGGAAGCTGTGTTTTGCGTGACAGCAGCGTCGCATCACCAATCTGCCAGGTCCGATGCAGGGCGGGGGCATGGTAGATCGTCTGGCCGTGAAAACCGATCAGATCGACGGGACCTGTCTGGAGCCGCAAGGCTTGGACGGCTTGCACATGGCGTTCTGTCAGAAGCCGTTCGAACTCCAGAACTTCGGGCGAGTCCGGCGCGAGGTATGCCGCATGGTCGAGAAGTGTTCGGGCACACTGACGAAGATCGGGATCATACGGCAGGGACAGAGAGGGGCCACGTTCAAAAACCGTAACGCCGTCCGTACGGATGACGGCGGCGTCCACTCCGTCGAGCGATGTGCCGCTCATCAGGCCGATCACGTTGAGTGGACGACTCATGACGACAAACTCCGGCTGGACAGGGACAGATTCTGGAGCGGTATCCGTTCAGACTGAATCACGGATACCGCTCCAACTCAGTGTTTATCGAGCCACTTTATCCGACCAGACGATTCCGTCCGATCAGATGTTGCTCTAGCGGCGGAGTTCCATGGAGATCGGGCCTTCACGGCGACCGTGCGTGAACTGATCCACCATGTCGTTGCCTGAGTGCATGAGTGAGGAGGCTGGTCCCTGCCACACCAGCCTGCCCTGATACAGCATGGCAGCTTCATCGCCGATCCGCTGGGCGGAGGCCATGTCGTGGGTAATGGCGATGGCGGTCGATCCCATCGTTTTCACGCAGTCGACAATCAGCCCGTCAATGACCGCGCCCATGATGGGATCGAGGCCGGTTGTCGGCTCATCGAAGAACAGGATCTCGGGCCGGTCGGCGATGGCGCGGGCGAGCCCGACGCGTTTCTGCATGCCGCCGGACAGTTCGGAGGGGGAAAGGTCACCGACCGATGGGTCGAGACCGACCTGTTCCAGCACGGCGTTTGCCCGCACCCGCGCTTCCGCCCGCGACAGGCGCGGATGCTTTTCGGAATGTCTGGTGGGTTCAGGGGCAAGCAGGCCGAAGGCGACGTTTTCCCAGACCGGCAGACTGTCGAACAGGGCGGCGTTCTGGAACAGCATGCCGATTTCGCCGATCCGTTCTTCCCGCTCACGGCGGGGCGCACGCAGAACGTCCACCCCGTCAATCTCGATCAGACCTTCATCCGGCTGGATAAGTCCCAGAATGCAGCGGAGCAGGACGGATTTTCCCGAGCCGGAGCCACCGATAATCACGAATGAGGTGCCTGTCGGGACATCGAGATCAATGCCGTCGAGCACGACTTTCGTGCCGAAAGCCTTGCGGAGTCCGCGAATACGGATTTTTGGCGAGGAAGGTGTGTTGTCTGTCATTGCGCGAAGAACAGGTCTGTCAGGAGGTAATCGAACGCGAGCACGAGGATCGACGCGGAGACGACGGCGGAGGTTGTGGCGCTGCCCACGCCTTCTGCGCCACCCCGACTTGTGTAGCCGTAGTAACAGCCCATCAGGGTGATGAGGAAACCGAAGACGGTCGCTTTCACCAGCCCCACCATGACATCTTCGGTTTTCAGGGCGTTCATGGTGGCGGCGATATAATTGTCCGGCGCGAAGCCGAGCTTGACTGTTGCCACCGTAAAACCGCCTGCGACGCCGAGAATATCTGCCACGACCACCAGCAGGGGAAGGGCGATCACACCTGCTGCGAGGCGGGGGGCGACGAGATATTTCATCGGATGGGTGCGCAGGGTCGTCAGGGCGTCGATCTGGTCCGTCACCCGCATGGTGCCGATCTGCGCCGCCATGGCGGCGCCCACGCGGCCTGCCACCATGAGGCCGGCCATGACCGGACCGAGTTCGCGGGTCACTGCCAGCACGACGATGTTCGCGATGGCGCTTTGTGCGTGGTACTGTGCGAAACCGGTGTAGGACTGGAGGGCGATCACGCCGCCCGAGAACAGGGCTGTTAGTGCTACGACGGGCAGGGACAGGAAGCCGGTGTCCGTAAGCGACTGGAGAAAGACGCGCCAGTAAAAAGGGGGGCGGAAAAAGCAGGAAACCCCTTCCAGAGCAAACAGGGCTATGGAACCTGCCCCTCGCGTCACGACAAACACCGTTCGGCCCAGCAGGGCGACAAGATCAAGTAAGGTGTTCATCCGGCGTGTTTGGTCCTTGCCTCTGGAATGTGCCAATTTTGCACAAACAACAGCATTACAGTCATATAGCCGTAGCCGGTCAGCCGAATGGCGTCAAAACTCGTTTTTGCTTTGAATCTGTTTTGCTGAGGTGAGAGTCCTAAAAAATCTCTCTGGAACTGTTTTTTTTCTGGTCTTGACCGCGAGGGACCGGACAGGTTCAAGTCTGTGCGATTTCGGGCGGGCGCCCTGTTCGTCTGATGACAGGCCCGGAAAATCGGGAGGAGACTTCGGTGCGTATTGCAATGATCGGGGGAGGCTATGTCGGCCTCGTTTCGGCTGCGTGTTTTGCGGAATTCGGAATTGAAGTGGCTGTGGTTGAAAACAGCCCGACACGTCTGGCCGCTCTGCAGAAAGGCCAGATTCCTATCTATGAGCCCGGCCTCGACAAGCTCGTCGAATCGAATATGCAGGCGGGACGCCTGTCTTTCGGTGATGACATCGCCTCTGCTGTAAAAGACGCGGAGGCTGTGTTTATCGCCGTCGGCACGCCGCCGCGGAATGGCGATGGCGCTGCGGACATGCAGTATGTCCATGCGGCGGCGCAACAGATCGCCCGATCGCTGACCAACTATGCGGTTGTCGTGACGAAATCGACGGTACCGGCCGGCACCAGCCGCCGCATCGCCGAGATTATCCGGGCCACGCGCCCCGATGCCGATTTCGACGTCGCATCCAATCCCGAGTTCCTGCGTGAAGGCAGCGCAATCGGTGACTTCATGCGTCCGGATCGTGTGATCATCGGTCTCGACAAGACGGCTCCTGATGGCGGCGCACGTGCGGAAGCTGTCATGCGCAAGGTCTACCGTCCGCTGTCTCTGATCGAAGCGCCGCTGCTCTTTACGTCGCTGGAGACATCGGAACTCACCAAATATGCGTCCAACTCGTTCCTTGCGGTGAAGATTTCCTTCATCAACGAGATGGCCAGCCTGTGTGAAAAGCTGGGTGCTGATGTGCATGATCTGGCCAAGGGCATGGGGCTTGATGGCCGTATCGGCCGCAAGTTCCTGCATCCGGGGCCGGGCTATGGCGGTTCCTGCTTTCCGAAGGACACGCTGGCCCTGTCGCGTATTGGTCAGGAAGCGGGAAGCCCGTGTCGTCTGGTCGAGACGACCGTGCAGGTCAACGATGCCCGCAAGATCGGCATGGCCGGTCGTATCATCGCAGCCTGTGGCGGTTCGGCGGAAGGCAAGACGATTGCGATCCTCGGTCTGACCTTCAAACCTGAAACAGACGATATGCGTGAGGCTCCGTCGATCCCCATTCTGCATCGTCTGGCGGAAGCCGGGGCGAAACTGCGGGCGTTTGATCCGGTTGGCATGGAAGTGGCCGCACCGATGCTGCCGCCGACCACGACGTACTGCACCGATGCCCTGGATGCCGCCAAGGGAGCGGATGCGCTGGTTGTGCTGACGGAGTGGAATGTCTTCCGAGCACTCGCACCCAAGGCGCTTGTGGAAGCCATGAACGGCAAGGTTGTCGTCGATCTGCGTAACATCTTTGACCCGGCGGCGATGCGCGCAGTCGGTCTGGATTACCAGTCGGTCGGTCGTCCCTGAGGTTAAAATGTCAGGGAAGACGCTGTATGTGCTTCCCTGACGCCCTGCTCAAAGCTGGCAAATAAACTTGATATGACAGAGGGGAAGATCTTCGTTATCTTCCGCGTCAGCAAGTATGTGTGCAGGGAGGATGGACAGGATGGAATGGCAGGGTCTGGTGTCCATGCTCATTGCTGTTTTCATGTTTTTCGTTCTGCCGCTGCTGCTTGGCTTTGTCATTGTGATCAGGGATGCGCGTTGGCAGGCTGAACAATCCTGTTGCCCTAAGCCCCGGCGGATCATTGCGAAAGAGATTACGGTTTCCAGATAGGTAGCGTCTTCGGTCTGCGGGCCCGGGGCTTATGCTCTGAACTGAGAGCAGCGTGCGCACACGGATCGCACGGTCAGGCGCGCTGGCTTTTCTGAAATACTGAAATCATTTCTGTTTTATCCTGTGGATATCGGAGGATAAAATTTCCACAAACATATCGTGGTATTCAGGAGGCAGCGTTTGATGGCTGCCTCCTGAATTCTGTTTAGTTGTCAGTCGCACGGTCTACTGCGCGACCAGCCTTTTCAAGTGGTCCTTTCGGCGGATCGACAGTATCGCGCACTTTTTCACCAAAAGTCCGCTCGTGTGGCTTGCAGGCAGTCAGACTGGCACAGGCTACTGAAAGCGCCAGAAGAGCAAAGAGAGTGGAACGCATGGATAGCCTCCTGTAGATTTCCAGAAAGCGTATCAGGACGTATAAAGTTCCATTTTTTGATGCGTTTTTTTGTAAAAACGCCGCAGCGTGCACACTGTGTGGGCCGCGCTGTCCTGGCTGTTTTGAGGACATCCACACAAAATGTCATTGGAAAGAAACATCCTGACTGTCAGGAAGGATTTGTTTCTTATCATCATTGTTCAGTCATTTTAAGAAGCAGGAATGATTCGGCTCCTGCGTAGGGGACGGTTATAGAAAGTCGGGTCATTGAGTCGCCAGTTCATTTGTCTGACCAGAATCTGTTTCTATAAATCTGTTTTATTTTCAACAAAAAGAATATGATGTATGGTGTATTTTATCTTCGGTCTATGGATTGGTGGGTTTGTTGGTGTTTTTATAAATATAATTTTTAACAAGTCATAATATACATGAAAAATCGTCTTCTGTTTGTTTTAAAGTCCCGTGAAGGTCACTGGGGCTACGGTTCGCGTGAATCTGGTCTTTCAAACTCTGTCCGTTTCGTCGTGGATATGCTCAATGCCGGTGGTGTTGAAGCACAATCTGTTGAAGTCGCAGATAACAATTCGATTGATCGTGAGGTAACAGCCTACAGGCCTACCCATGTGATCATTGAGGCGTTCTGGGTTGTGCCGGACAAGTTCGATGTTCTGAAAAAACTGCATCCAAATGTGCAGTGGATCGTCAGGGATCATTCGGAAACCCCATTTCTTGCCAATGAAGGCATCGCCTTCGGCTGGACCGTCGATTATCTGCGACGCGGTGTTGAGGTCATGTGCAATGCGCCGCGCGCCGTGTCGGATATGGCGGTTGTGGCGATGGGCTGTGGACTGGACCCGTCCGGCATTACCTATGGGCCGAATGTCTATCCGATCCCGCGTCTGTGTGACATCGCTCTTCATGCCCGCCAGCAGGGTGTCGTCAATATCGGGTGTTTCGGGGCTGTGAGACCCCTGAAAAACCATATGACACAGGCGATCGCCGCCATCGCATTTGCTGAATCCATCGGCATGGTTCTGCGCTTCCATATCAATGCAACGCGTGTGGAGGGGCAGGGCAGCCCGGTTCTGAAAAACCTGCGTGAACTCTTTGCCAGATCGGATCATGAACTGGTCGAGCATGGGTGGATGCCACATGCGGAGTTTCTGACCGTGCTTTCCGGGATTGATATTCTCATGCAGGTCTCCTTTACGGAGACATTCAATATTGTTGCCGCTGACGCGATGGCCATGAGTGTTCCGGTTCTGGTGTCATCCGAACTTCCGTGGATTGGTCATTACGCACATCGAAACCCGACCGACGCCGCTGACATGGCGCAGGGACTGTATGCGATCTGGAATGAAAATGAGCATGAACGTCTGAGCCGACTTCTGAAACAGCGGCGCGACATGGAAGTGTATTGCGCACGTTCGTCGGCAACATGGCGGCGACGTTTCGGTGGAGGGACCCGACTGTCTGACATGGCGCTGCGGGACGTGGCGAATGCCTGACTGGGCCTTGTTCTGCGGTCTGGGGGCGATCAGTGCAACGCTCATCAATGCTGGACTGGTCACCTGTTTTGTCTGGATAAGGAAGAAACAGGACCAGACATACTGGGATGCAAGGAAGTGAAGGCGTTCCTTCTGCTCTGCGTCCTGTGTCTTGGGTGTGAAGGGTGCACGACAATCCCCGCAGAAGCGCAGCATGATCTGATTGGAGTTTCCCGTTCAGATCTCGTGGCATGTGCGGGCGTACCTGATCAGGACGAAACAAGGGATAGTCAGGAAGTCCTTGTCTGGAAAATTGAGAAGTCCGGGAGCGGTACATTTTCCATTTCCGCGCCTCTCGATGTTGCCATGACCATCAACACCAACGGCGCCTGTCATGTCATCGCCAGCATAAGGGATGGCAAAGTCGCGCGAGTGGCTTATACCGGCCCTTCCTCAACCTGGCAGGGGAAGGACGCGGCCTGCGCTCCAGTGTTGCGGGCCTGCGTTACTTCTGCCGGAAAATAGACGGTGATCGTGTTCGGGCGAGCGTCAGAAGCCCGCCGTCAGGTGGAACTGGAAATGTTGGTAGCATGAAACAGACTATTCTGCCTGGTGTGGTTCTTGATGAAGATGATCTTGAGATCACCTATATTCTCGCTTCAGGCCCCGGTGGACAGAACGTGAATAAGGTCGCGACGGCTGCCCAGTTACGATTCAATCTGATCAGTGCTCAGGGCATACCGGAACGCATCCGTCTTAAAGCACTGGAACTGGCAGGAACACGGGCGACCCGTGATGGAGCGATCGTCATCACCGGCAGGCGCTTTCGCAGCCAGCAGAGAAACCGTGAGGACGTTATTCAACGCCTGATTGACCTGATCAGGGAGGCGGCGCATCGCCCCGCATTCCGTGTCGCGACGAGACCGGGACGCGCCGCCCGGCAACGGCGTTTGGATGGCAAGGCTCACCGGTCTGGCATCAAGCAGAACCGCAAAGTCAGGTCTGACGACTGACTGGACTATCAGTCGTCAGAATGCCGGGGTCTATTTCCACATATCGTCCATGACAGGCACAGCCGAGGCTTCTGTCGGCACAGCGACCTGCATGGATTTCAGCTCAGCTTCGCTTTTCGCAATGGCAGTTTCTTCCGTCTTCAGATCCAGAGACCGGCTCAGCAACGCATAGACACTGCCGGAAACGATCAGCCCGACAAGCCATCCGATATCGACCCCGCCAAGCATTTTTGCGATCGGTCCGGTATAGATTTCAGGCAGCACGGCGAACGGGATCGTGATAATAAACCCGATTGCGTAGGCCAACAGGCCACGAGATTGCCACATACCGTAGATGCCACCATCGGGCATGAAGAGGTTTGTGATGGCGTAACGACCTTTGCGGACCACAAAATAATCGACCAGATTGACCGCAGTCCACGGCACCAGCAGATACAGCATGACCGTCAGGGTCGCGAAAAGCAGCCCGATGGCGTCCGAAGGACATTTCAGGGACAGGCCTGTCCAGATCGCGGCAACGGCGATCACGGTCAGAATACGGGCGCTGCGGGTCGGATTGAGCGGGCGAAAAGAGTCTATTCCGGTCAGGATGGTCAGCATGCAGCTATAGGCATTGAGACCCATCGTTGCGATCAAGGCGACGACAGATGCAAGAGAAACAATCGATCCAAACCCCGGAAAGACCGCGTCGCCTGCCTGATGGAGAGCGACCAGTCCGTCAGAAGCGCCAAGGCGGGTTGCAAGCCATGCGCCGAGTATGATGAGCCAGATGGCGGAGGACGACGCGCCGAACATCACCGCCGTGATGATTGAAACCGGACGGGTATTGCGCGGCAGATAGCGGGAATAATCGGAAACATATGGCGCGTAGGTGATGTTGTAGCTGGCGCTGGCGGCGATCTGTCCGATGAAGGCGACCCAGCTGAACCCGACGATGGTTGGTGCAGCCCCTCCGGCGTGGCCCGTCAGGATCGCGCCCGTGAGGATGATGTAGAGAGGAAGAGAAACGTAGAAGCACAGCTTGAAGATCGTGTGCAGGCAGTCATGCCCATAGATGGCGAACAGGGCGGCGATGATGGCCATGCCGATCGTGACGGCGGTGATATTCCAGCCGAAGATCCCGTTCAGGCCAGCGGAAAGCAGCACCGTGTCAACAACATTGAAGCCGATAAACGTGACCAGCGTCCCAATCAGGACGAGAGATACCCCTCGGTAGCCGAACTGGGCGCGGGATTGAATCATCTGCGGCAGGCCCAGTTCCGCGCCCTGTGACGCGTGAAACGCCATGAACAGCGTGCCGAACAGAATGCCGATGATACCCGCCAGCGCCGTGTAACCAAGTGAGAGACCCATGCTGGGTCCGACAAACCCGATGGCGATGGTAAAGAACTGGAAGTTGCCCAGAAACCAGAACGGTCCCTGATCGGCGACACGACCATGACGCTCGTTCTCGGGTACATAGTCGATGGAGCGGGTTTCGATCCCTCCCTGACGGGAGGGAGTGTCCTGGGTGAGGGTAGGTGTGGCTGACATCGAGTGCCCCTCTGAAGGATGTCTGGGGGTAGAACGATTTGTATTCGTAATGATATGGCGCGCGTATTGACAGGGCCAATTCCAAATCTAAGATTCAAACATTGATTGAAATCGATGTTTGGGTGTCATGCTTGGTAGCCTCAGTGATCTGGACCTGCGTCTGATCCGTGTTTTTCTGGCGATTGTGGATGCAGGAGGAATTTCCACGGCGCAAAGCATCCTGAATGTCGGGCAGTCCACGATCAGCACTCAGTTGGCGACGCTGGAAACACGACTGGGCTTTCGACTCTGTGAGCGCGGTCGGGGCGGATTTCGACTGACGGCAAAAGGTGAACGCTTTACGGAACTGGCGCGTCATCTGGTGGGCGCCATCGAAGATTTCAGCGTTCAGGCCCGTAACATGGACCGTCGTCTTGTCGGCAGCCTGCGGATCGGGATCATAGGCCATACGCCGTTTAGTGAAAATATCCGGATCAGTCAGGCCATTGCTCGTTTCAGGCAGCGGGATGAAGCCGTCAGGCTGGATATCCGCGTCTGTTCACCCGGCGAACAGGAAGAGCGTTTGCTGAGTGGAACGCTTGATATAGCGATGGGATATTTCTGGCACAGAATACCAAGTCTCCAGTTCACACCGCTTTTCATCGAAAGGCAGGTCGCCTATTGCGGACGGGATCATCCCCTTTTTTCGCAGGCTGGACAGATCTCGCAGGCGCAGGCCTGGGAATATGACTGGGGTTGGAGGACGTACCCTCTTCCACAGTCAGTCTTTCCAGACAGTCCCAAATCCATCACGGCGACAGCGGACAACATGGAGGCCTTGGCCATGCTTGTCCTGTCGGGACATCATCTGGCCTTTCTGCCGCAGCATTTTTCCAGATCTTATGAAGAACAGGGGCTGATTGCCCCTCTGAATACACAGGTGCTGCGATACGATGTGATGTTTCACGCGGTTACACGGCAGAGACAGAATCTTGGCGACATACCAAAAGCTTTTCTGGAAGACCTTGCCAGCGTCCATCTCTCCACGGTCCCGGAGATACTGTCATAGCCGGAACTGGCGGTATCTGGTCAGAAACCTGCTGTCAGACCGGCAATAATACGACGGTCAATTCTTAAGCCGGATGTTTCTTTAAGCCGGGCGTCACCAAGCTGCTGTCCGCTGAGTGACAGCCGGAAATGCTCGTCGATTTTCCAGCCTACACGCGCGTTCAGCGTCACGAAATCCTTTACTTTAATGTCCTTGAGCTGAAACGTGGAAAAGTCAGCGGCGACATCCTGATAATGTGACTGCCATCTGGCGTGAGCACTGAATTCCACCTGTCCCAGAACATACTCAAAACCACCAATGACTGTGTTGACCGGTGTCTGCCGCTGGAAATTGATGGCGGAAGATTTGTTAGGGTCACGCACAGACGCCATGGCATAGCTCAGATCCCAGTGGAGGTTGAAATCCGTTTTGCCTTCCAGACGGATTTCGCCACCGGCATCATCGACCCGATTGTAGTTTTGAGGAAACATCGTGAGCGATGCGGGAGGAACATAAGAATAGTTTGAAGCGAAAGGTGTTCCGAGCATCTCACTGGTGCGCTGGGCGAAAAGGGCAATGGACAGGCTGCCGTCCAGTGGTTTGATGCCGTGTGAATAATTGAAGCCAATATTGATGGTTGTCGATGGCGCCAGCGAAGGATTATTGATAATTGTTACAGGGCCAAGCATTGTCGTTGGCGCAAAATCAAAGAGCGCGGGAAGCTGGATGCCCCGGGCTGCGTTCAGTCCAAATGTACCCAGATCTCCGGCATCGTAGCGAATGCGGCTGTTGAAGCTTGGTTCCACGTAATATCGTGCCGGGGCCGTGGGAGCATTAACCATAATGGGACTTTTGACGGACGACACGAGAAAGGAGTCCACGCGAACGGCGTTCGTCAGAGTGAGTTCAGGCAGGATACGGTAGTCCCAGACGGCAGATCCAGATGCCAGCATATCGCTTTCACTGCCTATTTTCGTGCCGGCCTGTGTCCCCGAGAGGCTGGAATAACGATATTCCACTCCAAGGCGTAGATCATTCTTACTGTTGATGGCAATTGTATCGGAAAGCTGTGAGACCGTCGTTTCCAGATCATAGCCGAATCTGATTGGAATAATGGTTCCAAAAGCGGCGATATCGTCAGTTGCCTCGTTTATGAACGAGTTTTGATAGGCCCGGAATTCGATCAGCCCCCAGTCAGTGTCGGCAGCAAGACGTCCCTCAAGACTTTTCGCTAGGGGGCGCGAGGTGAAATAGGTGCCGATATCGAGCCAGAAAGGGCTGCGTTCCTGATCAATCGTGCCGGTGAGTCCCCACTCAATGCGGGGGGAAATCTGTCCACGGAATTCCAGAGCGGCGTTGATATTGCTGGTCTGGGCGGGAACGTTCCGGCCACTGCGCCGGTCATATTCATCCGACCTCAGACCGTTGAGCGAGAGTTTCGCCGCGAACGCATCTGAAAATTTATGGGACGCGACCAGTTCCCCAGCGAACCCGTTGAGGCTGCCTCCCTCAACATGCACGTAGCTTTTGTTTTCGTGCTGAGGATCGCGTGTGACGATGTTGATCACACCGCCGGACGCGTTGAAGCCATACACGGCTGAGTTGGGGCCTTTAATAACTTCAATCTGCCGGATGTCGCGTATCGAGACGGGAAGGGCTCCCCAGTCCGTGTAGTTATATCCATCGAGATAGACCTGCCGTCCGTCGATAAGGACCAGCGTACGGGAACCGCCTGCCGCGTCATTTCCACGGATCGAGACATTTGCGCTCAGAACGGAGTAACGCCTTACATCCACACCCGGCACCATGCGTAGAACTTCAGGCAAGGTTTGCGCGCCGGAAGTCCTGATCTGCTCTGCCGTGACGACCTGAATATCCGTGGGGAGTTCACTTGCCCGTTGCGGCTTGCCTGTAGCGGAACTCGTGATTGGCTCGTTGAAGAGTTTTTCAAACGTGCCGTAATCCAGATTCTGGGCGTATGCCTGATGGTCCGGAAATATCAGGGAACAGAGAGCAAGCGCCGTACTGAAAGACAGAACGGATGAAAACCGCAGACACAGACGGTTATGACGCTTGGTGGCAGGCACCGACATTTGACCCACATTCAGACTATCGACTGACTATGTGGTCAACCAGATTACAGCTTGGTTAAAATGCCTTCCTGAAAACGGAGGAAAGCAGTCCGCGGGATGTGAATGGAAATCAGGACGCAATAGGGTTACGCTTCAGGTCACGATGCGATGAAGACGTCAGAGGAAACAGCCATATGCAAGCGCAGTCGCCAGACAGCCCATCGGACCCACATGCGGGAGAGAATGATGCGGCGCACGATGCAGCAGGTCTTTCCAACACTGATCTTGTCACACCATCCCCGGTTCCGGTGAATGATCCTGCTCCTGTTGTGAGGTCGGGCGCCGTCGCTGCCGTAACACCGTCAGCAGCGGATGATGCCGCCAGTCAGGACAGGATGGACGGTCCTGCGTTCAGGGAACTGGCCCAGATGATTGGTGCGATGGCGTTCGTCGCACTCCTGACCGCTGCGGGCTGGCATGCAGCCCATTACTCAGGGGCATGGCCCTACTGAACGAGCCCCTGTTCCCCGTTTGCGTCCTTCGGCTGAGACAACCCCATGCTCCCGGAGCGTTTACTGGTGACGCAGCGTGACGACCAGCACATCCCGGAATGCGGGCCGGTCGGGATCGACCGGTTCGATTGGCGTTACGCCGTGGTAAACCATGTGATCATTCACGAAAGCAGCGTCCATCGGGCCGGTCAGGGTGAAACTGCCGACTTCGTTCCCCAGCAGGTCATGGATGCTGGTGGTTCCGTTCCCAACATTTTCCCGCTGCACCATCATGACAAGAACCCAGTCGACACCATCGCGGTGAAGACCTTCCGGCGTTGGTTGGCCCGTCATTTCCCTGCCGGTTTCGATCCTGAACTGGTGCACTTCCGCATGCCATGTTTCGGGCTGTTCAGCCTCGGGGGTCAGATCGGTCGCCAGCCGACTGACCAGTGACAACACCGCTTTCATGACCGGATGCTCGCCGATCCGTTTTTCAATCGGATCGAACCAGCGCTCGATCCCGCCATTCAGGGTATTGTAATCACGGCTCTGGTAATGCGGCTGGTGCTTTTTCCGAACGACGGTGTTCTTCGACAGGGCAAAGGTGGCGTGGCGGCGTCGGCGGTAACGACCGCCGTCAGCCATATAGACATCCATGCCCAGCCGCTGCCAACTGGCGGCGAAACTCTCCCAGTCAGTCATGCCGTAGTCTTCCAGAAGGGCGTGCATCTGCCCCGCAGGAATATGCGCGAAGAATCTGTTCCCTGTTGCGGCCTCGATCTCGTTGAGCACGGCCTCGGTCAGGTCTTCGTCAGGTTTTGTCATGGTCGGGTTTTTCCGCAGGGTTCTCGGTCGGCTCTTCTGGCCGAGCCGGAGACGAAGAAGGGGTGTTGGCGTTCGCTGCATGGCCATCGGTCGGGGACTGTAGCTCTCCCGAAATCACGAGAGAGGTGCCCGGCGCGGAGGCCGTGTAGGAGGTCGGTGTGTAGAACCTGATGTTCGCGGCCGCCATGCGGTTGGCGATCCGCTTGTAGAATTCGCGCTGGACTTTCCACTTCATCATCGCGGCGGTCCGGATGGAGCCGACCAGCACCGCGCCATTGGAGTCAGTCTTGTCCACGCCGAGATCATTGTAGTCCGAGTAGATGATCGTCTTGAACGCGTCTTCCTTGCGCATTTCCGTGACCGTATCCGCCATGACCTTCACCACGCGGGGTATGTCCTCGGACAGGTCGACCGTCTGGTTGACGATGATCTGGTTGAAGTCGCGTCCCGTGTTGGCGATTGAGGTGACGGAGGAGAATGGGATGATGTGCAGATCTCCATTGATCGCACGCACCCGCACGGTCCGGATGGAAAGATGTTCGACCGTGCCGGAAACGCCGCCCGTCGTTACCCAGTCGCCGACCTGAATCGCATCCTCGACCAGCATGAAGAAGCCTGTGATGAAGTCCTTCACAAGGCTCTGGGAGCCGAAGGCGATGGCGGCACCCATGATCCCGGCGCCGGTCAGCAGCGGCGCGACATTGATGCCGATCTGGGAGAGGCTGGTCACAAGCACGATGATGATGATGAGCGCCAGCATCACGGTCCGAATGATCGGCAGCACCGTTTTCAGACGGGTCGCACGCATGCCCTGACCTGTCCGGTTGAATTTCTCCAGTTGGCGGTTCAGGAGCGCATTGACCACTTCCCAGATTGTGGCCGCCACCGAAATGGCGATGACAAGTGTCATGACCGCTCCGAACAGACGCGAACCAAGCGGGCTGGAAAAGAAGAAGTGGAGGCTGCTGATGCCCCATGATTCAGTCAGACCGACAAAGCCGATGAACACGATCATCGTTGTGAGCGCACCCCGTACGAAGGGGTAGTAGCGGTCCGCGCGTTCCTGAAATTCCGGATGTTTCTGGGCCAGAACCGGATCGATACGGAAAAGCCGGTCCTGCCAGCCATATGCCAGCACGGCCAGAAGCCGGGTCAGGGCGACGATAAGAACCGTCAGCAATGTCGTGCGCAGGATCCAGTCATAGCCGCCTCGGAGATGGGCGGCCCAGACGAGCCACAGCGCCGCGTCCAGAAAAAGCGCCGGAATCCACCAGAAACGCGCCAGCGTCAGCATGAAGGACCAGAAGCCGTTCTTGATCTTAGCCTGTTTGGGAGCGATGGTTTTCGCAACGATGGGGCGAAGCCGCCAGATGAAAATGGCGATCAGAATGTGCTCGATCAGAATGACGGCGCGGATCATTGCTTCCGTGCCGCGATTGGAAAGGTCGAACTCTCCGCCCAGCACGGACAGGCAGACCACGATGGATGGCGCGGCCACAAGGAAATTCCACCAGCGGGTCAGCATCCGCGCCGTGCTGTCGGAAACAGGCGCCAGACGGATCATCGGAGAACGGGGCGCCAGCGCTGACTCCAGAAGCACGAACAGGAACCGTGCGACCGCATAGGCTTCGGCCAGGGTTTCCGTAACGGTTTCCGCCTGTGTCGTGTCGGTGGCGAGGGCCGAGCCTGCCATGGCTACACCCAGAAACAGTAGAACGGGCAGCAGTTTGAGGCCGAAATGACCCAGTGCATAAGGCACACGGGCAAGAAATTTCAGCGTCTCGATCTGTCGGCGCTGATCATCCGCGCGCGTTTTGAGCGTGTTGATTTCTTCCGTCTGTGCGCCATTCGCCTTCGCCAGAGCGGCGGCTGCTATGGCGGCATTCTGATCGGCCTCGTCCTGAGCGGTGTCGGCATCTGGACTGTCCTGAGCCGACAGGCTGCTATTTTCCCGTTTCTCACGCTTTTCCGCCCGGATGGTCACTGTTTGCAGGGGCTTGTGAAGAGCGAGAGATGCGCCCCATTCAACCAGCATGGCGACGATGATCACCAGTCCCGCCCGCCATAACGTGCCGAGAAGCAGGGCGCGGGTCTGCGGGTTGGAAATCTCTGCCTCGAACCATCTCCCGACCGTTTTCAGGTCAGTGAACAGTCCGAGAAAGTTATCCAGATAGCTGCGGAAGGTCTGCTTGAGGGAAGAAACGCTGGACACCAGATCGCTATGGAGGACCACCGCGTTCTGCGACACCAGCGCATCACCCGTCGCTGCCGGAGCAGCTGCGGTCGCGGCTTCCGGTGTTACGGAAACCCCTTTCACCATCAGGGAAAGCGTGTGGGTGAAGCTCTCTCTCTGCTTCGGATCGTTCAGCACGTTCAGGAGTTGCTGCGCCTCCTTGGGAGAGAGGGCGGCGCCATTGCCCGGGGAAGCCGAAGCCGTGGCTGCCGTGCTGTCAGCCGCCAGAGCATTCTGTAATGTGACGGGAGATATCAGCAAAATGGCGGCAAAGAGCCAGCAGATCAGGGAGAGGTGCCGTCGCGGTCGTGATCGCTTGATGGCCGGGGCGCCGGAACGATGATCCACGTTATTCACCTGCATCCTGTCTTCACCTCATCTGGTTTTAGTGTCTGTTTTTGGTTGGAAACTTCCCGATCCGGATCAGGTGAAGGTCCGGATCGGGAGCGCGTCAGCCGACGTGGTCAAAGCGCACGATCCGCTCCCGGCGGAGAACCAGCGTGCGGGCGACCATATCGTGCAACCCCTGCTTGCGTGGCGTGAAGGCAATCATGATCACGCCAATGAACAGTACGGGAAAAGACACGAACATCTTGACCAGATTGCGGATGAGGGACCGTAAGAGTGAGATGCGGCCTCCCGTCAGATCGCTCACACGCAGTCCCAGCGCCAGCTTGCCGAGCGAAGCTCGCAGCGGCGACGCTTCAAGCAGGACGAAGTAGAGCAACTGGAACAGCAGAAAATGCGTGCCGGTGTCATGGATTTCCACATGCGGCCAAGGCATGTGAAAACTCGTGGCAAAATCGGTATCCCGGAAGGCGACCTGATACGATGGAGTGTCCCCCTGCCACTCTTCCAGCCGGACAGTCGGCAGCGTGAAGATGCCCACGACCAGACTGATCACGCTCAGCAGGAAATAATCCAGCACGGCGGCTGCCGTCCTTACCCAGAAACCGGCATAGGCCAGCATCCGGCCATCGGGCGTCAGACTACCTGCTCCGCCGATAATGCCTGTCTGTGTCGGCGGCGCACCCCAGCCGGGAGGAAGAGAGTCGGACATCGATCAGCTCCTGTAAGAGCCGTTGATATCGATGTAGCCATGCGTCAGATCGCAGGTCCAGACGGTTGATCTGCCGTCACCGAGGCCGAGATCAACGTCGATGTCGATATCCTGTCCCTTCATGTGGGCAACGACCGGTGTTTCATCATAACCTTCCACGACGGTCCCTTCGCTGGCGATGGTGACACCGCCGATGGTCACGGCCAGCAAAT
Source organism: Acetobacter sp. (assembly GCF_022483985.1). Taxonomy (NCBI): domain Bacteria; kingdom Pseudomonadati; phylum Pseudomonadota; class Alphaproteobacteria; order Acetobacterales; family Acetobacteraceae; genus Acetobacter; species Acetobacter sp. Next base: position 1,554,334 of record NZ_JAKVME010000001.1, on the reverse strand, counting down.
CCCGGTCCGCCGGTTCGCCGCTTTTGCCGACAGCCATGACGACACGGCCCCAGTTGGCGTCTTCTCCGGCGATCGCCGTCTTGACCAGAGGGGAGTCCGCAATGGCTTTCGCAACGATGCGGGCCGACTGATCGGACACGGCGCCGCTCACACGGACACGAATCTGCTTCGTCGCGCCCTCGCCGTCACGGACGACCATAAGCGCCAGTTCAAGCAGAAGATCGTTCAGAGCGTTCCGGAACGGGGTCAGACGCGGGTCATCAGCGTTGGTCACGACCGGATTGCCCGCTTTCCCCGTTGCGAAAAGCAGCACCATGTCGGAGGTCGAGGTGTCCGAGTCGACCGTGATGGCGTTGAAGCTCTGGACAGTGCCGGAGGACAGCATGGCCTGCACGACAGAGGCGGGCAATGCCGCGTCCGTGGCGACGAAAGAGAGCATCGTGGCCATGTCGGGGGCGATCATGCCGCTCCCCTTGGCGATGCCCTGAATGGTGACCGTCACGCCGTCGATTTCGGTTTTTCTGACAGAGGCCTTGGGGAAGGTGTCGGTCGTCATGATGCCACGGGCCGCGGCTTCCCAGCCATCTTCCGTCAGGGCGCTATGAAGGGCGGGCAGGGCCGCCGTGATCCGTTCAGCCGGAAGCACTTCGCCGATGACGCCGGTGGAGGCAAGAAAGACCTCCGTGGCGGCGCAGCCCGCAAGCGCAGCTTCGGCTTCCGCCGTGGCCCGGCAAGTCTCGACCCCGGCCTTGCCGGTGAAGACATTGGCGTTTCCGGCATTGACCACCAGCGCCCGCGCCAGACCGCCCTTGAGCGCAGTGCGGGACCAGTCCACCGGAGCGCCGGGACACTTTGATTTGGTGAAAACGCCGCCGACCGTCGTTCCGGCATCGAATTCCGCGACGACCAGATCCGTACGTCCCTTGTAGCGGATGCCTGCGGCCACGGCGCCGAGGCGCACACCCGGAACGGTGCCGAGAACGGGCAGGGGCGAGGCGAGGGGAGAGACGGGCAGAGGCTTGGCCATCGGTGACGAACCTTGTGCGGGATGGAAACGGCAGGACCGGCGATCCTGAATTCCCGAGGGACAGGATATAAACGAAAAAGGAAGAACGTCGGGGAGACGTTCTTCCTTTGTCTTTACCGCAAGCTGTCAGGGGAGGCCATAAGGCCCCCTGCTGATTATTTCGCGGGAGAGGCTGTCGGGTTGCCTGCGATGGCGGGCTGCGCCCCTTCCGGCACCGGTTTTCCATCAGGTCCGAAGCGGACGATCTTCACTGCGGAGGTCGCCTTATCAACCGCGCCGCGAACGTCCTGCTGGATCAGTTGCTGACGGATCTTGTCCTTGACCTCGTCTTCCTTCGGCACCGGCACAGTACGGTCCGCGAGAACCTGAATCACATGATAGCCGAACTGGCTCTTTACTGGTGTCTGGCTGTAGGTGCCGGGCTTCATGTTGAAGGCGGCATCGGAGAAAGCCGGAACCATGTCGCCTTTCTTGAACCAGCCGAGGTCACCGCCATTGTTCTTGGCGCTGCCTTTGTCGGTCGAGAGGCTCTCGGCCAGCGTGCCGAAGTTGGCGCCGCCCTTGAGCTTCTTGATGGCGTCCTGCGCTTCAGCTTCGGTCTTCACGAGAATATGGCGGGCATGCACCTCTTTCTCGGGAGTCTTGCTGGCGTAGTTCTTGACGTAGAAGTCGTGGATCGCGGCGTCCGTGAGCTGCGGCACGACCTGCTTGGAGAGCCATGCGTTCTGGAGGGCCGTGTTCGCGGCGGTTTCCATCGCGGTTTTCACTTCAGGATCGTTCTGCAGGCCGTCCTTGCGGGCGGCAATCTGGATCGCCTTCTGATCGACCGCCTGATTCACCAGCATCGGGAAAATCATGTTCTGCGGCATCTGACGCAACTGGGGCGGCATGTTCGCGGCTGACTTGCGGATGTCGTCGAGCGTGATCTTCTCACCATTGACTGTGGCGATCACGCTGTTCGGGTCCATTGGAGCCGGGGCGGGTGCGGACTGTGCGGCCGCGCCACTGGCGGCGGCAGGAGCCTTGGAGGCCGCAGCATCCGCTGCATGCGCGCCCTGAACACAGACGGAGGAAAGGAGCGTGGAGGCAAACAGAGCTGTCGCTGCAAAAAGCGAGCCCGAGCAGGAAAAACGCATCAGTAAGAAACCCAGTGTGAACAGAATGGGCGCATCATGGCCGACCCTGAAGACACCCGCAAGGGCATGGTGTAAGTCTGTTTTGTTAAGAAATGGCCACTTTCCCGAGGGCGTGCCGGGGGCATCGGTTGACCCTGAGCAGTGGCGGCTTTATCTGAGTGGGCGCACACCGTCGGCTTTTCGGTCCCTGTCTGTGCTCAAGATGCAGGGCAGGAACGCGGGGTCGGCTCCGGGTGTGCTGTTCCGGAAAGGTCTTCATGTTCGCCTCGCTCGCTCGCGCCCTCTTCGGCACTGCCAATGACCGTTCGCTCAAAGCGTTTCAGCGCCGCGTACCTGAAATCAATGCGCTTGAGGCTGGTATCGCCCCGCTTGATGACGACGCCCTCGCTCACAAGACGGTAGAGTTCCGGGAGCGTCTGGCTCAGGGAGAAACGCTGGACGGCCTGCTGCCCGAAGCGTTCGCGGTCTGCCGGGAAGCCTCGAAGCGTGTGCTCGGGATGCGCCACTTCGATGTGCAGCTCATCGGCGGCATGGTGCTGCATTCCGGCAAAATCGCTGAAATGCGGACCGGTGAGGGCAAGACCCTCGTCGCGACACTCGCGGTCTACCTCAATGCATTGAGCGGCAGGGGCGTTCACGTCGTCACGGTCAACGATTATCTGGCGCGTCGTGACGCCGAGGAAATGAGTCGGCTGTACGGCTTCCTCGGTCTGACGACCGGTACAATCGTGCCGAACCTGCCCGATGAGGCGCGTCGCGAAGCCTATGCCTGCGACATCACCTACGGCACGAACAACGAATTCGGCTTCGACTATCTCCGCGACAACATGAAATACCGGCTGGAAGAAATGGTCCAGCGGCCTTTCAACCACGCCATTGTCGATGAAGTCGATTCCATCCTGATTGACGAGGCCCGGACACCGCTGATCATTTCCGGTCCGGCGGAAGACAGCTCGGAGCTTTATCGTGCCGTGGATGCTGTCATGGCCGAGCTGGTCCGGGACCCGGCGGCCTTCGACAAGGACGAGAAGCTTCGCACGGCGATCTTGACGGAAACCGGCTCTGACAGGGTGGAAGAGCTGCTTCGTGCAGCGGGCGTACTGAGCGACGGTGGCCTGTATGACGTGCAGAATGTCGCCGTCGTCCACCATGTGCAGCAATCCCTGCGCGCCCATACGCTGTTCTCGCGCGATGTGGATTACATCGTTCGTGACGGCAAGGTGACCATCATTGATGAGTTCACGGGACGTATGATGGATGGCCGCCGTTATTCGGATGGTCTGCACCAGGCGCTTGAAGCGAAGGAGCATGTCGAGGTCCAGCAGGAAAATCAGACGCTGGCCTCCATCACCTTCCAGAACTACTTCCGGCTCTATCCCAAGCTGTCTGGCATGACCGGCACGGCGATGACGGAAGCGGATGAATTCGCGGAAATCTACAAGCTGGATGTGGTCGAAATCCCGACCAATCTCCCCGTCGCCCGCAAGGACACGGATGACGAAATCTATCTTGACGAGGCGCAGAAATTCGCCGCCGTGGTCAAGCTGGTTGAGGAAATCCACAAAGGCGGGCAACCTATTCTGGTCGGCACCACGTCGGTCGAAAAAAGCGAGGCGCTTTCCGCGCTGCTGAAGCGCGACGGCATTCCGCACAATGTGCTCAACGCCCGTTTCCACGAGATGGAAGCCGCGATCGTGGCGCAGGCGGGTGCGCCCGGCGCGATCACCATCGCCACGAACATGGCGGGACGCGGCACGGACATCAAGCTCGGCGGCAATGTCGAGATGCGGACTCAGCAGGAGCTGGGACATATTACCGACCCGGCCGAGCGTGCGGCGGGCGAGCAGGCCATCCGTGACGAGGTGTCGAAGAATCAGGCCATCGTGAAGGCTGCGGGCGGTCTGTATGTGATCGGCACCGAGCGTCACGAGAGTCGGCGTATCGACAATCAGCTTCGTGGCCGCGCGGGTCGTCAGGGTGATCCCGGAAACTCACGCTTCTTTGTATCGCTTCAGGACGACCTGATGCGGATTTTCGGGTCCGATCGCATGACCGGCATGCTCCAGAAAATGGGGATGCAGGAAGGGGAAGCGATCGTTCATCCCTGGCTGAACAAGGCTCTGGAACGCGCGCAGAAGAAAGTCGAAGCCCGCAACTTCGACATGCGCAAGAACACGCTCAAATATGACGACGTCATGAACGATCAGCGCAAGGAGGTTTACGCCCAGCGCCGCGAATTCATGACGCAGGAAGATGTCGCCTCGCTGATTGTGGAAATGCGCGAGGAACTGATCCTTTCTCTGGTTGACCGGCACATTCCGGAAAAGGCTTTTGCCGAACAGTGGCAGACAGCCGAACTCGCGGAAGAGGTGAAGCGTATTTTCAATCTTGATCTGCCGCTTGCCGAATGGGCGACGGAAGACGGGATGGACAGGGAGCAGGTCGCGGCCCGGATCGAGGATGCAGCCGCGCAGGCGCAGGCTGTCCGGACCACGAATTTCGGCCCCGACATCATGCGGTATCTGGAAAAGCAGATTCTGCTGACCACGTTCGACTCCGTCTGGAAAGAGCATCTGCACGCGCTGGATCAGCTTCGTCAGGGCATCGGTCTGCGGGCCTATGGCCAGAAAGATCCGCTGAACGAATACAAGCACGAGGCCTTCCAGCTCTTTACCTTCATGCTTGATGAGATGCGTGAACGCGTGATCACGCTTCTGGCCCGGGTGGAGATGGCGCCACCGCCCGAGCCGCACCCTCTTGAAGGTATCGGAGAGTTTCATCCCGATCCTCACGTGGAAGGGTATGCCTCTGAACCGGCGCACTATACCGGCGCACCGGCTGCCGTGACTATGGAACCGCCGAGTGGCGGGGCTATTCTCCCGGACGATCCTTCCACATGGGGAGAGACGCCGCGCAACTCTCTGTGTCCATGCGGCTCGGGTCTCAAATACAAACACTGTCACGGGCGTCATGTCTGAACCCCGTTCAGGACATCCTCCGGGGCTCTGAACGCGCCGGATAGCGGGAGTTTTCTCCCGAGCATTCTCTTTGGCTTGGGGCGTTTTCCGGTGGGCGTCTGTTCCCACCGGTCCGGCCCCACATAGCCGACATTCATCCAGATACATTCCGTCAGAACGAGGACAGCGAGATGGCAGGCCATTCGCAATTCAAGAACATCATGCACCGCAAGGGGGCGCAGGACGCCAGACGGGCCAAGCAGTTTGCCAAGGTCATCCGTGAAATCACGGTGGCGGCTCGCTCCGGCCTGCCTGACCCGTCTTCCAACCCGCGCCTGCGCGCTGCGATTTACGCAGCCCGTGAAGTCAACATGCCGAAGGATACTGTCGAGCGCGCCATCAAGAAGGCGACCGGAGCGGGCGGCGGCGATGATTACGCCGAAATCCGTTATGAGGGCTATGGCCCCGCTGGCGTTGCGGTGATTGTCGAGGCTCTGACGGACAATCGCAATCGTACGGCGAGCGAAGTGCGGGCGGCTTTCTCGAAATACGGCGGTTCGCTGGGCGAAATGAACTCCGTCTCTTTCATGTTCAACCGTCTGGGCGTCATTACCTATCCGGCCAGTGTCGCCAGTGAAGAGGAAATGCTGGAAGCCGCGATTGAGGCCGGGGCGGATAACGTGGTTTCGACTGAGGAAACGCACGAAATCACCTGCGAGGTTGAGTCCTTCTTCGCAGTGCGTGACGTTCTGGAGCCGAAGTTCGGTGAGCCTCTCGCCGCCAAACTCGACTGGCGGCCGGAAAATTCCGTGGCGCTGGATGAGGAAAAAGCCCGCGGCGTCCTGAAACTACTGGATGTTCTTGAAGATAACGACGACGTTCAGAACGTCTACGCCAACTTCGACCTGTCCGAAGAAGTGGCTGAAGCGCTCTCTGCGTAATTCTTTCGCCTCGCGGTTCGGTCGCTTCACTTAAGAAGTGCTGAACCGCTGAAATGAAAGTCCGCTTATGCGCATCCTCTTCATCACCGCAACACGTCTTGGGGATGCCGTCATTTCGACGGGGCTGCTCAGCTATCTGATTCAGGCGCATCCTGACGCACGATTTACAGTCGCCTGCGGCCCGGTTGCCGCAGGGCTGTTCCAGCGTATGCCGCAGCTTGAGCGTGTCATTGTCATGACAAAGCTAGCCTATGACCGGCATTGGCTGGAATTGTGGAAGCAGTGTGCCGGGATGCGCTGGGATATCGTGGTCGATTTGCGGGGGTCAGCCATCAGCCTGCTTCTGAGGACGCGCGCCCGTCGTGTCATGCGCGGGGGAAGGCGGTCCGGACGACGGATCATTCATGTTGGCGAGGTTCTGTCGCTGTCTCCACCGCCGATGCCCGTCGTCTGGACAGCGGAACAGGACCGGCGGCTTGCCGGGGAGATTTTCGCGGACGCGGATGTGATTGCTTTCGCTCCGACTGCCAACTGGATCGGAAAGGTCTGGTCTGCGGAAAATTTTGTTGCGCTGTGGGCGCGTCTTGAGAAGATTTTCCCTGAAAAAAAACTGGCGGTCTTTTATGGCCCCGGTGAAGCTGAACGTGCTCTGGCGGCCCCCGTTCTGGCCATTCCGGGCGCGATCGACGCAGGGGGGCGGTTTTCTCTCGCGGAAACAGCAGCCATGTTGCAACGCTGCTCTCTCTTTGTCGGCAATGATTCCGGGTTGATGCATCTGGCCGCAGCGGCAGGGATACCGACTCTGGGGCTTTTTGGACCATCCCGCAGCAGTGAATACGCACCTTCCGGACCTCATGCCGACTGGGTGGCTGCACCGGGGCCTGAAGGGAGTGCCCCAATCAGTGGTCTTGCACCTGACAGGGTGGTTGACCGGATTGTTTCCATGATGCAGCCGCATGGAGGCTGTGCGCCGTTATCCGTATCGGAAGCATGATTTGGAGTAATGGTGGTGGTTCGAGGATTCTGGTATTTGATGAGTGTGAATTAACGCTGTTTATTCCTAGTGCTTACTATTTCTGGAGTGACGGAAGTATTTCTGATTTTCTTCAGTTCAGTTTTTATCAGCATTTCAATTGTAAAACAGAGGCTGGCAGAGTACACACGTGTCTGAAAAAAGATAAAGGCGGATTCAGTAATGAGTTTGAAGATATACGTAGCCGGGCACAAGAAGTTTTGTCCGCCGTTTGATTCGGCTTATGTGCCTGTCATAGGCGGCATGAGCACGCGAGAAAACAGGGACGAGATTGCCGATTTTATCGGTGATGACACTGGAGATAATATCTCGGACCTGAACAGTATCTTTTGTGAACTCACCGTTCAGTACTGGATCTGGAAGAATGATCACAGTTCAGAGTTTGTCGGTCTGAATCATTATAGAAGATATTTTTCCAAGAAAGATCATGGAACCAATCTTTATTATAAACACGTGAATGACGTTAAAGTCGTTTGCGAAGGTGACGAGATTGCCGCCGGCAATGATTTTGATTTTTCCAATGTCGATATGATCGCCCCAATAAGGCATCACGGCGAGCCGGTTCTGCGCCAGTATGCCAGACATCACGTTCTGGATGATATGCTTCTGGTCAGCGAGCAAATCCGGGATATTCAGCCTGCCTACGTCAACGCATGTGATTTCTATTTCAATAATTGTGACTATTTTCATCACACAAACATGATTATAGCCAGAAAAGAAATATTTGACGCCTATTCAGAGTGGCTCTTCAGCATTCTGATGCCGCTCGCTGATAAAAAATTCTTTTCAAATTACGATAATTACCAGAAAAGGGTTATGGGTTTTCTTTCCGAGCGCCTCCTGTCAGTCTGGATTCTTAAAAACAGACGGGACTTCGCTATCGAGGAAAGAGGTTTTGTACAAGTAAGGGAACTGTCAGCATAACGGGAGAGAGTAGTGCTGGCGGTTGATGTCCGGTGAGCTGTTGAAACACGGCTTGCCGGATTTTTCATTTTAGCGGGATGAAATGCAGGAAAACCGGGCAGTTTCCGTGTCCGGAAATTCAGATTTCGATTCCCGGTTTTTTGTATTTCAGGCTAGAACGCTCCCAGCCAGAATGTCGGATACACAGACCTGGAGGGTTCTAAAAACCTCTTGGTATTGAGGCCTACGCTGTGATTCCATTTTTCTGGTTCTGGTTGGAGGAATGGCGCTATGAAACAGGCGGGATTTTTTGACGTTGAAGAGCGGCTTGCTCGGTTAAGCGGTCTTGGCGACCAGCTTGAAGCGTTTTCCCGGACTGTGGATTTTGAGGTGTTCCGCCCGGAACTGGACAAGGCACTGGCCTATTCAGACGGGAGCAAAGGCGGGCGTCCACCGTTTGATCCGGTGCTGATGTTCAAGATCCTGGTGATCCAGACACTCAACAATCTGTCCGATGAACGGACGGAATACCTGATCAACGACCGTCTCTCCTTCATGCGCTTTTTAGGTCTGGGGCTGTCGGACCGTGTACCTGATGCCAGAACGGTATGGCTGTTTCGAGAGCGTCTGACCCAGGCTGGTGCGATTGGTGGTCTGTTCAATCGCTTTGACGCAACCCTGCGTAACGCTGGTTATCTGCCGATGTCAGGCCAGATCCTGGATGCCACGCTGGTAGCGGCTCCGAAGCAGCGCAATACCAATGCGGAGAAGGCGGATCTGCGTGAAGGACGGATCCCTCAGGACTGGCAGGACAAGCCGTCAAAGCTGTCCCACAAGGACAGGCATGCGCGCTGGACCCTGAAGTTCACGAAAGCGAAGCGACAGGAGGACGGGAGTATCCCTGCAACAGATCTGGCCATCCCGTTCTTTGGCTATAAATCGCACATCTCCATCGACCGGAAATTTCGGCTGATCCGCAAATGGAAGACGACAGATGCCGCCGCCAGTGATGGCGCGCGATTGAGGGAGGGCCTGCTTGATAAAAGCAATACAGCTTCAACGGTCTGGGCAGACACAGCCTACCGCTCAAAAGCCAATGAGGACTTCATGGAAAAGCAGGGCTTTGTCTCGAAGGTTCACAGGAAAAAGCCGCATCTCAAGCCTATGCCACGCCATATCCAGAGATCCAACGCAGGAAAGTCCGTTATCCGGTCGCGTGTCGAGCATGTCTTTGCCGATCAGAAATCACAGACGGGGCTGTTCGTCCGAACCGTAGGCATAACGCGGGCCACCATGAGGGTCGGGCTGGCCAATATCGTCTATAATATGCGCCGCTTTCTCCTCTTGGAGCGGATTAACGCCGCCGCGTAGCAATCCAGAGCAGGAAACCATCGCTCTGCTCAAAACCCAGAGTAAAAGTTAGACCAGGGAAGCAGCAGTCAACACGCTAAAAACCTGAAATCAGGCACAAGAGAAGTCAATCAAAGGTTTTTCGAACCCTCCACCTGTCTGTTATCCTTCGCAAGAGTGTTACTGAAAGAGACGCCCCATGCACTATGACCTGATTATCCGGAACGGCATCTGCATCCTGCCCTGGGGTGAGGCGCGGACGGATGTTGGTGTTATTGCTGGGCGTATAGCAAGCATCGATGTGTCCTCAACGGCTGAAGCGCATGAAGTGATCGATGCGCAGGGGCTGCATGTGCTGCCCGGTCTGATCGACGCGCATGTGCATCTGCGTGACCCTGGGAACCCGGCTGTTGAAAGCATCCCGACGGGGACAAAGGCTGCGGCTCTTGGTGGCATCGCCACGGTGTTTGATATGCCGAACACCAATCCTGCGGTAACGGATGCTGAAATGCTGCGCTGGAAGCAGGAATATGCTTCTCGCGAATCCTATACCGATTTTGCATTCTATGTTGGCGCGACACGTGAAAACACCAAAGACCTCGGTGAGTTCGAGACGTTTGATGGTGTTTGCGGGATCAAGGTGTTCGCTGGATCTTCCACAGGCAATCTGATGATCGAGGATGATGAGGGGATCGAGGCCGTACTGCGCCACGGTCATCGCCGCGTCTCGTTTCATTCTGAGGATGAATATCGCCTGCGCGCCCGGAAAACCCAGTTTGGTCAGACCGGCATGCCCTGCTGCAACCACAGCATCTGGCGTGATCCTGAATGCGCGTTCCTCGGCACGCGTCGTATCACGGCATTGTCGGTGAAAACGGGCCGTCCGGTGCATATCCTGCACACGTCCACGGAAGAAGAATTCAAATTTCTTGAGAACTACCGCCATCTTGTCACGACGGAAGTGCTGGCCAACCACCTGACGCAGATCGCGCCGGAATGTTATGACCAACTCGGCAATCTGGCGGTGATGAACCCTCCGATCCGCGAGGAACGACATTTCGAGGCGGCGTGGCGCGCCCTGCAGAACGGGATGGTCGATGTGGTCTCCTCCGACCACGCGCCACATTCGCTGGAAGCGAAAGCCAAACCCTGGCCGGAATGCCCGTCCGGCATGACCGGCGTGCAAACGCTGGTGCCGCTGATGCTGGATCACGTTAACGCCGGTCGCCTGTCGCTGTCGCGTCTGGTGGACGTGATGGCTGCCGGTCCCGCCCGTGTGTACGGCATGATGGCGAAGGGACGGCTGTCAGTCGGCTATGACGCCGACTTTACGCTCGTGGACATGAAGGCGGAACGTCGCATCACCAATGACTGGATTGTCACTCCTGCGGGTTGGTCGCCCTTTGACGGCAAGGAGGTGAAAGGCTGGCCGATGGCGACGATTGTGCGTGGAAAAGTGGTGATGCGTGAGGACGAGATCCTTGACGCGCCGACAGGGCGGCTGGTGCGCTTTCTGCCCTGAAAAAGCCGCGACTTCGCAGCATAGGCGGGAGCCGGGCAGGGCTGGTCCGAATCGAAAATACGACCAGTCTCCTGCCGATCATGCCAACAGAATCCGGCTCAGACCGGAAGGAACATGTATGAAAACGACGTTTGCAATTTGTGCCGCGACTTCCCTGCTACTGCTCGGCGCTCCGGCGCACGCGGAGGGACTCTGGACGGCTGCCGGATGTGGCGCCGAGCCTTCCGCGCCGACACTCGATGTTTCCAGCGTTGATCGTTACAATGCCAGCGTGGACAAGGCGGCAAGTTATGAAAAGGCTGCCCGGGCCTATAATGCTTGCGTAGCGAAAGAAGCGACACGCCAGCAGACGGTCATCAGCAACGAAGCGAAGGGAAAGATGGAGCATATTCAGGAAGGCAGTTCAGCCGTTCAGAAGCGGATTGCCACCAACTTTTCCAAGTTTACGACGCAGTTGAAGACGGCGGGTACGAAACTCGGCAAAGAGCACTGAGACAGACGAGGCTTATTTAAAAAGCCTCGGAAAAGGTGTCGCCTTTTGAATAATACCAACCAGCCTTGGCAGTGACACAGTGAAAGCTGCCCGCACCCGGCAGGGACCGTAGGCCCCTGCGCCCTGGTAAATACGGTTTCCAAAGGCCTATGGTAGGGTTCGGGGCAACGCCCCGGAAAACGTCCTCACAAGAGTCAATCTTTTCCCGGGTTAGTATAAGGTGACACCCCGAAAATAGTCTCTTATCGGCTAGACGTTACAGGCGAATTTTTAGAGTGGCATCCATTCAGACTGGATCATGGATGCCGCTCTAACTCGTTGCTTATCGAGCAACTTTATCCGACCAGACGATTCCGCCTGATCGGATGTTGCTCTAATACCGCCTTGGCCTCAGGAGCCAGCATCACTGGTCCATAGCAGCTTTGGCCAGAGCATCGAACGCCTGAAGCCTGCGGATCACAGCGGGCATTTCCTTCAGCGGGATCATGTTCGGCCCGTCGCTCGGCGCTGTGTCAGGATCTTCGTGCGTTTCAAGAAAGACGGCAGCCACACCAATCGCCACGGCTGCGCGTGCCAGAACGGGCGCGAACTCACGCTGCCCCCCTGAGGCGGTTCCAAGTCCACCGGGTTGCTGCACGGAATGCGTGGCATCATACACCACCGGGTATCCGGTGCCTGCCATGATGGGCAGGGAGCGCATATCGTTGACCAGCGTGTTGTAGCCGAAGCTGGTACCGCGCTCGCACAACATGATCCGTTCATTGCCGGTCGAAGCGATCTTTCTGGCCACATGGGTCATGTCCCACGGTGCAAGAAATTGTCCCTTTTTCACGTTGATCGCAGCACCGGTTTCACCGGCCGCCAGGAGCAGGTCCGTCTGGCGGCACAGGAATGCCGGGATCTGGAGCACATCGACCGCCTGAGCAGCCGGAGCGCACTGCTCTGGACTGTGAACGTCCGTCAGAACAGGTACGCGGAACTGCTCGCGGATATCCGACAAAATCTGGAGACCCTTCTCCATGCCAATGCCGCGCTGGGAGCCGATACTGCTCCGGTTGGCCTTGTCGTACGAGCTTTTGTAGATCAGCCCGATCCCGGCCTCACCACAGATTTCCACCAGTGCCGCCGCCGTATCCACGGCATGGGCGGCGGATTCGATCTGGCAGGGACCGGCAATCAGCACCAGCGGCAGGCTGTTGCCGATTTCCAGATCACCAAGGCCTATTGTCTGCTGGAGACTCACGCTTCTTTCGCCTTGTCGGCAGCCGCGCCAATGAACCCGGAAAAGAGCGGGTGAGGAGCGAAGGGACGGGAGATCAGTTCCGGGTGATACTGCACGGCGACAAACCAGCGATGGTCGGGATATTCCACCACTTCCGGCAGAATGCCGTCCGGTGACAGGCCGGAGAATTTGAGACCGGCGGCTTCGATCCGGTCACGGTAATGCACGTTCACCTCATAACGGTGACGATGACGTTCCCGGATGGTTGTCGTACCGTAAATGGCTGCCGCACGTGAGCCTTCCGCCAGCTTCGCCGGATAGCCGCCAAGGCGCATCGTCCCGCCAAGCTCGCCACCTTCACGACGGCGCAGCATCTCGTTGCCGCGTGCCCACTCGGTCATCAGACCGACCAGAGGCTCCTTGGCCGGGCCGAACTCGGTGGAGGTAGCGTCGGCGATGCCTGCCAGATTGCGGGCGCACTCGATGACGGCCATCTGCATGCCGAAGCAGATACCGAGGAACGGGATGTTCTTCTCACGGGCATAACGCACGGCTTCAATCTTGCCGCCTGCGCCACGTTCCCCGAACCCGCCGGGAACCAGAATGCCGTCAACGTCATCAAGACGCTTCAGGGAAGCGGGGTCTTTTTCGAATGACTCGGCTTCAACCCAGTCCAGTTTGACCCGGACATTGTTGGCGATGCCGCCATGCAGCAGGGCCTCGTTCAGCGATTTATAGCTGTCGAGCATGGCCGTGTATTTGCCGACCACAGCGATGCGTACTTCGCCCGCGGGCTCGCGGATGGTCTCGACAATCTTCTTCCAGCCGGAAAGGTCAGGCTCCTGTGTGTGGGGCAGGCCGAAATAATGCAGGACTTCCGTGTCCAGACCTTCCGCATGATAGGACAGCGGGCACGCGTAGATCGTATCCACATCCCGTGCGGCGATGACGGCCTGCGGACGGACATTGCAGAAATTGGCGATCTTGCGACGCTCGTTTTCCGGAATGGGACGGTCACAGCGGCACAGAAGAATCTGCGGCTGGAGACCGACGTTCTGGAGTTCCTTGACGGAATGCTGAGTCGGCTTGGTCTTGAGTTCGCCCGCTGACGGAATCCACGGCAGCAGCGTGAGATGCACGACCATGGTGTTCTCGACGCCGAGGTCGTTGCGAAGCTGGCGGATGGATTCGAGGAACGGCAGGCTCTCGATATCACCGACCGTGCCGCCGATCTCGACGAGGCAGAAATCCAGCCCCTCCGTGTCCGCAACCACACGTTCCTTGATGGCGTCGGTGATGTGCGGAATGACCTGCACGGTCCCGCCGAGATAATCGCCACGGCGTTCGCGGGCGATCACCTCTGAATACACACGCCCTGTCGTGGTGTTGTCGGCGCGTGTGGCGTTTACGCCGGTGAAACGTTCGTAATGGCCGAGATCAAGATCCGTTTCGGCGCCGTCATCGGTGACGAAGACCTCGCCGTGCTGATACGGGCTCATCGTGCCCGGATCGACGTTCAGGTACGGGTCAAGCTTGCGCAGCCGGACCTTGTATCCACGAGCTTGCAGGAGAGCGGCAAGGGCAGCCGAAGCAATGCCTTTGCCGAGCGAAGAGACCACACCACCGGTGATAAATACGAACCGCGTCATGGAAGGTCTCCCTACACCGAGCAGGTGGGGGGAGGGAAGGGCTGAATTACCTCCGCGCCCCCGGAAGATGATTTTCTCCGGAACAGACTTTCTTTTTGTCTGAGTGGACGTCGGCCAGAAACGTCTTTTCCTGAAAATAAAGCGGATTACAACCCAGTCTTTCGGGAGAGAGCACGGGCGCGGCGCAGCATTTGTTTAGCAAACCGAGATCAGCGGAACAGGGTCTCTCTGTATGATTCGGAGAACAGCCAGAGTGCATCGCGGCGGTCAAAACAAAAGCGCAGAGGAGGACTCCTGCGCTTCGTCTGAAACCACACCATAAAAGGCCGACTGTTACGGGTGCTGGGTGGTTCCCTCAGCATCCACAGGCTGTGTCTGCTGGGCTGGTGCGGTTGCCGCGGGTGCAGTCGATGCCACAGGCGGCGGAGCAGCCAGAATGTCATGGCTGCCGCCACCGGACACAGCGCCACGGTTCATCACGGCGAGCAGAAGGGACAGCAGCATGAACGCCGTCGCCAGCCCTGCGGTGGTGCGGGTCAGCAGATTCGCCGTGCCGCGACCGGACATGAAAGCTCCCATGCCCTGTGACGAGCCGATGCCGAGACCGCCTCCCTCGCTGCGCTGGATCAGCACGACAGCAATCAGGGCGACGGTGACAATAAGATGAAGGATCAGCAGGGCGGTGGTCATGGACTATCCGGTCGAGAGGTCAGAAAGGTCGCGTCTGAAACAGAAAGGTTTCAGTTCGCGGGAACGGCGCGAATGATGGACAGGAAAGCGTCCGGCTTCAGGCTGGCGCCTCCGACCAGAGCACCGGCCACATCCGGGATGGAGAGGATCGAGGCGGCGTTGCCCGCATCCACGGAGCCACCATACAGAATCCGCAGGGATTTGCCAGCATCGCCGAACTGACGCACCAGCTCCGCACGGATGAAGGCGACGGTCGCCTTGATGTCTTCCGATGTGGCGGCGAGACCCGTGCCGATGGCCCAGACCGGCTCATAGGCCACGATGCCGGTGAAACCGTCGGGCAGGGAACCCTTGATCTGCCAGCCGAGCGTGTCTTCCGTCTGCCCGGACTGGCGCTGATCTTCCGTCTCGCCGATGCAGACGATGGGTGTCAGACCCGCTTTCGTGGCCGCGACGGTCTTTTCACGGACCGTCTCATCCACCTCGCCATGATCACGACGACGTTCGGAATGGCCGAGAATGACGTGTGACGCCCCGACATCCTTCAGCATGGACGGTGCGATGTCACCCGTATGAGCGCCCTTGTCATTCTTGTGACAGTCCTGTGCGCCCAGAGCGACAGTCGAGCCGTCCAGTGTCTGGTGAACGAGAGACAGGTAAGTGAAGGGCGGGCACACCACGACGTCCACACCCGGAACAGGCTCTGCCGTCAGGCTGGCGGTGATCTGCTTCACGCGATCGACGGAGTCGGCGCTCAGGCCGTTCATCTTCCAGTTGCCGACAATGATGGGTGTGCTCATCGGAACGTCTCTCCTGTGAGATTCGGTCAGAACGTCTGGCGACGCTGGTCCGGCCTCTGCGGGTCAATGTGGGACTGCTCCCACCTGTTGGGGTGCATGGCTACCCTATCGGGGTCCGGCCATGCAAGAAGCAGTCCATTCTGTCAGGGGACCGACCCCGGTTCTGGTCAAGACGGAGCAGGATGAATATGGTGCCCCGCCCGGATGCGGTGTTTGGCCGTCATCCATATTCTGCCTTCTTCGCGGACCCGTGACTGCATGATTTCCTTCCTCCGCCGCTTTGTCGTTGAATCCTGGCTGGGTCGTGTCCTCGCCATCGTCATCTTTCTGGCCTTCGTGGGCTGGGGAGTGGGCGACGTCCTGACCAATATGGCGGACGATCCGACCATCGTGGCGAAAGTCGGCTCCCAGAAGATCACCACCCGTGACTTCGCGGCGGCCCTGCAGGCGGAGATGCCGCGCATCGCCCAGCAGATGGGTATGCCGGATGTGGCGCACATTCCCGCCAACGTCCGTCAGCCGATGGCCAACGAGATTCTCCAGCGGCTGGTCGGGCAGGCGCAGATTCTGGAGGCGGCGAAAAATTACGGTATCCACGTGCCGGACAGCGCCGTGCGGGACGAGATTTTCGCCATGCCCTATTTTCAGGGCAAGAACGGCCAGTTCGACCGCCAGAAATTCAACGCGGCCATGGCCAATGCCGGTATGACCGAACAGCGCCTGATCGGACTGGTGCGTGACGATCTGACCGCCCGCGCCGTGATGGAGCCCCTGTCCACGGGCGCGCATGTGTCTGATCTGGTGGTCGATCACACCTATGGTTTCGAGACGGAGACGCATGTGCTCGACGTGCTGCGTGTTCCTTTCGCCTCACAGGCCGACCCTGCCACGCCGGACGAGGCGACCCTGAAACGCTTCTACGACAACCATCCGTGGATGTTCCGTAGTCCGGAATACCGTCATGCGCGCATCGTGGTGCTGTCGCCGGAGACTGTCGCCAACCAGTCGCCCGCGACGGATGAGAAACTGCATCAGCTCTATGACGCGCAGAAAGAGCGCTTCAACCAGCCTGAGTTGCGCAGCGTCCAGCTTGTGACATCGTCCGATCAGGCCGCCGCACAGGCTGTGGCGACGCTCTGGAAAGGCGGGGCCGACTGGAACCAGATTCAGGTGTCGGCAAAGAACAGCGCGGCGGTTGAATTCAATGACGCCCGCCCGAGCGTTCTGCCTTCCGCCACGCTCCAGAAGCTGGTTTTCGGTGCGGAGCAGGGCAGCGTTCAGGGACCGGAAAAGACCGATACCGGATGGATTGTCTTCCGCGTAACCAGAACGACGCCTCCGCATGCCGAAAACTTTGACGCGGCGAAGTCGACGCTTCGTGATGAAATCGCGAAGGCGAAGGGACCGGCGATGGTCAGCGCCAGCGTGCCGAAACTTCAGGATGCGCTGGCCGGGGGCGGGATGGACTCCATTCCTGCCGATCTGGGCGCTGCTCCGGCAGCGGGTTTTCTGGATGCAAAGGGTATGACGAAGGACGGCACGCCTGCGCCGCTACCGGCATCGGGCGCTCTGCGTGACGCCATTGTCGCACGGGTGTTCGAGCAGGCCAAAGGGGCTGCGTCCCAGTTGATCGAAGCGAAGGGGCCGTCGCAGCAGGGCAAGCCGTCTGACTCCCTTGGCTGGTATGCTGTCTCCGTCGATGACGTCACGCCAAGCCAGCCGCAGCCCTATGACGCCGTGAAGGACCAGGTTCTGGCGGCATGGAAAGAGGAAGCGCGTCATCACGAAGCCGATCAGGCCGCCACAGCGCTTTATGTTGCAGCCGGTCAGAAGGGCGGTGTGTCAGCAGTCGCCCCCACAGGTAGCGATCTTCAGAAGGACGTGATGGTGTCGCGTGCCCGTCCTGTCGAAACCCTGCCGCGTGACCTGATGGGCATCGCTCTTAGGATGCCTGTCGGCCGGAGTGTCATGGTCGAAGACGATAAGGGCTTTCTGGTCGCAACAGTGACCGCCGTGCGGCACCCTGATCCGAAGTCCGATGCAATCGGCATCGGTCGTGTGCGGGATGGCATGACTGAGTCCCTGTCATCCGACATGACGGCGGCATTCATCCAGAGTCTTGGTGAGCGTTACAAGCCGAAGATCATCGCAGCCGGTGTTCGTGCTGCCATGAGCGAGGCTGGCTTTGGAGATGGTTCGTGATGCGGCTCGCCACTCTTGATTCTCCCTCCCGTGCGGCCTGTGCAGCCGCATGGGAACGTGGAGACAGCAGCGTCGTTTTCGCTGTGGATGCTGCCGATCTGCTGACACCGGTCGCCGCCTATATGCGACTTGCGGCCATGAACGGTTCGGACGGACGGAACACGCTGCTGCTGGAATCCGTTGAAGGCGGCGCGAGCCGGGGCCGCTACTCCGTCATCGCCCTGAAGCCGGATCTGCTGTGGCGCTGTCATGACGGCAAAGCAGCGGTCAACCGGAATGCGATGACCGACGCCGAGGCTTACGTGTCTTTGGACGAAGCGCCGCTGGAGAGTCTGCGCAAGCTGATCAACGAAAGCCGCCTGCAACTCGATGACAGCCTTCCGCCCATGACGGCGGGAGTCTTCGGTTATCTGGGTTATGATATGGTGCGCCAGATGGAGCGTCTGCCGAATGCGCCGGTGGATGACCTCGGTCTGCCCGAAGCCATTCTCATGCGTCCCGGCCTGTTCGTCATTTTCGACACGGTGACGGATGAACTGATTCTTGCGGCTCCGATCCGGCCTCGTGCGGATGATCAGCCGGACATGGCCTTTGATCGGGCCACGCGGTTGATTCAGGAGGCGCAGGCCTGTCTTGCCGCACCGCTGACCGTGCCGCAGGAGTCGGCAGTTGAGGCTCTTGAGCCGCCGCATTCCACCTATACGGAAGCGGAATTTGAAGATGTGGTCAGGCGTATTCAGGACTATATCGCCGCTGGAGACGCGTTTCAGGTTGTCCCCAGCCAGCGTTTCTCAACACCGTTCGGTCTGTCCTCGCTCGCGCTCTATCGTTCCCTGCGCCGGATCAACCCCGCGCCATTCCTGTTCCATCTGAACCTCGGTGGCTTCTCTCTGGTCGGATCGTCACCGGAAATCCTTGTGCGTCTGCGTGACGGCAAGATGACGGTGCGTCCGCTGGCCGGAACGCGTCCGCGTGGCGCGGATGCGGAGGAGGACAAGCGCCTTGAGGAAGAACTGCTGGCTGACGAAAAGGAACGGGCCGAGCATCTCATGCTGATCGACCTTGGCCGAAACGATGTCGGCCGCGTCAGCATTACCGGGTCGGTCAAGGTGACCGAGAAGTTCATCATCGAACGCTTCAGCCATGTCATGCATATTTCCTCGAACGTCGAAGGTATGCTCAAGCCGGAACTGGACGCGCTCGACGCTCTTGTCGCCGCATTCCCGGCTGGTACGCTCACGGGCGCGCCAAAGATCCGTGCGATGGAGATCATCGACGAGGTCGAGCGGACCCGCCGTGCGACCTATGCCGGATGTATCGGTTATTTCGGCGCGGGCGGCGACATGGATACCTGCATCGGTCTGCGTATGGCGGTCGTGAAGGATGGCATGATGTATGTGCAGGCAGGGTGTGGCGTTGTAGCCGACAGTGTGCCGTCACTGGAATGTGCGGAAACGAAGCACAAGGCGCGGGCGTTGTTTCGTGCGGCGGAAGATGCCGTGCGGATGGCGATGCGCGGCTGAGAGGGTTGCAGGAGCTGTTTCCAAAAGTTTTTGAAAAAAGCTTCAGAAAAACGTCTTTTGGGTGCAGGTGGTATTAACGGTCTTGCGTGTCTCTTCCTGTTGGAAAGACTTACGGGACGCTACCCCGAGCTCCTGCCAAAAGGGGCGTCTCTGGAAACCGTTTGTTTACAACGGACTTGGGGCCGTTCCCGTATGGAGTTCAGGGAAACGCCTGCGTCATTCAAGAGAGTCTGACCGCTCCACCGTTGCTGGCCTGAACTCAAGAATTTCCACCTCTTCACCGACAGAAACCCGCCCTGTGCGCTCCACGAGCGCATTCTGGCCGAACATCACGCCCCCTTCCTGTTTTCTGAACCGTGCCAGAGTAGCCAAGGGTTCTTTCCGGTCGGGGATGAGGCCTGTGTCCTGATCCACGGTGGTCATCACACAGCGGGAGCAGGGTTTCACCAGACTCAGTTCCGCGCCGCCAATCCGTATCCTTGCCCATCTGTCTTCTTCCCACGCTTCTGCGCCGGACACGACGAGATTGGGACGAAAACGGTCCATCGGGACGGGAGCGTCCAGACGGTTGTTCAAATCGTTCAGTGAGGCAAGCGTCGTGATCAGTACCGGAAAGCCATCCGAGAAAGAGTTTGTAAAAACACGGTCATCCCACTGGCGGCGGCGGTCGCTCTCGGGGCAGGGCATGTAGACCAGACGACAGGGCATGCCGATGATCCCGGAGACCCACAGGGCGGCGTCATCACCCGCATCAAGAGCCTGAACCGTGTCTTTCCATACCGTGACGGGGCGAGCCTCTCCAGTGGGGCGTCTGACCCTCAAATCCGGCTGGCCGTTGTGCGTGAGCCGCAGACCTTCCGTCGTGATCGAGACATTTATTGTCGCCATCACCGGATATCTGCGTTGGGTGACGAACTGTCCCTCGTGATCAACGATCATCCAGCGGCGATCCTTGTCCGGTCCCCACGGACAGAGCAGAAGCTCCTGCATTGAAAGACCGTGCAGGCTTTTCACGGGATGAATGTGAAGAGAGTGCAGAAACAGTCGCATGAGACACTTTCAACAAATTTCAGAAGTGAAACGAACAGGCCTGTCACAAAACTATCACTGAATCTTTCAGGGACGGGTTGGCTAGAAGGGCTTCAGGTTTCCTTACTGAGTGGTTAAATACATGTCAGATACAACAGCCGATGCCATCCCCGCAGGACGGCCGGATATGCGGGGAGGAGAACACCCCGCTTTCCGGATGTTCTTTCAGGGTATCGTTTTCGTTGCCCTGGGGTTCGTGGGTTACAGCGTTCTATCGGATCTTCATACCGCAGGTGGTCAGGGCGTAGCCATTGGCGCATTCGTCCTGCTGGGCCTTGCTCTGCTCATCGCCCTCGGGTTTGAATTCGTCAACGGCTTTCACGACACGGCAAACGCCGTCGCGACTGTCATTTACACCAACAGCCTGCCGCCTCTGGTCGCCGTCGTCTGGTCCGGCATGTGGAACCTGCTCGGTGTTCTCGTCTCCTCCGGCGCGGTCGCCTACAGCATCGTCTCCCTGCTGCCAGTCGAACTGATCCTTCAGGTCGGAAGCGGCGCGGGTCACGCCATGATCTTCGCGCTTCTGCTCGCGGCGATCATCTGGAATCTGGCGACATGGGCGATGGGTATCCCGAACTCCTCCTCCCATGCCCTGATCGGCTCCATCATGGGCGTCGGTATCGCCAACCAGCTTATGGCTCCTCACGGCATTGCCACGCAGGGTGTGGACTGGGCACAGGTCACCAAGGTCTTCAAGTCCCTGCTGTTCAGCCCGATCTGCGGTTTCGCCCTGTCGGCCGCCCTGCTGGTTCTGATGAAACTCACCATCCGCAGCCGCAAACTCTACGAAGCCCCGAAGGGCGACCAGCCGCCGCCGTGGTGGATCCGTGGCCTGCTGATCGGCACCTGCACCGGCGTGTCCTTCTTTCATGGTGGGAACGACGGTCAGAAAGGCATGGGCCTGATCATGCTGATCCTCATCGGTGCGGCTCCGACAGCTTATGCCCTCAACCGCGCCATGCCTGACAGCATGACACCGGGCTTCGTGCAGTCCGCTGATTACGCTGCCGAGGCTTTCCGCTCGCATGTTAACGGAACGCCTGCTCCAAGCATCGAAGAGGCCCGTCACATTGTGAGTGACGCCCTGCGTGATCGCAATGTGTCTGGTCCTCAGGTCTGGTCGGCGCTTTCGGTCCTGTCTGACTCCGTGTCCTCGGCTGTGAAAAGCTATGGTTCACTGCGGAGCATGCCGTCCGCTTCGGTCGCCAACGTCCGCACGGACATGTATCTGACGTCTGACGCCATCCGCACCATGAAGGCTGGCGACACCTTCTCGGCTGAAGAGAATGGCCGTTTCAAGAAGTTCATGGCCGCGCTGAACGAAGGCACACGCTTCATCCCGATCTGGGTGAAGATCGCCGTCGCCATTGCGCTTGGTCTGGGAACCATGGTGGGCTGGAAGCGCATTGTCATCACTGTCGGTGAGAAAATCGGCAAGACGCACCTGACCTACGCTCAGGGCGCCGCCGCCGAGATCGTCGCCATGGGCACGATCGGCCTTGCCGAAGGATACGGCATGCCGGTTTCCACAACACACATCCTCTCCGGTGGTGTCGCCGGAACAATGGCTGCCAATGGCTCGGGTCTCCAGTGGTCCACCCTCAGGACGATGGCGCTCGCATGGGTCATCACCCTGCCGGCAGCCATGATGATCAGTGGTGTGCTCTACATCCTGCTGCGTCAGGTTTTCTGACTGGTATGAAACGGGACGTTCTGTCCCGTCTTATCGGAGCCGTCATTCTGGGAGGTCTGTCCTTCCGGCTGGCGGCTCCGGCACTGGCAGCGGACAATCCTCCGGTCACCGACGTTCTTCCTTCCGGTGTTCCGCTTCCTTTTCCAAGCACAGCCCCCGACAGCACGCCTCAGGGATGGGATACAACCCTGCTTGGCGACCCCGTCGGCGCGCGCTCCCGGCTCAGGGCTCATGGTGTCCGCCTGCATCTTCAGGATGTGGAGGAGCTATGGGGTGTCGCTTCCGGCGGCCTCTCGCGTGGCGCGATCTATGACGGCGCAACAATCGCTACTCTCAACCTCGATACGGCGCCTCTGTTCGGCTGGCATGATGGGCTGTTCAACATCAGCGCCATCCAGCTTCGGGGGCGTTCCGCTACGGCTGACCGCGTCGGCGCGATCAACACGCTGAGCGGTTATGATGCCGGTGGCCGGAATACCCGCCTGTTCGAACTCTGGTATGGTCAGGGCTTCTGGAACAACCGGCTTGATATCCGGCTTGGGGCGATTGATCCCGATACGGAGTTCCTTGTCAGTGACAATGCCTCCCTGTTCCTGAATGCTGATTTCGGCTGGCCCGGCGTGCCATCGGCAAACCTCTACGGAGGAGGGCCATCATGGCCGCTGTCGGTGCCGGGTATCCGCGCCCGCATCATACCAACCTATCCGGTCAGCATTCTTGTCGGTGTGATGGACGACAATCCGACCGGAGGTCCGTTTTTCAGTGAACGATCCGTGCTGGATATGAACCCGTCCGGCACACGGTTCAGCCTTTCGACAGGCGTTCTCGCCATGGCGGAGGTGGATCTTTCCGTTGATGCCGCTGTTTTCAGTGACGCCCCGACAGGCGCGTTGCCCGGTGTGTGGAAGCTGGGCGGTTTCTATGACAGCGGTTCGTTCCCGGATCGTCGTTACGATACGCGGGGTCATCTTCTGGCGACGAGTGATTCAAACGGCCAGCCCCTGATGCATCACGGCAACTGGATGATCTACGGTATTGTGGACCAGACGTTCTGGAATCCGGACGGAGACGCGCCCAAGGCGGCCAGCATTTTTACCAGAGTCATGGGGACAGGCGGGAAACAGAACAGTCTGTCCTTTGGTATTCAGGCGGGTTTTACGTTCCACGGTATCGTGCCATGGCGTTCTCAGGATGTGCTGGGACTGGCATGGGGGATGAGCAATTCCGGAAACCGCGCCTGGAGTTTCAATCAGGACAGTCTGCGGGAGGGCGCGGACGGCGTTCTTCCTCTACAGGCGGAGCATCATGTCGAACTGACCTGGCAGGCACCGGTCTGGAACGGCATCAGCGTGCAGCCCGATTTTCAATATATCCATCATGTGGGTGGAGGAATACTCAAGGCATCTACAGCAAGGCGCGTGCGTGACGCTGCGGTCTTTGGTCTCAATGTGACGACCAGTTTCTGATTGTTTGTGTATTTTCTGTTAAATCTCTCAGTATTTCTTGTAAATATCATGACCGGACAAGGAATTTCTGCCACATCATGGGTCATGAAACTTTCCGGATCGTCCTGATGATATCGGAATATCAAGAGCAGGAGAAACTGTGGTGAGCGAAGAACGAACAGCCTTGTCTGCTGCCGAGGAGCGGCTTCGCACACGCGAGGACATTCTCGACGATATTGACGAAGAGTTTGAGCTTGAACTCGACGACCGGCGTTTTGAGGGAGAAGCTGTAGAAGGCGGCTCTTTCCGTCGGACCTATTTCCGTGAACTTCTGCGCATGCAGGGCGAACTCGTCAAATTGCAGGACTGGGTGCAGGAAACCGGCTACCGTCTTGTCGTGCTGTTTGAAGGCCGTGATTCCGCTGGCAAGGGTGGCGCCATCAAACGCATCACCCAGCGTCTGAATCCCCGTATCTGCCGGGTTGCCGCTCTTTCCGCACCGACGGAACGTGAGCGCACACAGTGGTATTTCCAGCGCTATGTCAGCCACCTGCCGTCTGCCGGTGAGATCGTTCTGTTCGATCGTAGCTGGTATAATCGCGCCGGTGTCGAGCGGGTCATGGGTTTCTGCACGGACGACCAATATGAAGAGTTCTACCGCTCTGTGCCCGAGTTTGAGCGCATGCTGGTCAGAAGCGGTATCAAGCTTGTGAAATACTGGTTTTCGATCACGGACGATGAGCAGGAGCGCCGTTTCCACGCCCGTATTCAGGACCCGCTGAAGCAGTGGAAGCTCAGTCCGATGGACCTTCAGAGCCGCATCCGGTGGGAAGACTATACCCGCGCCAAGGAAGAGATGCTGGAGCGTTCAAGCATTGAAGAGGCCCCCTGGTGGGTCGTGCAGGCTGTGGACAAGAAAAAAGCCCGTCTGAACTGCATCAATCACCTGCTCTCACAGGTGCCTTATGAAGCTGTGGAACGCCCGCTGGCGCAGTTGCCGCCGCGCAAGTTCAATCCGGACTATGAGCGTCAGCCAACACCTGAATCGCTGATCGTGCCGGAAGTTTACTGAATACGGGCTGGGGAGAGGCGGATAACGCCTCTCCTCGCTTTTGGGTCAGGAGGCGGAAGGCGGGCTCGCAACCGGCGCTGCTTCCCGTGAGGGTGCGCTAGTTGATGTTGGGGCCTTGCTTCCCATAGCCCTGCTGACGAGTGTGACCAGCAGGCCTGTTGCCGCGACACTCACTGCTATGATCAGGCTGGCCACAGGCATCTGCCGTTTCTGGAAGTCCGGTGTCATTCCTTGCATGAGCTTGTCCTCCATGCGGATTGTGCGGCCTTACGGCCGCTCATGTATGCAGGCTGGCTTTCAGGAACTCGACGCTGCGCTCCCATGCCAGACGGTTGGCGTCGGCATTGAAGCTGGAACGATCCCTGTTTCCAAAACCATGTCCTGCATCGTCATAAACGTATAGCTCGACTTCGGGATGCGTCTCACGGATGATTTTTACGTCCTGATGCGGAATGGAGGTGTCTTCTACACCGAAATGCAGTTGCACGGGGCAGTGAGGTGTGGCGTCCTTGTGAGCCGCAATGCCGCCACCATACCAGCTGACAGCGGCTCCCAGATCGTGCGTATGGGTCGCGGCGTCCCAGGCCAGCGTACCGCCCCAGCAGTAGCCGATGATGCCTATCTTGCGGCGGGGGGCGTGATGCCTGAAGTGTTGCACGCAGGCATGGAGGTCGGCGAGCGTATCGGCCAGCGGGATTTCGTTCCGCAGACGAAGCCCTTCCTGCACGTCTTCCGGGCTGTATCCCAACTCGACGTTGCGTTGCGCGCGATCGAAAACAGCGGGTGCGAGCACCGAGAAACCAGCAGCGGCGAATTCGTCCGCTACATTTCGGATATTGTTGTTTACGCCGAAAATTTCCTGCACCACGATCAGCGCATAAGGCGCATCCTGCGCTCCGGCTTGCCAGGCGGAAAATTCATGACCATCGGCGGCGGTCAGGGTAATGCTCGAATTCATGACAGTGTCCTCTCGGCAGAAAAGCGTTGTCGTCTGCGCCTGATCCTGAACCGATAAGGGAAACTGTCAATGTTAGGAGAGCCGGATGAGATCTGCGTCCCGAACAAAACAGCCAGGCATGTGTTTGCATATATTTCAGACACATGCCGGGCGAAAGGCCGTTAAGGCTGGATCAGGCTCGCATCAAGGTAAGACGGGACATTCTGCGGTGTTTTGTAAACGTCGTAACGGATGTTGAATGCATCCGCATTGCGGGTGGAACCCAGAAGAGAGGATAGCCCCTCCGTTCTTTTGTAGATTTCACGGTTTCCTTCGATGGTCAGCAGGTGGGTGCCTTTGAGAAGTTTTGTATAGCTTGCCGGTGGAAGACCCACACGGGCAGACATGATGGCGACGGCGTCATCGCGTGTTTTCGGGTCCCTGATGTAGGCCACCACGCGGTCCCAGACTGAAATAAGCCGCTTCCATTCCTCTCTGTGCTCTTTCAGACTTTCCGGGCTGACGGCCAGAACGTCGTAGATAAGGCCTGGCGCTTCCCGTGATGTGAAGAGTGGTCTGGAGCCGGGAACCTCCCGAAGCGCCTGTCCTGAACTAGGTTGCCAGGCGGCAATGGCGGCGACTGAACCTGAAGCAAGAACCTGCGGTGTTTCATTGGTTTTTGTGTTGACCAATGTCACGTCCTTTTCCGAAAGTCCGACCTGCTTGAGTGCCGTCAGAAGCATGAGGTGATCGACAAGTCCGGTTTCCACGGCAATTTTCTTTCCCTTCAGTTCGGAGAGGGATGAGATGCCCGGAACTGCGATGATCATGTCATTGCCGTCAGAATAGTCATTAGCCATGACGATGATGCTTTTCCGACCGGATGAGCCCGTGACAAGAACATCGCCATTTGTTGCCGCTATGGCATCAAGTTTTCCTGCCGCGTAGGCATCCAGCGAGGCGCTGTAGTCGAACCATTGAAAATTGACGTCGATACCAGCTTCCTTGAACCAGTTTTTCTCGATGGCGATCTGCCAGGCCACAAAACCGGGCCAGTCACTGAAACCGACCTGTAGAGGAGCGGCCTGCGCCGAGCCGAGGGTGGCCAGTGATAGGCTGAGAGCCAGCGCAAGACGTTTAAGTCCGTATCCTAACTTCATGAGAGTTCCTTTTTCGGGGATGAAGGTGTCGCATGACGAGTTGGTGGCACGAGCAGATAACTGCGTTTCAGGGGCTTTGCTGCATCTCCTTTCCTGCCGTTCTTGAAATGATGACATTCACGATCAAGGATGCCGCAGTGCCGTCCGGGGTCTCCGCGCGCGTGATCATGTAGATCGGATAACGCGGAAGAATCTCCTCAGGCAGAAGCGGAACAAGTTGTCCGGTCTGGACATCTCCGGCCGCGAAATCTGTTGGTAGAAAACCGATTCCCACACCAAGGCGAATAAGCCGGCGCGCCTCGCTCAGCGTGTCAGCCTGCCCACCGATATGGCGACCCAGCCCATGGCGCTTCCGGAATGAAAAAAGTTCCTGCGGCTCGTCATTTCCGGTCAGAATGAAGTTGTACTTCGAAAAAACTTGAGGTTTGTACTGTCCGGGATCAGAAAGAAGCGATTGCAGCTCCTGAAAGATGCTGGAGGAAGCGTGACAATAAAGCTGCTGCTTTTCGCATCCCATCAGCACATAACGGAGAGTGTCCCGGGGCGCATTGTCGCAGCTTATGCCAATATCAGCATCCCCTCTTACGACAGCTTCAATTGTGTCACGCCAGGGCGCAACGTCGATGTGGAGGGAAACGGATGGATATATTTCATGAAACATGATGATGGTGTCATCAACAGCGCGAATTCCAAGATCGGCGAGCATGCTGAGCCTCAGGGTCCCCTCAATACATCCGGCGGCGGCGGCCGCATGCTGGGGGATTGCCATGACACATCCGGCCATTTCCCGGCACAGTTCAAAAACAGCCTTTCCGGATGGTGTCAGTTCTATTCCTCGGCTTGATCGGGTGCAGAGAGTGAAACCGATATGATTCTCAAACCGCTTGAGAGAAGAGCTAAGACTGGGCTGCTGTCGTCCTGTTGCTCGTGCAGCGGAGCCTATGCCTCCATATTCAACAATAGCCAGAAAATCCCTACAGAGATTCCAGTCAACCTTACGGATAAAGGCCTTGAGGGTCTGTTCTGTGGGAGAGACGACCTTTTGTGTTTTCACCTTCATTCCGTTCCGATTTGAAAAGACTGTCGCCGACAGAAAAGCGAAAAACTATTATGGCGTTACGCGTTCAGATGCCGTGATTCCTGACCAAAGGAGGAGAGCGCCAGTGAAGAGTCTGGCAGAATCAGGGTTCCATCTGCAAGACGTTGTTTCAGATAGGTAAATATCTGGGCTGTCTGCGCAAAAAGATGCTCCCCGGCCAGAAGGCTCTGTGTCGGGAGAGCGGGGTTCTCCCGACCGGGCAGCGGCTGTACTCGTGTATTATAGTCCAGAGAGAAAAATAAGGGGAACGAATAGCGTTCCTTTTTTACTTTTCTTACCCGATGTGATGTGGCGATAAACTCCCCTCCGCTGAGAAGTTCTAGCATATCACCAATATTAACGATGAAGGCGTTTTCGATCGGAGGAGCATCAATCCACTGTCCCTGACCGTTCATGACTTCCAGACCGGGCGCCGTTGCACGCAGCAATGTGAAACATTCGAAGTCAGTATGCGCGCCGATGCCCGCTACATCGTGTGCTGTCGGATCATAAGGATAATGGATCAGTCGCAACTGGCTGGGCGGTCTGGTCAGGCTGGCTTCAAACGCATCAGCGTCCAATCCCAGAGCCAGGGCAAATGCTGATATCAGACGACGACCTACATTAAAAACACTGTTGTAATAAGAAGTTATTATTTCACGGAACTGCGGAATGGGCGGCCACTGGTTGGGGCCAAGGAGGGGATTGCCGGCAAGGTAGTCAGGGTCGTCGGAAGGCAGATCCAGTGACAGATCGAAGGCTTCCTTGAGGTCTTTACTGCCGCCTGAGAAAACTTCTTCGCCATGTGGCACGTAGCCGCGATGATTGGAGGATTAGCCAATATAAAGGGCCATTTTTTCTTCAATGGGTAGATCGAAAAAGGTTTTTGCTTCGTTCAGCATATTGGAGAATAGCGAAGGCTCCATGCCGTGACCCGTGATGTACATGAAGCCGACATGCCTTGCCGCATGGGCGAGGTTTTCAACGACAGTCAGCTTCTGTTCGGTCGTGCCGTTCAACCCTGACATATCAATGACAGGTATTGTCGTGAAATGACTGTCCATCACTCGCTCCCTTCCGTGGATATCCGATGCCATCTGTGTGTTATGTTTTTCCCATTGGACGCGATATCGGCTATCGTGACGATGTTTTCTCCCGACAGATCAAACTGGAATAATGAACCTGTTTTCCACGGTAGAGTTGAATTGTGGATGACGAGTGGACCACCAGCCTCGGCGATTTTGCCAAATGAGATTTCACAATCAATCAATTGGCGGGCGATCTTTTCGTTCGAGGCCTGACTGACCGCTTGGTGTAATGTCATGTCTGCGGGAAGAGAAACGCTTCGATCTCTGGCGAACATGAAATCGCGTCCGACCATGATAAAAGCCGCCCTGCAACCGTTGGTCTTATCCACGAGTTGAAAGTTCAGCGGAATTGATGAGGTAAACCCTTTTTCACGGTGCCAGTGCTCCGTGTAGGGCAGATCTCTTCCTGTCTCTACCAGTATATTGTTCTGCCAATGGAGAAACCCCGCATCAGCCAGACTTTGGGCGGGTTGATAGTCGATCAGCCGAACCCATTCGTATGCGGCACCGTTCGTTCGAAGATGTCCCGCAAAACCTTCCTGTCGGGACAAAGCGAGACAGTCCTGATGCGTCAGATCGTCACGGCATTTTTTGTTCGGGAAAAGAGGCAGAGACGCGGGCTGGCGAAGATCGATAAAATGGTTCTTCCCCTGCAACCAGAAGACTTTGGTGCTTTCATCACGGCTGCCATCGGCCCACTCAATAAGACTACGTGTCCATAATCCGACAAGACTGGCGATATCGATTTTTGATCTGGTGATTTCCAGGCAATCCATCTGGGGCCTCTTATCTAAACACCACCGACGACTGTTTTTTCACATATCATAATGGAATCGTAACGTATAAATGGTCAATATTTTTCATAGATATGATCTATGGGGAGTGACGATTCATCGTCGAGGTTTTTTGAAAAAATTTTTTGATTTGAATATAAATTCAATTATATAAAAATTAAATTGAATTATAATTATTTTAAATGGTATTTTATTTGTAATTATAGATTAATTTTTTATAAAAGTACATATTTCTATTTTTATTTATTAATAAGGGCAATCCAGTAGCGTCTGCATAATGACAGGGATACCGATTGCCTTGCAGATAGATTAAGTGGCGTCCTAAACACCACACAGTTCAGGCGTAAATATCTGTGCTAAAGTTTCACCGGATGAAGTGATTTTGAAATTTCCAGTAAGTCTCTCAAGTCGTTTTGCCTGACCGTCCAGAGCGTTTGCGGCTTTTGTGCTTTGCGTTGCCATCGCCGCATTCTTCTGGGTCATGTGGTCAAGCTTGCTCACAGACTCATTGATCTGTGCCAACCCCTGTGCCTGTTCCTGGGCGCCTGTGGCGATGTCAGACATCAGATTATCCATATGGAACATCTCGGCCATGATGGACTGCAGGGCTTTGCCAGCGGTTCCCACCATTTCAACACCCCGCTGAACCTGAATGTCGGAACTGGAAATCAAGTCCCTGATCTGTTTTGAAGCGTCGGCGGAGCGTTTCGCGAGCTGACGGACTTCGGAAGCGACCACGGAGAAACCCACTCCAGCCTCACCCGCACGTGCTGCCTCAACAGCGGCATTCAGCGACAGCATGTTGGTCAGAAAGGCAATTTCATCAATCATGCCGACAATCTGCGAAATTGACTGTGAAGTGTTTCTGATCTGCTCCATGGCCTTGACAGCGTTGTTCACAACCTCGCCGGATCTGGCGGCATTGGTGCGGACGTTGGATGCAAGGGTGGACGCATCCTTGGCGCCGTCAGCGCTCCGGGTCACGGCATTTGTAAGCTGGTTGAGACGGGAGGCTGTTTCTTCCAGACTGACAGCCTGCGTTTCCGTGCGCTGGGCCAGATCGACCGAGGCTGTGGTAATCTCGTCAGCTCCCCGGCCAACTGTCGTGACCGAAGAGGAAATGGCGCCAATGGTCTGATCGAGGTTCTGGATGGCCTTGTTGAAGTCGTGCCGGAGACCTTCGTAAGTGCTGTCGATTGGTGTGGTGAGGCGGTAATTGAGTGTATTGCTGGCCAGCTTCTTCAGGCCATGCTCGATTTCATTGATGGCCTGTACGCGTCGGGTAATGTCGGTGGCGAACTTGACGACCTTGATAATACGGCCTTTCCGGTCAAAAATCGGATTGTAGGAGGTCTGCAACCAGATTTCCTTGCCATTCTTGCCGATCCGCTTGCACTCGGAAGACACAAATTCACCGGCTCGCAGCTTGTCCCAGAAAGCGGCATATTCGGATGTCTTCGCGACACTCGTTTCAACAAACATGCTGTGATGACGTCCTTGTATTTCCTGAAGATCGTAAGCGACAGTTTTCAGAAAATTTTTATTGGCCGTCATGATCGTGCCATCAGGCAGAAATTCGATAACGGCCTGCACACGGGAAAGCGCCTCCAGCTTTCCTTTGGAATCGGTTGCTTCCATAACGGAGCCGGTAATGACGGATGCAAGCTTTACGATCTTGTACACGTTGCCGGAGACGTCACGCACAGGGGAGTAGGACGCCTGCAACCAGACCTCATTGCCATCTTTTCCGATACGCACACACTCACCAGTCACGCATTCGCCACTGGCCAGCTTCTCCCAGAAAGCACGATATTCCGGACTGCTGGCGTAATCCGGTTCGGCAAAAATACTGTGATGCCGACCGATGAGTTCCTCGGATTTATACCCCATTGCGTGACAGAAATTTTCGTTCGCGCTTAGGATAATGCCCCGGGTGTCAAACTCGATGACCGCAAATGACTGTCGGAGCGCTGCCAGTGTTGCTTTCGCATCCGCCCAGCCACCGGGCCAAGATTTTAACATTTTATACTGTCCTTAAACCTGTCAATTCAGTCCAGTATAAAATCTAAATAGATAATTTTTTATTTCCATTTTTAGGTGTGTTTTTAATTCAGCATTTAATGGTGCTGAGCATCAAGGTTTCTTGCGGTTGAGACAATATGTCCTGTTCCTGAAGAACGGGTAGGGAGCAAGGTCAGTTTCTCCGAAGGCTCTCACCATTTTCGCTGGGCTTGCAACAGGCCGGATCAGAAATGGCTCCAGCCCTGACGCCGTAGCGGGAAGGGTGAGCCATCGTGACGGAGGACCTGCACGCCCTTCTGAGCGCTGACGAAGTCTCCAATCCGGGTGACAGCCACTCCCTGGGCTCTGCATCGACTCAGAAGGGCCGGTGTCTGATCATCCGGAACAGCCAGCAACAGTTCGTAGTCATCGCCGCCGGTCAGACAGAGAGCAAGGCCATCATCGTCAGCGACAACGGTGCGTGCGGCGTCTGACAGCGGCACGCTATCGACATTGAGACGAGCCCCCAGACCGCTCTCCCGTGCAAGGTGGCCGATATCCTGAACAAGTCCGTCTGACACATCCATCACGGCATGCGCGATACCCGAAAGATCCAGCCCAAGTCGGGGTTGAGGAAGGCGATAACGTTTCGTAAGCCAGCCTGTGGAATCGGCAACCCTGTTCTGAAGCGCCAGAAGACCGAGCGCTCCGTCCCCTATGGTGCCGGTGACCCATAGTCCGTCACCATTCTGCGCTCCATTGCGTCGCAGGGCGTGGCTGGGCGAGACGTCGCCAAGAATGGTGAGGGAGAGAACCAGAGGGCCGCGCGTGGAGGTCGTGTCACCACCGAGCAGGGAGACTCCGAACAGCGCCTGATCTTCAGCCAGCCCGTCTGAAAACGCTTCAAACCACGCGTCATTGTAACGACCGTCAGCTTTGGGGCAGGCAAGCGTCAGTAGCCACCCGAACGGACGGGCACCCATGGCCGCCATGTCGGAAAGATTGGCGCGCAGCAGTTTGCGGCCAATGGTGTCGGGTGGATCATCGGGGAGGAAATGGACGCCTTCGACCATGGCGTCGGCGGCGATCACCAGTTGCTTTCCGGACGGCGGTGTGAACACCGCCGCATCGTCAGTGAGATCCAGGGCGTCCCGTCCGGCGAGGCGACGGAAATGACGACGAATAAAGGAAAATTCGTCCGGAAGCGTGTGTGAGAGGCTGTCCGTGGGCGAGGTGGGGTCAGGCCTGTCCGTCATGGGAATGGTCCGTTTCTGCGGCGGCTTCCGTCAGGACGTGAGCCGCAGGATCATTCTCCGGCTGTTCGGATACCACTGCCGCTGCGTCATCGGATGCGGCGTCTTGAGTCGAAGCCGTTTGGCGTCTGGCGACGGCGTCGAGAACGCCATTCACCAGCTTGGGCTCATCACCAGAGAAAAAGCCATGTGCAACGTCGAGATACTCATTGATGATGACGTTCACCGGCGGCGCGTCTTTTTCTTCCATTTCACAGATCGCGACGGCAAACAGGGCCCGGAGCACTGGATCAAGGCGCTTGACCGGCCATGTCGGAGGCAGGACCTCCGCCAGCAGTTCATGGATATGGGCTGTGCCAGCGTCCGCCTGACGGGTGAGGCGGGTGAACAGCGTCACGTCGGCTTCAGGGATGAAACCGTCGTCGAAGGTCTCTCCGGCGAGCGTCGTACCCAGACGATGCTGGACAAACTGGATGATGACACTGTCCGCAGTGTCATTGCCCTGTTCGATCTGAAACACAGCCTGAACGGCGGCGACACGGGCGGCGGTGCGCGGACGCATGGCCGGGCTCAGTCGGTCGTCTGAATGGGCCATGATCGTGCCTCCTGCCAAATGGTTATCCAAGGGGGCGCTAAATGACGCCTTTGGGGCGTAAGGTCCAGCCCTTCGGAGCATTGATGTCTTATTTAGTCTTCTGGTTGCGCCGGTCATCGATACTGGTGAGGATTTCCGAGAAGTCCTTTGTCTCGCGGAAGTCCCGGTATACGCTGGCAAAACGGACGTAACCGACCGCGTCGATCGCATGCAGCGATTCCATGGCGAGTTCGCCTACCCGTGTTGTGGAGATTTCGCTTTCCCCGGAGGCTTCCAGTCGCCGGACGATGCCGCTGACCATCTGTTCGATCTGCTCTTCCGAGACCGGACGCTTGCGAAGCGCGATCCGGATGGAGCGGGAGAGCTTTTCCCGATCGAACAGGGCGCGGCGTCCATCGGCTTTCACAACGGTCAGTTCACGAAGCTGGACACGTTCAACGGTCGTAAAGCGTTGTCCGCACGTCGCACAGGCGCGGCGGCGGCGGATGGATGTTCCGTCTTCGGCGGGACGGCTGTCCTTCACCTGTGTTTCGGCTTCACTGCAGAAAGGGCACCGCATCGCTTACTGTTCCTGATCCCGTGCAGACCGGAGCCTCCGATAACGGCGCCCTGTTCCGCACTTTCATGGCTCCTGCGACCGTCGCGCAGGAACTGTTTTTCATAATTCAGTGGTATATCGCCAAATCATCCGGGAGTCCCGCCCGCAACCCGGGGCTGTTTCCGCAGAGTCGCAGACGGGCGGACATGAACCGGGGAAAATGAAGCGGCATGCGGAAAGGAGCGGGGTGTGAGAAGTCTGTATGGTTCGTGGAAAGGCGGCAGGGCTATGGGAAAAGGCGGTGTGTTGCGACGTTATCTGACGAATGCGCTTGGCGTTTCCATGCTTTTGTCTGCTTCCACGGGATATGCCGACTCAACACCACTGCCTCATGAGGACGAACTGAATACCGAGGCCGTTAAGACCGGTTTCACCATCGCTGTTATTCCCGGGCAGGAGCATGCCGCGAAGGATGTGGTCATAAAAGGCGGATGGATGCAGCATGTCGGGGCTGGGCAGCACTATGTCGCCGCCTATTTCGAGCTGGAAAACAGTTCGGACACATCGTACCTGATCGACCGGATTTCTTCTCCATCCTGCTCGACCATGTTCGGTTATCATTCCGATCTGGAGGTTGGCACACTGACGCGACAGCTCTTCACGCATCTGACCCTGCCGGCAAAACAGATGCTGGTCTTTCCGCCGGGCGGTTATCATCTTGTCTGCAAGGTCGCGGAGGGGAAGGCGGTGGAGCAGGGGATGACCATTCCCGTGCAGTTCCATTTTCTGGGGGGCTCGGAAAAAACGGTCAGTTTCGAGGTGCGTGGCACCAGAGCGCATCAGCCGGTGCCACGCTCTACGGCAAACTGAATTGAGCAGGATGGACCGACAGGAGAAATCCGGAGTTTTCTCCTGTCCGATGCTTTTTTACCAGGTGCCGAGAAGGGACTTGGTGGCGTTCTTGGTCGCCGTGAGCTGTGACTTCTTGGCCTTGTAGGAACTGTCGATATTTTCCCTGCGCGTAGCCACATCGTTCTGATAGTTTTTGAGGCCGCCACTCACCTTGTTCCGGGCATTGGCGGTCTGAGTGTTTATGCCGTCCTTGTATCCGTTGACCTTGTCACTCACTGCTTTTTCACGGGCCGACACATTCTGGCTGTAGGAACTGGCACGGTTTTCGAGATTGGATCGAGTGTTCGTGACGCTCTGATTGACGGCGTCTTGACCGCTCTGACGCACGCCTGAAAGCAGGGAAGAACCAAATGACTGCTGGGTTGCCGGGACCGTGCTCTGGGCATGCACATCCTGCGCCGCAATGGCGAGGGAAAGGGCAGCAAAACCTGCGAAAGCCAAGCGCTTCATCATATATTCCTGATGCTGTTTCTGGTCATCGTCCTATCGTTGTCCTGTCTCCTGAATGAGGCAGAAAAGTTACCTACTGTAACAAGTGGCGGATTATGACACCATGTCGCACCGGGGATGGGCGCATATTCGGTTCAAACGGACATGTTTAAGCTGCTGAAGGCGCGCGATAGACAGGGTGTTAGGGCAATTTAACTGAACCCGCGTTCAGCGGGATTGCCCTAACTTTCCGGATGAGGAGAGGGCAGACTGGCAGCCTTTTCCCGAAGAAGACTCAGGATTTCCGATGCGGCCGCATCAGCGGGTGTCGACTGGCCCGGTGCGCGAAGGCCGGTAAGCAGGGTCTGAAACCCTTTCTTCTGACGGGCCTGAAGGAGAGGATCAGTCATGAGCTGGATAACCGTCTGCGCCAGTTTGTCCGGACGGCAGTCTTCCTGAAGCAACTCCGGCACGAGCGCTTCCCTCGCCAGAAGATTGACCATGGCGACATGGGGAACGCGGATCAGGCGACGGGCGATCGCGGCCGTGAGCGGATTGACACGATAGGTCACCGCCATGGGCACTCCAGCCAGAGCCAGTTCGAGAGTCGACGTGCCTGATTTTGTCAGGGCGGCGCTGGCGGCTGCGAAAGCTTCATGTTTTTCCGTGATCTCCGTCACGATCAGCGGTTGCACCGGCCAGAGAGCTGTTGCCTTTCTGACGGTGTCCGCCACGATCGGAGAGACCGGAATAACCGGGACGATATCCGGCATCCGTTTTTTCAGAAGCGTCAGCATGGCGCCGAAAACGGGCAACAGGCGAGGGGCTTCCGAGCGTCTGCTGCCGGGCATCAGAATCAGGATCGGGGCTGCGTCCTGTAGATGGTGCTGTTGACGGAATCGATGGGCATCCCCTCTGTCGGCTTCCGACTGGAGCACCGGATGACCGACGAAATGCGCGTCAAGATCGTGCTTCTGAAAGAAGGTTTCCTCAAAGGGAAGCAGGACGAGGAGTTTTTCCCATAGACCGGGGAATTTCCGCACACGGTGTTCCCGCCATGCCCAGACCTGCGGCGCGACATACTGGACGCGCGGAATACGCAGCGGGGCGATCCGGCGCAGCAGCCGGAGTGAAAAGCCGGGACTGTCGATGGTCACAACCAGATCGGGCCGCAGGGCTTCAATGTTGGTGACGGCTTCGTCAAGACGGCGGGAAAGTGACCGTATACGGGGCAGAATCTCCACCAGCCCCATGACGGCAAGATCTCTCATGGGGAAAAGACTGATGAGACCCGCCTCGGTCATGCGGGGGCCTCCCACCCCGGCAAAGCGGACATCGGGCTGCTGCTTTCGTAGGGCGGCCATCAGGCGCGAACCCAGCACGTCTCCACTGGCTTCTCCTGCGAGAAGCCAGATCAGGGGGGCGTCAGTCATGGAGTAAGGCTATCCGGACCTGATCAGGAGCAGCGCTGGCTGTCGAAGCTCTGTTTGGCTGGACCGAGAACGTGGAACCGAAGACGCTCGGCAGCAGCGGAGAGTCGCACACCACGGCTTTTGACGTTGAGGTGCAACTCGGTGCCCCGTTGATTCTGGAGCGCCATGTTGCCGGTGCCGCTACCGGCGGATGCCTCGGTGTTGACGGCCCAGAAAGTGCTGTCGAAGTCTTCGACAGTGGCCAGCCCGGTGACCGCGCCCTGCACGCAGGCATTGGAATAGCCGATGGCGGGCGCTCCGCCACCTTCCACGCGGATGGCATAGTCAGCACTTTTGAAATGCAGGATGCCGTTGCCCCACGTGTAGCCGGGGCCGAGATTGGCCTGCGTGATCCGAAAGACAATCCGGTCCGTATTATCGGCCCCCGGAGCGACCATGTCCGTGGTTTCGGCTGGAACCGATGCGGCCAGCGCCACCTTTGCCGGGACGATGCCAAAGCCGGTCACGGTGATCATCATGGTCGCGGCCAGAAATTGTCGGGTCAAGGTCGCACTCCTTATTCGGCGTTTCCCACAGACAACGGGCATTTTCAGACCGACTGGCAGAGAGGGCAGGCCGTCAGGGCTGCTGTCGCGTGCAGGAGACACCTTTGTTTCATCTCTTTTCATCTCCTGCAAGAATGTTTGTGAAGCCCGGAGGTTGCTCCATGAAAGCATTTCCCTTGACCGGCTCATTTTCTCCAGCGGTCCTCCGCCTCTTCCGGGCTTCGGAAGCCGTTTCGTGAACTGGCGTTGTTGGCAGTTTCTCCTGATGGAAGCCATGTCGTATCCCGGCTTTGCGAGATGGTGCGGGTGCACATTATACTGTTCCGGTTGTCCATGCCTCTCGACAATCTGCGGAGACATGGGCAGGAAAATGAGACGCATCAGCCAACGGAGAGCGGCAAAATGTCCTGTGCCTATGATTTCAGCCTTCCCGGTCTTCAGGGTGGTGTCGTGGATCTCGGGGCCTGGCGTGGAAAACCGCTCCTGATTGTCAACACGGCCTCGAAATGTGGTTTCACGCCGCAATATGAAGGTCTCCAGTCGCTCTGGTCGGAAATGGGGCATGAACTCGTCGTCGTTGGCATACCGTCCAATGACTTCGGCCAGCAGGAGCCAGGGAGCGCCTCAGAAATCGCCACCTTCTGCGCCCGTAATTATGGTGTGAGCTTTCCGATGACGGCCAGATGTCACGTCAAGGGCGCTGAAGCCACCCCGCTGTTCCACTGGCTGGCGGGAAAGGGCGGTTTTTTCGCCCGTCCACGCTGGAATTTCTTCAAGTACCTGATCAATCGGGAAGGGCAGCTTGTAAACTGGTTCTCCAGTATAACGTCTCCGACGTCAGGCCGTGTGCATGACGCCGTCAATCGCGTCGTGCTGGGAAGCTGAGCTGCCCACCGACGCGGAGGCTTTTGTCTCGCGTTGGGGCTGTCCATAAAACCGCCATAAGTCAGAACCAGAATCCCTGCCGTTTTCCAGCTATGCCGGGGGCGACGGCATCCCGTGACGGTGATAGAGACCCGTATATGATATCCCGCCCAGTTTTCTTCCTGCCGCTCTCCTGCAATCCGGTTCCTGCCGGTTACCCGCACCATCCGGAAGGACGGGGCGCTGTGCTCGGCGGTTCCATCGCAGACGCATGGAGCGCTCTGGTGGTGCAGGCCTCAGACCTTTCCGGCGGCCGGAACCGGCCTGATCTGCGTGTGTCTTCCAGCGATCGGCTGGAAGGCGGTTACGGCGGTGGCAACTTTGGTGGCGGTGGTTCCGGCGGCGGTAGTGGTGGCGGTGTGCGGCCACCGTTCCGGGGTGGCCCGCCGCGTCGTCCGCGTTTTCGCATGTGGCGCAAGCTGCTTGGAACCACTGTGGCCGTGCTGCTGCTCGGAACCGCGACGGCGGGCGTGGTCGTGTGGTACAAATATGCCGGTCTGGTGTCGGACCTCCCCACCGTGGAGGGGCTGCGTTCCTATCAGCCGCCGGTGATGAGCCGCCTTTATTCCGGTGACGATCGGCTCATTGCCGAGCTTGCGGCGGAACGACGGGTCTTCGTGCCCTATTCAGCTATCCCGGACCGCGTGAAGAACGCTTTTCTTGCCGCAGAAGACCAGAAATTCTGGTCCCACAAGGGCATTGACCCGGTCGCCATCCTGCGCGCCGGTCTCACGGACCTGTCCCGTGGCAAGGGGCGACGGCCGCTTGGCGCTTCGACCATCACACAGCAGGTCGCCCGCATCATGCTGCTGGGCTCGAACGCCCTGTCGATGGAGCGCAAGGCCAAGGAAGCCCTGCTGGCTCTGCGCGTGGAGCAGGTGCTGCCCAAGGAGAAGATTCTCGAAATCTATCTCAATGAAATCTATCTGGGTGACGGTGCTTACGGCATCGGCGCGGCGTCGCAGGCCTATTTCAACAAGCCGCTCGATCAGCTTGATGATTCCGAAGCGGCTTTTCTGGCTGCGCTTCCGAAGTCTCCAACCAACTACAATCCTTACCGTTATCCGGAAGCGGCCCGTAATCGGCGCAACTGGATTCTGGATCGTATGCAGGAACTCGGCTGGCTCGACGCCCAGTCTGCCGAGGCGGCCCGACAGGAAGCGCTCTCCACGAAAAGCTTCCGGCGGCCCGGACCCGCTCCCGGCTCTGAGTGGTTCAGCGAGGAAGTACGTCGCGAGCTGATCGAGAAATATGGCGTGCAGCAGACCATGCAGGGTGGTCTGGACGTGCACACAAGCTTCGACCCTGTCCTTCAGACCTCCGTCACGGCGGCGTTGCGGGATGGGCTTATGGCCTATGACCGTTCGCATGGTGGCTGGCGCGGTGCCGTCGGGCATCTCGACACCGTCACCCGAAGCGCCGCGCAGGACGAGGCTGCATGGACCGCCGCACTGGCCGCGGCGCCACATCCGAGGGGTATGCTGGATCGCTGGCGTCTGGCGGTCGTGCTGGATTCAGGTAACGGCACGGTCGGCTGGCTCGAAAGCGGCACGCCTCATCGTGCTGCGTTGCTGGCGAAGGATATGGGCTGGATGCGGGTCTATCGGGCGTTGCGCCCCGGCGATCTGCTGATGGTCGAACCGCAGGCCGAGGGCGGTCGTGTTGCGATCCGGCAGATTCCACGGGTCGAAGGCGCGGTCGTGACGATGGATGTCCACACGGGACGCGTGCTGGCCATGTCGGGTGGCTGGTCGTTTGAATCCTCGCAGTTCAATCGGGCTTCGCAGGCGATGCGTCAGCCGGGATCCTCCTTCAAACCGTTCGTCTATCTGACGGCGATGGAGCAGGGGGTTTCCCCGTCCCAGAAGTTTGATGATTCCGCCGTTTCCTATGGAAGCTGGCATCCGAACAATTATGAAAAGGATTTCTGGGGCGCGACGACGCTGCACGACGCGCTGAGGGAATCCCGCAACCTCGTGACCATTCGTCTGGCCGCGCATATCGGCATCAAGAGCGTCGCCAGGCTGGCCGAGGATATCGGGCTGGTGCAGAACATGCCGCATGTGCTGCCCGCGGCTCTGGGCGCTGTGGAGACGACCGTGCTGCGCGAGGCCGGCGCTTACGCCACCATTGCCAACGGCGGCCACAAGGTCACGCCCACCCTGATCGACGATGTGCAGGATCGCAACGGCCATATCCTCTGGCGACCGGAGGGGTTGACACTTTCATCTTTGGCTCAGGCGCAGACACCGGCGGTGTCGCCCTCTGGAACCGAACCGAATGCCGTCTTCCCGGATGCGGGGCAGGGCGATAACGCTTCCGCCCGCGCGTCTCAGTCGCCGTCTGGCGGGACAGTTGTTCCGGAAGCGGGGCAGTCGGATGTGCCTGCTCTGATGGACACGCGGCCGGCTGTCAGCAGCGAAGCCAGCGCCTTCCAGATCACCACCATGTTGCAGGACGTGATCAAACGCGGCACTGGCCAGCAGGCAGGAGTTGGAATCGACAACCCGATCGCAGGCAAGACGGGAACCAGTCAGGATTTCAATGACGCCTGGTTCGCGGGCTATTCAGCCGATCTGGTGACGATTGTGTGGATCGGGTTCGATCAGCCGCAGTCGCTCGGCAAGAACGAGACAGGCGGCACCATCGCCGGTCCGATCTGGAACCGGATCATGAAATCGGCTCTTGAAGGGCGGCCAAAGCTGGATTTCCCTGTGCCTGAAGGAGTGACGCTTGTGCGTTACGATACCGGTCGTGGTGTGACCGTCGATGCGTTCAAGGACGATCAGGTGCCGGGTGGCAGCTCCAGCTTTGCCGCAGGCAGTCCCGGAACGGGAGAGCTGACGGCTGCGGATACAGGCGCGGAAAATCTGCCTGATTCTGAAAGTGACATGTCGTCTGGTGGCGCTTCCGAGAGCAGCGCGCCCAGCAGTAGCGGTAGTGGGACAAATTCTGCGGCAACACCTGCACCAGCGCAGCAGCCGTCGGGTGGCGATATTGGCATGGGTGGGCTTTATTGAGGAGCAGAAGGAGAGGTTGGTCTCAGTATCCATGTCGTGATGTAATCAGGATCAGTTACGATTTCCCCTGTCTGTCTCAGTCGGTATTCTCCCGGTTCGGCGGGATGAAGCGACTGCATATCCGGGGGGAGATTGTAGGTGCTTCCTTTCCGTGAGCCTTCGAGACGGAGTGTAATGCCTCTTTCCGGGTCGCAGTGTGTGACGACACCGAAAAACTGTTCGTATGAGCAGCTGTCTCCCACCTCGCGGGTCAGGCCGATCAGCAAGGTGCAGCCGATAAGGTTTTTTGCAAGGGTTTCGTCCCAGAGGCGCATGCAGGCGACCTTTTTCTGTCGATCGGATGAAGTGCCGTTATTTTTTATCGTTCAGGTTGAAGCAAATTTAATGGGCTCTGTTTCCTCCTCGTTTTATTTGTGAGGGATGACAGCCGCGCCGCCTGCCTGTATTCAGCCCCGTTCAGATTAACCCCGAAAGACGGAGTCACGGTCGCATGTCCGCCGAGACAGAAGCGCTCAACGAGCAGATCAAGCAGTCGGTTGCGCTGCTGAGGAGGCATCTTTGACTGGGATGTCGCCCAGGGCAGACTTGCCGAACTGAATAACCGGGCCGAAGACCCGGATCTCTGGAATGATGCCGAGGCCGCGCAGAAGATGATGCGCGAGCGCACGCTTCTGGCCAACCAGATCGAGGGTGTTCA
This sequence comes from Acetobacter sp., assembly GCF_022483985.1. Lineage (NCBI taxonomy): Bacteria > Pseudomonadati > Pseudomonadota > Alphaproteobacteria > Acetobacterales > Acetobacteraceae > Acetobacter > Acetobacter sp. The sequence goes on along the minus strand of NZ_JAKVME010000001.1, from coordinate 1,512,183 downwards.
GAACCTTGAAAATGAGGTCGAGGATACGCTCGAACTCATCAGCATGGCCGAGGAAGAGGGCGACGCCGACATGGTCGCCGATGGTATGAAGACGCTCCACCGTCTGGCTGAAGAAGCCAAGCGTCGGGAGACGGAAAGTCTTCTGTCGGGCGAGGCGGATTCGAACGATTGCTATCTTGAGGTGAATGCAGGGGCGGGCGGCACGGAGGCTCAGGACTGGGCCGAGATGCTGCTGCGGATGTACAGCCGCTGGGCTGAGGCGCATGGTTACAAGCTGACCATGATCGAAAGTTCGGAAGGCGAGCAGGCGGGGCTGAAATCGGCGACGCTTCAGGTCTCGGGGCCGAATGCCTATGGTTGGCTGAAGACGGAAGCGGGCGTGCATCGTCTCGTGCGTATCTCTCCGTTTGATGCGGCGGCACGTCGCCAGACATCCTTCGCTTCGGTCTGGGTCTTCCCGGTGGTCGATGACACCATCGAGATCGAGATCAACGAAGCTGACCTGAAGGTCGATACGTTCCGTGCGTCCGGCGCGGGTGGACAGCACGTCAACAAGACGGAATCCGCCATCCGTATCACCCATATCCCGACCGGCATCATCGTGGCGTGTCAGACGGACCGTTCCCAGCACCGGAACCGCGCGACGGCCATGGGTATGCTCAAGGCGCGCATGTACGAGGCGGAACTTCAACGGCGGGAAGCGGCTGCTGCCCAGACGGAAGCCGCCAAGACGGATATCGGCTGGGGGCATCAGATTCGTTCATACGTTCTCGCGCCCTATCAGATGGTGAAAGACCTGCGAACGAACGTTGAAAAGGGTAATCCGGACGCCGTGCTTGATGGCGATCTGGATGATTTCATGGCGGCATCTCTCGCCGCACGCGTTGGAGCAACCCGCTCCGAGGCCAGCGCGTCCGCGCAGTAAGAACAAACGGGGTTCCGTGGTTGAGCCGGAACCCCGTCATTTAGAAATTCTTAAATTAAATTTAGATTAGCGTTCTCCTTGATTGGAGTGGGCTTTTTTTGCCATCGTGACGGGTCATGGTCAGGTCGTTCTGATGCTGGTCTGATGCGGATTTTGGCCAGAAGCGCTGTCGTCCGGGTTTTCCGAATAACGCCATAAATATGACGTATGACGTCATCTTTTCGTGAGGATTCAGCAAGCTTGCGTATTGCGGTAAGAAAAATCTTCCTATAACTATATCGAAATCGAAACATTTAGGATTCTGTATTGTGCAGGATAAATACATGGGAAATGATGTGCGCAAGGAAAGGTTTGGTCTCTTGACATCTGCTCCCGTCGATAGCCCAATCACGGTATTGCAGATGCCTCGCAGATGCGTCTCGCTGTTCTCCGCCGAAAGACGGGGAATGGTGGGGCTGTCGTCTGTTGTCGCAGGTATGCATCAAGGTCGAGCCGTCTGACATCAGACCAGGGAGAGTTTTGAGTATGCTGGACTACGCGCAACAGCGGCGTGACCCGACATTAAAGATTGCTGGCGTCTCAGGTGTCGCAGTGGTGTGCGGGATTCTTGGCGTGGTCTATTTCACCTGGAAAGATAAGGTGTCGGTGCCTGTCATACAGCCGCCGATCAAGGCGACTGTCATTCCGGAGGTGAAACCACCGCCGCCACCGCCGCCACCGCCACCCCCGCCGCAGTTGACTTCGCCACCGCCGCCTTATGTGCCGCCGCCGAAGATCAAGGTGCAGCCGCCACCGCGTCCGGTGGTGCATCATGTGACACACACACCGCCCCCCAAGCCGATGCCTCCGGCAAAGGTTACGCCGAGCACTCCGGTGCAGGCTCCCGTCGGTCCACCGACTCCGGATCATCTGGCTGGTTCCACGCCGTTGAACCGCGTCGAGCTGCATTATCCTGAAGAGGCGCAGGACGAGGGGCGGGAAGGGCATGTCACACTTGTCTGTGACGTGGAGCCAACAGGAATGACTGATAACTGTACTGTAACAAGCGTAAAGGGCGGTCAGGACTTCGCTGCTGCGGCGCTTCAGTACGTGCGTAAATCACGTTATCAGCCGGCTACCGCCAATGGTGTTCCTGTCAAGGAATTCCATCACACCTATACGATTACTTTCAGCCTGAGTGACAACTGACCGTATTTGAAGCTGTGGCTGTTCCACAATGCTATGGTTCTACCAGATGAGGACACTGACTCGATGATCCGACTGCTACGCCGCCTGCCTTACTCCACGCTGGCCATTCCGTCGCTGGCTGTTCTTCTGAGCACAGCGGCTCCAGTGGTGGCGCTCGCTCAGGATGCGGCTGCTCCTGCAGCGTCAGCTCCCGCTCCGGATGCAGCCCCTGCTGCGGAAGCCCCCGCTCCGGACGCAGCCGCGCCTGCCCCGGCTGCTCCTGCGGCCGATGCTTCTGCGCCGGCTCCAGCCCCTGTCGCCGCAGCGCCTTCAGACGCTTCAGCTCCCGCTGCGCCTTCCGAGGCTCCTGCTCCGCACGCGGCTCCGGCGACGGCTGTTGAAAATCCCTATGGACTGGGCGCCCTGTGGGGTAACGGCGATATTATCGCACGCGCCGTTCTGGTGATCCTCGTGGTGATGTCGATCGGCACATGGTACATCATGATCACCAAGTTCCTTGAGCAGGCGAAGCTTTTCTCTGCCGATCGTGACGCGACGAAGCACTTCTGGACCAAACCCTCCCTTCAGGAAGGTGCATCCGCGCTGAAGTCGTCTTCTCCGTTCCGCTACATTGCCGATACAGGCATTGTTGCCGCCGACCATCATGAAGGTACGATGCAGGAATCCATCGACCTGACCGACTGGACATCTTCTCAGATCCACCGTGCGGTTGATTCCGTGCAGAGCGATCTTCAGAGCGGTCTGGCGTTCCTCGGCACGGTTGGCTCAACGTCTCCGTTCGTGGGTCTGTTCGGCACGGTCTGGGGTATCTATCACGCACTGACGGCCATCGGCATTGCCGGTCAGGCTTCCATCGACAAGGTCGCCGGTCCGGTGGGTGAATCCCTGATCATGACGGCCATCGGTCTTGGAACCGCTGTTCCGGCTGTGCTTGGCTACAACCTGCTGGTCCGCCGCAACAAGACGGCCATGGAGCGTATCCGTAACTTCGCAGCCGACCTCCAGTCCATCATGATCGGTGGTTTCCGTCATGGTTCCGTTCGTCCGGGCAAGGATGCTTCTTCTCCTGCTAAAGGTGCCTGATCATGGGGATGTCTGTAGGCGGAGGCGATGACGAGGACACCGTCCTCTCGGATATCAACACGACACCTCTTGTGGATGTCATGCTTGTTCTCCTCATCATCTTCCTCATCACTATTCCTGTGGCGACACACTCGGTGAAGGTTGACCTGCCTAAAGACGTCAATCAGCCAAGCAAGATCATGCCTGAAAACATCACTCTGGCTGTGACGCCGGATGGTCAGGCCTGGTGGGATCAGACACCCATCCGTGATCATGCGGACCTGCTGGCGAGGCTGGAAAAGGTTGCGGCGAAACAGCCGCAGCCGCAGATCATGATCCGTGGCGACGGTAATGCCCGCTACGAGGCCGTCGGCAAGCTGGTGGCCGCCTGTCAGGAAGCTGGCGTGCTGCGGGTCGATTTCATTACCGAGACGCCTCATAGCTGAGGCGTCACTGGAAATGATCTGCACGTTTCAGGTGCATGTGTCGTTTGTTACCAATAAAACCGCATCGCAGCGCACCACGTGCCGGCGATGCGGGGCTCAGATGAGAAAGTGATTCTTCCATGGGTATGAATCTGGGATCCGGAGGCGACGAAGACGAAGGTATCGTCGATATCAACACCACACCGCTCATTGACGTGATGCTGGTTCTCCTGATCATGCTGATCATCACGATTCCGCTTCAGACACAGTCGGTTTCGATGAATCTGCCACAGGGCGATCCTCCGCCGCCGACAGAACAGCAGGACAAGGTCATCACTGTCGCGATCGATTTTGACAATTCGGTCACTTGGAACGGTATCCCCGTCGCCAATGAAAATGATCTCGTCGCATTGTTCCAGTCCGCTGCTGCTGAACCGGAGCAGGCGGAAATGCATATCAATCCCAATCGTCTTGCAGATTACAAGACGGTGGCTCATGTTCTTGCCGATGCGCAGCGTCTGGGCATCAAAAAGCTCGGTATTGTCGGGCAGGACCAGTTTATGGGAGCGCAGTAAGGCCATGTCTTTGCGGTTTATTCGTCTATCCTTCGCAATACGTGTCCTTTGTCTGACGCCTCTGTGCCTGACCACTCTTTCTGCCGGTCGTGCCGAGGATAATCTCAACCCCGCTGTCGCAAAATCGCTTGAGGCAGCCGGGCATGCTCTTTCCGCGCACAATTACGCCGAGGCCATGAAGGATGTGACGACCGCTGACAGCGTGTCGGGCAAGTCCGATTATGATTCCTACGTGATCGAGCAGATGCGCGGTGCCATTGCGTCACAGTCCGGCGATCGTGCTGTGATGCAGACCTCTTATGACAAGCTGATCGCCTCATCCAGAACGCCGCGCGACACCAAAGCGCAACTGTTACAGGCCGAGGCAACGGTCGCTTACACCGCGAAGGATTACCCGGCCGCGGCAGCCGGATTTGAGCGTTATCTGAAGCAGATCGGGCCGAACACAGATATCGAGAAATACCTGATTCAGGCTTATTATCTCCAGAAAGACTACGCCAACGCTGCCCGTGTGCAGAAAAAGCTGGTCGAGGAAACGCTGAAAGCGAAGAAAACGCCGTCCGAAAACGAGTTGCTCATGCTGGCATCCTGCCAGACACAGCTCAAGGACACGGCGGGGCAGATGCACACCTACACGCTGCTGGCCACCTATTATCCGAAACCGGATTACTGGGAGCAACTGCTGCACAGTCTCGTCACCAACAACAGATTGCCGCCTGCGCTTCAGCTTGATGTGTATCGTATTCGTCTGGCCGCAGGAAATCTGAAACTGCCTGCCGACTTTATAGACGCCGCTGAAATCGCGACCCAGATGGGACTGCCGCGTGTGGGTTTGGACATCATGTCACAGGGCTACACGCTTGGTGCTCTGGGGAAGGGCGCGGGCGCTGACCGCGAACTGAAACTGCGTAACTTCATCAGCGCGGCAGCCGACAAGAAACAGGCGTCGATTGCTGCGGATGAGGCTTCTGCCGTCAAGGCGAAGACCGGCGACCAGCTTCTGTTTGTTGGCTACAATTACGTCTCCTTCGGTCAGGCCGATAAGGGCCTTTCCCTTATGAAGCAGGCGATCGAAAAAGGCGTGGTGGATGCTGACATGGCGCGGCTGCGACTGGGAGAGGCCCAGATGGACGCCGGTCAGACAGCCAACGCCATTGCGACTTTCCAGACGGTTGCTGGGGACAATGCTGCGCACGATATCGCTCAGCTCTGGATACTGAAGCTGAAAAGCGTCGCGGGTAAGTAAACAGACACAGCGGCACATCGTATCCACTTGTGATACGAGTGGTGTCGCTGCCTTCTGGTCGGCATGCTGAAAGTGTCATGTGACTGGCCTGAAAAATGCCAGTCACATGACATTCGCTTTGATGTTGCTGTGTCAGTAACGCGAAACATTGCCCGACACATGAATAACCGGCCAGACATTCCATAAGACTGTTTCCAGTGTCATGATGCTTCCGCCTCAGCGACGAGAGGCGGATCAGACAGGAAGCACTCAATGCCCGGACAGATTGACGCTCTGCAGAAAGTCGATGACAATCTGGAGGCGGCTCTTGCGCGTCTTTTCGCGTTCCTGCGTATTCCCAGCATATCGACGCAGACATCTCACGCGGAAGATTGCCGTGCCGCAGCCGAATGGCTGAATGCGGAACTGTCTTCTCTGGGCTTTGCAGCCACCATCCATGAAACACCGGGTCATCCGATCGTCACGGCGCGCCGTGCAGGGTCTGCGGGTGCACCGCATGTGCTGTTTTACGGGCATTATGATGTGCAGCCGGTCGATCCGCTCCCACTCTGGAAGAGAGACCCTTTCGATCCACAGCTTGTAACCAATCTTGACGGCGCGCAGGAAATTCGCGCCCGTGGAGCAGCTGACGACAAAGGGCAGGTCATGACCTTTGTGGAAGCCTGCCGCGCCCTGATTGAAAGCGCCGGAGAGTTGCCCGTAGGCGTGACAATCGTGATCGAGGGTGAAGAAGAGTCGGGGGGAGAAAATCTTCTGCCTTTCCTCAAAACGCACAGCGCGGAACTGAACGCTGATCTGGCTCTGATCTGCGATACGGGCATGCTGGATGCGAAAACACCGGCTATCACCACAATGTTGCGCGGCATGGTTGGTGAGGAAGTCACGATCATCGCTGCGGATCGTGATCTTCACTCCGGTATGTTCGGGAACGCTGCCCGGAACCCAATACAGGTGCTGTGCGACATTATTTCCGATCTGCGGGACGGGGCGACAGGCCGTGTCACGCTGGCTGGATTTTATGATGGCTTGGCGGACATTCCGGCGAGCGTGCGCGAGCAGTGGCGCAAGATCGGCCCGACGGACGAAGACAGTCTCGGTGCTGTCGGGTTGCGCTGGCCAGCGGGAGAGCAGGGATATTCCGCGCTGGAGCAGACATGGTGTCGGCCAAGCTGTGAAATCAACGGGATTTCCGGAGGATATGAGGAAGACGGTTTCAAGACCGTCCTGCCTGCCCGTGCGATGGCCAAGATTTCCTTCCGCCTTGTAGGAACACAGGACCCGGAGACCGTTCGTGCCAGTTTCCGCGAGCATGTGCGCGTGCGCGTGCCATCTGACTGCACGGTCGAATTCAAATCACATGGCGGTTCTCGCGCCAGCGTGGTGCCTGCCGACATGCCGCAACTCGCCAGTGCGCTGGCCGCGCTCACCGAGGAGTGGGAGACGCAGGCCGCCGTTATCGGTTGCGGCGGTTCCATTCCCGTGGTCGGGGAAGTGAAAGAGGCGCTCGGTCTCGACACGCTGCTGATCGGGTTTGGTCTGGATGATGACCGTATCCATTCGCCGAATGAAAAATACAGCCTGACATCCTTTCATAAGGGCACCCGGTCATGGGTGCGCGTCCTGATGGCTCTCGCGCAATGACACGCCTCCCACTCGCCCTGACAATGGGTGATCCTGCCGGGATTGGTCCCGAGATCACTGCTGGCGCATGGCGGACCCTGCGGGATGAAGAGGCGGTTTTCGCATGGCTGGGTGATCCCGCGTGTCTTCCCTCGTCATTGCCGGTGAAAGAAATTGAAACAATTGAGCAGGCACCATCTGTTTTCAGGGATGCGCTTCCGGTTGTCCCGCTCGGGCTGGCGGCCCCGGTCACGGTCGGTGAACCTGACTCGGCCAACGGCCAGACGGTGATCGACAGCATTGCCCGCGCTGTTGGATTGGTGAAAGCGGGTGTGGCGGGTGGCGTTGTCACCAATCCCATCAGCAAGGCCGTGCTGCGCCGTGCGGGTTTTCCGCATCCCGGTCACACGGAATTTCTTGCTGAACTCTGCGATGTTCCGGGACGCGAGGTCATGATGCTCGCCAGTCCCATGCTGCGCGTGGTGCCGGTGACGATCCATGTTTCCCTGCGCGAGGCGCTGGAAACGCTGACCGAAGACATGATCGTCGAGACAGGATTGACGACAGCTCTTTCCCTCCAAAGGGATTTCGGCAATACCCGGCCCAGACTCGCGGTCGCGGGACTGAATCCCCATGCCGGCGAAGACGGGATGATGGGCCGGGAAGAGATCGATATGATCATCCCGGCGATCGAACGCCTGCGTGACAAAGGGATTGATGTTATTGGTCCGATGCCGCCCGACACCATGTTCACGGAGACCGCTCGGCAGAAATATGATGCAGCTCTCTGCATGTATCATGATCAGGCGTTGATACCCATCAAGACTCTGGACATGGCGCATGGGGTGAATGTCACGCTTGGGCTTCCCATCGTCCGTACATCCCCGGACCACGGCACGGCGTTCGATATCGCGGGCAGAGGGATTGCCGAAGCGACCAGTCTGGTCGCAGCGCTCCGGCTCGCCAGTGTCCTGTCTGAAAATCGTCTGAACTACAAAGGAGGGTTGCTCTCATGATCCAGCATCAGCGCCTTGGGGTGAATATTGATCACGTCGCCACCATTCGCAATGCGCGTGGAGGCACGCATCCTGATCCGGTCGAAGCGGCCCTGCTGGCCATAAAGGCGGGTGCTGACGGGATCACCGCGCATCTGCGCGAGGACCGGCGTCATATTCGTGACGAAGATATGAGTCGTCTCAGTGCGACCCTGCGTGCTCCGCTGAATATGGAAATGGCGGCAACGGAAGAAATGGTGGCGCTGGCCTGTAAACTGAAGCCGCACGCCTGCTGTATCGTGCCGGAGCGCCGGGAGGAGGTAACCACGGAAGGCGGGCTGGATGTCGCCGCGCAGATCGAAAGCCTGTCTCCGATGATAAGAAAACTCCGGGACGCTGGCATCAGGGTTTCGCTGTTTGTCGATCCTGATCCGGAGCAGATCGCGGCTTCCGCCGCCTCGGGTGCGGCTGTGGTTGAGTTGCATACCGGAGCCTATGCCCACGGGAAGGAGGGAGAAATCGTCCGCCTGAAAAAAGCGGCGAAGCAGGCGGCGGGTCTTGGGCTGGAGGTGCATGCCGGACATGGTCTCAGCTTCGGGAATGTTGCGCCGGTGGCTTCCATCCCGGAGATCGTGGAACTGAATATCGGGCACTTCCTGATCGGTCAGGCGATTTTTGATGGGTTGCCCGCCGTGGTGCAGGAAATGCGTCGGCTTATGGATGCCGCCCGCGCCAGTCTGACGCCCTGATCTTAAACCGACATTGTGGCGTGTATGCCACAGTCTGTGTCCTGATCTCTCAGGTGTGATTGACTCACTTTAACCTGCCTGTAATCACATCCTCATGATGGTTCCCACAAGACGCGTTCAGACCGTGTCCGAGGGATGAAAAGGGAACCGGGTGCGGTGGTTGATCGCCTATGCCCGGACTGCCCCCGCAACTGTAAGCGGTCAGGATGTTCGTCCGGTGTCATGCCGGCCCACTGGAGCGTTCCATCTCCGGGAAGGGAGGACAGTCCTGTCACACGCCGCGAGTCAGGAGACCTGCCATCATACCGGATGTTGCGGACGAGGCGTGTCGGACGGGGTGATCTGACAGGTTGGCAAGGCTGCGTGAAAGCGTGGACGACCTTTTGCTCGTGGCAACGCAGACAGTCACGAGCCAACCACAATGCCCTTTCGCGCCCTTTTGCTAACCGGTGCCTCGGTTCTTTCCACGCTTCTTGTGACCACGACAGCGCAGGCTGCTGATGCGGTTGTGGACACGAAGAAAGCCGCCGTCCGGCCAGTCGTCCACACTGCTGACGTGCCAACTGTCCGCTCCATTCTGTCCGAACACACGGATACTTGGCCTGAAGCCATTACGGTGAGCGCAGCCCGTCGGCCGATCAAGGCTGACGAGATCGGCACGGCCATGACGATCGTCACCGAACAGCAGATTCAGACCCAGCAGCGCCGTTCTCTGTCGGACATACTGGAAAGACAGCCCGGTCTGAATGTCGTCAGCACGGGAGGCATGGGGGGTACGACAGCCATTTTCATGCGCGGAAACAACTCCAACGAGGTGAAAGTGCGTCTCGATGGAATGGATGTGAATGACGGCAGCAGCACGTCAGGCGCGTTTGACCCGGCGCAGTTCATGACGGATGGACTGGGCCGGATTGAAATCCTGCGTGGTCCGCAGAGCGGTCTTTACGGCGCCGACGCCATGGCGGGTGTGATCGACATGACCACTGCGAAAGGGCAGGGACGCATCAAGCCTTTCGTGCGTGTGGAAGGTGGTTCCTATGGCACGTTCAATCAGGTGTTTGGCGCACGTGGGAGCCTTGACCGGTTCCACTACAATTTCGAACTGTCTCATTACAGGCAGACCGGTTTCCACTCGATCCCACGTTATATCGAACGCTATATCGGTACATTTTCGACCGTTACGAAAGAGCAGCGCGAACGGGGCAATACCTACGACAACCGCAGCGCGAATGTCCGTATGGATTATGACGTGACGGATAATTTCGATCTCGGTCTCACTTCGCGTCTGATGCAAAGCAATTACCGTTCGTATAGCTCCTACGAAATGATGGACGAAGCCTATGGTGACGCCCAGCGCGAGCGGCAGCGGACGATCCAGAACGAAGCCATTGTGCGCGGTACGGCGCATCTCCGCTCGTGGGGCGGTCTGTTCGATCAGGTGATCGGGCTGGGCTACATGACCAACTGGCGCAATTTTACCTACATCGGCACAGGCGCGGACGGGGGGGCGCGTCTGAACGATCCGAACTACTATCGGTCCTCGCGTCTGAAAATTGACTGGCACGGAACGCTGGATCTCAGGAAATATGGTTCCTTTCTGGTGGGTGCGGAACATTTCCACGATACCTATTACGGCAACCAGAGCGATGGGACGGGAACCAACGACGCGCCTTACAGCGATCGCGCCAGCATGGATACGACGGCCGGATATGGTCAGTACCAGGGAAACTGGAATCAGATTCTTTACGGTGCAGCCAATATCCGTTATGATTCAAACTCACGTTACGGACATTATGTGACATGGCGCGTTGCGCCAGCCATCCATATCCCCGGCACCGGAACCATCATCAAGGCCAGCGCGGGTAACGGCTTTCATGGACCGTCTCTCTACCAGCTTTTCGGGAGACTCAACGGAAGTTATTACAACTATCAGGGAAATCAGAAACTGCGGGCTGAACGCCTGCTTGGTTACGATGTGACCGTGGAGCAGAAGCTGGCGCATGATCGTCTGCATTTCGGCGCAACATGGTATGAAAATCATGTGCGTAACCTGATCCAGTCAACAACGACCTATTCAGCTTTTACAACTCTTTATTCCTACGCCAACGTGAATCGTGCCCGTATGTATGGCGTCGAGGCTTTCCTGAACTGGAAAGCGCTGGACAGTCTTGAGTTCAATCTCAATTATACATGGACTCACGCACGCGATACGACGGATGATCAGCCACTTCAGCGTCGCCCGCAGCACAAGTTCAACTTCAACACGACATGGAAGCCGATCAAGGATCTCACCCTGTCCGGCAATATTCTTTATGTCAGCGGCTGGCGCGATTACCCGGTCTACGCGGCGAGCGGCAGCTATTGCCAGACATGCGCCAAGGGGCATGGATATTTCACGATCGATCTGGCTGCCAGCTATCAGATCAACCGCTACCTGACGGTCTTCGCCCGTGCTGATAACCTGCTGAACCGCCAGTTTGAAAACCCGGTGGGTTATCTCCAGCAGGGCCGCGCCGGGTATGGCGGATTTACGCTGAGCTACTGAACGCTTTTCTCGTATGCCGGTCACGCGGAATGTTTGTGTGACTGGTGTACGCCAGTAAGAAATCATGTGTAAAACAGGGTATTTCGAATATCCTGTGTGAACACGGATAGTTCTTTGGCTTGGAAATGGTTGCGGTCATCAGGCATACCGAACCGTGATCCGCTGGTGTAAGAGTCCGGCAGGCTAAGACAGCGGTTGTCGTCCGTGGGTATGGCGGGGACCGTTAAAGTCAGTCAGCGCCATTTCTCTCGCATATGCTCCAGAGGAATGGCGGGTGACTGTCACTCTTTCGGGTATTGAGACATTTTCCTCGTGTTTCTGCTTCTTCCGGAGTTCCTAAAAGGCCCTCAGATTATGGAAACATTTTCATGAGTCTGCTTAGATCACTCAGAGAGCTTGCATATTCTGATGCAGGATATGAAGCGTATGATGATGTTATCGTCATTGATGGTCATGACGGTTTTGTACAGGAAGAGAATTTTTCTCAAAATATGCTGATTAATAATGTGGATAATGATACTTGTGGGATGGACTTTGATGACCGGAAAGCCATCGTTATTGGAAATGCCGTATAAAAATTCATGCACGGAAAGTCGGCTGTTGTGGGACTTGAACCAGTTCAGTTTTGTGCAAGGGCATTGATGCCCGGTCTTGTGTGATCTCTGATGCTCAGACCGCTCCAGCCGGTGTGTTTGAGAGCGGAGCGCCGACTGCTATAGCGTCGGTATGAACTATCGCCACCTCTATCACGCAGGCAATTTCGCCGACTGCATGAAGCACGCGCTGCTGACAGCCCTGCTCCGCGCGCTTAGTCGCAAGAATACGCCGTTCTCCGTCCTCGATACCCATGCGGGGATCGGCCTGTATGACCTGACCTCTCCGCAGGCGGAAGCGACGGGCGAGTGGCGGGACGGCATTGGTCGTCTGCTGGAACTACCTGCCGACGCGCCGGATCTTGAGCCGCTGAAAGACTGGCTCGCTCTCGTGCGACAGGTGATGAAGGAATATGCGGGAAAGATGATGTATCCCGGTTCGCCGGAGATTGTGGCCCGCTCACTGCGTTCCGACGACTCTCTGGTCTGCTGCGAATTGCATCCGGAAGATCAGCGGGCTTTGCGGCGCCTGTTTCACAACAATCCCGCCATAGCCGTGCATCACCGTGACGCTTATGAAGCCGTGACGGCTCTGTTGCCGCCCAAGACGGCCAAACGGGGACTGGTGCTGATAGACCCACCCTTCGAAGAGCGCTCCGAGTTTACTGACCTCGTCAGGGCCGTGATCACAGCGCGTCAGCGTTTCCCGTCCGGAATTGTGGCCGTATGGTATCCGATCAAACATCGTTCTCCACCAAGAGCCTTTTTCAACGCGTTGCAGGATGCCGGGCAGAGAAACCTGCTCAATCTGGAACTGACCATCCGTCCTCCGCTCGACCCAGCCCTGCTGAATGGCTGCGGCCTGCTGATCGCCAACCCTCCATTCAGATTTGACGAGGAAGGTGCTGCCATTCTCTCCACGCTGTGCAAATATCTCGGAGACGGAAACACGGAATCCCTGGTGGAGTGGGTTGTGCCGGAATGAAGCGGATTGCGGTCATCGGGGCAGGATCATGGGGCATCGCGCTGGCGCTTCAGGCGGCGCGCGCCGGAGCTGCGGTGCAACTGTGGGCCCGTAATCCCGCGACGAGGCTGCCGAACGGCGCGATGCCGCGTCTTGCGGATCATCCGCTTCCCGAAACCGTTACCGTGACAGACAGCTTGCTGATGGACGCGGATATGGTCCTGTCCGTTGTCCCGATGAAGTATTTTGCTTCCGTGCTGAAGGACGTGCGGACATCCGCGCCGGTCGTTCTGTGCTGCAAGGGCGTGGAGCCGGAGAGCCTGCGTTTCCCGCTCGATATTTTGCGTGACGGACGGCCAGACCTGAATGGCGCGATCCTCTCAGGGCCGAATTTTGCTCATGAGGTGGCTGATGGTCTGCCTGCTGCCGCAGTGATCGCCGCCGCGCAGCCGGGGCTGGCCCGCACTCTGGCGGATTTGCTGGGAACATCGCGTTTTCGTTTGTATGACAGCACGGATATCGCTGGTGTGCAGCTTGGCGGGGCGGCGAAGAATGTCATCGCCATTGCGGCGGGCGCGGCCATTGGCGCGGGTCTCGGCGAGAATGCCCGCGCCGCGCTGGTGACACGCGGACTGGCTGAAATCAGTCGTCTGGCCGGAGCGCTGGGAGGGCAGGCCGCGACGATGGCGGGGCTGGCTGGTGTGGGTGATCTGCTGCTGACCTGTACGGGTGGATCATCCCGCAACTATCGTGTCGGGCTGGCGCTGGGGCAGGGCAGCACTCTGCAACAGATTTCCATGACTCTCGGCGGCGTGGCTGAGGGGGTGGCGACCGCGGGTGCGCTGGCGGCTCTTGCGCGCCGGAAGGGGGTTTCCGTGCCGGTGATTGATGCCGTGACCGATCTGGTGGAGAGCCGGGCTGATCTGGAAACGGTGATGAACGGTCTGCTGATGCGGCCTGCCGGATCGGAGACGGGGCTATAATGTTTTCGGAGTAATGTCCGATGTCTGGCCGGACAAGGTTACGCGATGAAAAATGAGTTGGAGTGGTCTCCGTGGTCCGGTCTGAACGGAAACTGCCCTGAAATTTTTACAGATTCGTCCGATTTTCTGTTCCGTGAGACTGATGGAGGTCGGAGATGGGGCAGTCACCAGTCTGGCAATCATACGACAGCATAACGGATTGAGTTTTGCGGAGGTTGATGTTTGCTCCGCCCGCGCCCGCAAGGACCCACAGGCCGCGGGCTTGAGTGTGTTGGAGGCAAACGGTTTTCAAAGGCGCACCTTGGATGGGGTTCGAAGCACCGCCCCGTAAATCTCCCTGACATAAAGAAACACGCAGAAAAACCGCTGGTATCACTCCGCTTTCTCGGTCGCCATGATGCGCCCGCTGGTCATGTCGGCCAGCCGATGGGTGACATCCTCAACCTGCTGAACAGGAACGGCCACGACATAGGAAGCTCCTGTCGCATCAAACTCTTCGCTTTCGATGACGGCATCCAGAGCGGGAAGTCGTGATCCCACCAGCGCCAGATCGCTGAACGGACAGTGGAACGTCAGCCGGATACGCTCGATCACTTCGACGCGTTCCGCCAGTCGCAGGCATTCGGCTGCGGTGCCGCCATAGGCCCGAACCAGTCCGCCTGCACCGAGCTTCACGCCGCCGAACCAGCGTGTGACGACTACTGCAACCCGATCGAACCCCTGTGCTTCAATGACTTGCAGGATGGGGCGTCCTGCCGTGCCGCCCGGCTCGCCAGCATCATCACTGCGATAGCGGGCGCCGATCTTCCATGCCCAGCAGTTATGGGTGGCGTCGGGGTAGGAAACCTCCCGGATGAAGGTCATGGCGGCTTCTTCGGTCTCGACCGGAAGAGCCATTGCCAGAAAACGGCTTTTCTTGATTTCCTTCTCGAAATCCGCCCGTCCGACCAGCGTCTCGACCATCTCCGATCAGCCCTGTCGCCACACCCACAGGCGGGCTGCGCCATGAGCCCGCTCGGCCAGAATCTCCGCTCCCTCGACAGGCACCGGCTCGTCGCGCCCGGTTTCAGTGACGATCAGAGCACCGGGGGCAATCCAGCCAGCAGAGGTAAGGGCGGCGAGCGCCTGCGCGGGTAGGGACTGGCCGTAGGGCGGGTCGAGAAACACCAGTCCACAGGGTGTCGAGGCGCGCGGCGGCTTGAGAACGGTCGAAGCCAGAACGCGGCTCATGTCCTGCATCTGACAGTCGTGTACGTTTGTCCTAAGTGCTGTCAGGGCCGGGCGGTCTGTCTCGAAGAACGTACAGAATGCGCCGCCGCGTGACAGCGCCTCCAGCCCGAGCGCTCCTGTTCCGGCAAAACCGTCCAGCACATGGACGCCCTCGACACACTCCCGGCCTCCCCACGGCGCATGAAGGAGCATGTCGAACAGCGCCTGTCTCACGCGGTCAGCGGTGGGGCGGGTGGCCTTGCCTTCCGGAGCCGTCAGCGTTCGTCCGCGTCGTATCCCGGCGATAATCCGCATCAGCGGCGTCGCTTGGTGTCGATCTCCACGTCGCGTGGAATCTGCGTCTTCATGACCCGTCCGGGCACTTCTTCCAGTTCTCCTGGCTTGAGTTCCCCGAGAGGGAACGGGCCGTAGGACGTGCGGAGCAGGCGGCTGACATGCAGGTTCAGAGCCGTCATGACACGGCGGATTTCACGGTTCTTGCCTTCCCGCAGGGAGACGGTCAGCCACGCATTGTCGCCTTTGCGGGAGTCGAGCGAGGCTTCGATGGGACCGTATTTCACACCCTCGATGACGCAGCCCTTTGCCAGTCCGGCAAGTTCCCGCTCGTTGACCACGCCGAACACACGCACACGGTAGCGTCGTAGCCAGCCGTTGGAAGGCAGTTCCAGACGACGGGCCAGTGCGCCGTCATTGGTCAGCAGCAACAGACCTTCACTGTTCAGGTCCAATCGCCCGACGCTGACGACGCGCGGCATGCCTTCGGGCAGTTTTTCGAAGACTGTCGGGCGACCTTCCGGGTCACGGTGCGTCGTCACCAGTCCGTCGGGCTTGTGATAGCGCCAGAGGCGGGTGTGCTCCGGACCCTGCACGAGGTTGCCGTCAACGGAAACGGCATCGGTCGCGGTTACGAAGGTTGCCGGATGTTCGACCACGGCGCCGTTCAGTTTGATGCGGCGTTCTGTGATCATCCGTTCGATATCGCGGCGGCTGGCGACACCACTGCGGGCGAGCCATTTCGCGATACGATCGCCGCGTGCGTCTGTCGTGTTTTCGTTGCTGTCGTCTACCATACACCGTCTCCCGACACTGTTGCGTTCTGCGCGGCTTCGACAAAAGCCGTGAATAACGCGAGATCTCCCGGATCGATAAGAAATTCCGGATGCCATTGCACCCCGACACAGAACCGCGCCGAAGGGTCTTCAATCGCTTCGATGATGCCATCTTCCGCCCGTGCGGACACCCGGCCACGACCCGGATCACGGACGGCCTGATGGTGCGAGGAATTCACCGCCATCGTGCCACGCCCGACAATTGTACCGAGTAGAGAATAAGGCTCGATGGTGATGATGTGTCCGGCCTGATCGCGTGGATTCGGCTGTTCATGGGGGAGGGCATCGGGCTTTTCGCTTGCAATGTCCTGAATCAGCGAGCCATCCAGCGCTGCGGCGAGAAGCTGCATGCCGCCGCAGATACCGAGCACCGGCATGCCGCGCTCCATGGCGGCTTCCAGCAGCGCCATCTCCGCTGCGGTGCGGCCGGGTTTCAGCGTGGTCGTGGCTTCACTGCGCTCTTCGCCGTAGAGCGCGGGGTCGATGTCAAACGCGCCGCCGGTGACGATCAGCCCGTCCAGACGGTCGAGAATCCTGCCAGTCAGGCAGGGCGCGTAGGGAAGCGCTACAGGCAGCCCGCCAGCCTTGATGACGGCGCCCATATAGTTTGCCCGCAGGGCGTACCAAGGGAACGCGGAATACTGTCCGGCGCCGCCTGGTTCCTGATCGAGTGTCACCCCGATAAGGGGCATGGGAGCGAATGAGTCCATATCGCTCCCATTAGAGGAAACACTCTCCGTCGTATATGGCGACCGACCTGATACTCAGTCGGCTATAATTCAGGACTGTGGCTTGTTGCTGTGCTGGTGAACACGGTCAACCTTGACGTGCACAGGTTCCTGTTTTGAATGAAGATGATCTGATGCTGCAAAAGCCAGGCCGATGGTGGCGGCGGCAAGAACCAGTGTCAAACTCTGCATGACCTCTCCCCCTTCCACGCTTGCCGATGTCTTTGTGACGTCGGCAGCCAGTGATAATTCAGTGCGGCGCTTCCACATCCCATCGTGACAATGATGGAGAATTGTTACAGGCCGTGATACGCACTGTGACAGAGAAAAACTTAAGGAATCAAGCTAAAAACACGGCTTCTGACATTTTTTCGCCACAAAAAATTCCCGGTTGGGTCTCCGCTATTGAAACAGAACGTGATGAAGAACCTTCAGCTCAGATATTCCGGCGGAATTCAGCCCTGTTCCGGCATGGATCTGGCGCTGGTTGAAGCGCGCTCCGCCGCCAGCCGTGGCGAGGTTCCTGTCGGTGCTGTCGTTCTGTCAGCGACCGGCGTTTCCCTGTCCGCCGCCGGAAATGAGGTCGAGGCGCGAGGCGATCCATCAGCACATGCCGAAATGCTGGCCATGCGGAAGGCGGCTCAGGTGACTGGCTCCATGCGTCTGGAGGGCTGCACGCTTGTCGTCACACTGGAGCCCTGTCCGATGTGTGCGGCGGCGGCGGTGCATTTCCGTGTGAAACGAATCATCTTTGGCGCGTACGACCCGAAAGGTGGAGGAATCGATCATGGACCGCGTGTCATCGATCATCCGGCCTGCCTGCGTCACCCGGAGATTGTCGGAGGCGTGAGGGAGAGGGAGAACAGCCTGCTCCTGAAAGGTTTTTTCAGGCAGTTGCGCGATTAAGCTCAGGGCAATCCTTCACGCTCGATAGTCTGGAATGACCAAATATTAATACTTGGCCGTAACGGAATGTCAGGCCCGGCGAGACCGGGTTTCCGGGCTTCCGTCCGGCTTTTTAGAGTAGGTGTGTCCGCCGGAAGTAACGGACGTTTCATCTCTCCGTATGGCTGGCGTTCGGTGGGGTGAGGCAGTTTCCCTTTTGTATCAAGGAGACGGATTGCTCTTGCAAGCATCTCCGACCATCATCGGCCGGGGGTCGCAAGACGACCCGGTTCAAGGGATTTATCGGAAAAGACATGCCAGTAAAGAATTCGTCGATCCGCCAGACCCGCAAGCGTTTCATGACGACGGCTGCCGTCATGGCGGGTCTCGGCACCATCGCGCTTGCATCGCCTCTCGTGCCTGCTCTGATTCCATCGGCTCTGGCCGATGCGCCCGGCCCCATCCAGCCGACCAGTCCGAACCGGACCATTCCTGATTTCGTGACGCTGGTGAAACAGGTGAAGCCTGCTGTTGTGTCCATCACCGCCATGATCCATCCGGATGCAGGCGAGGGCGAAGAACAGGGCATGCAGCAGTCGCCCTTTCCGTTTCCTTTTCCTTTTCAGATGATGCCGCAGCAGCAGCGTCAGGCAGTGGAAGCACGTGGATCAGGCTTCATTCTTTCTGCTGACGGGTTTGTCGTGACCAATAATCACGTCGTCAAAGGGGCGACGAAGGTCACGGCGACACTGGATGACGGGACGACCCTTCAGGCCCGGGTCATTGGCCGGGATCCGAAAACCGACATCGCGCTGCTCAAGCTGAACAGCACCAGAAAGCTGCCGTTCATTGAACTCGGCGAGTCTGATGATGTGCAGCCGGGCGAATGGGTCATCGCCGTGGGCAACCCCTACGGACTCGGCGGCACGGTCACGGCGGGCATCGTTTCCGCGCTGGGCCGCGATATCGGCGATGGTCCTTACGACAACTTCTTTCAGGTCGATGCGCCGATCAATCGCGGCAATTCGGGCGGACCGCTCATCACGCAGGATGGCAAGGTCGTCGGTGTGAACACCGCCATCTTCTCTCCGTCCGGTGGATCAATCGGCATTGGCTTTGCCATCCCGTCCGATACGGTGAAAACCGTGGTGTCGCAGCTCCAGAAGACGGGACATGTGACACGCGGCTATCTGGGCGTTGAGGCGCAGGTCATTTCCCAGTCCATGGCCAGCGCGTTGAACCTAAAGCCTGCTACGCCGGGCGCTCCGCCTGCTGGCGCGCTGGTCGCCAACATCACGCCTGACAGCCCTGCGGCCAAGGCGGGCGTCAAGGCAGGCGATGTGATCGTCAAGCTGAATGGCAAGACGGTTGAGACACCGCACGCGCTGGCGGTGAAAGTCGCCTCGATCACGCCGGGAACGGACGCTACGATCACGGTGCTGCGTAACGGTGTGTCGAAGGATATGACTGTTCACATCGTGAATCAGTCTACAGCGAGCACGCCTTCGTCCGCTGGTGCCGGAGCGCATGGCGAGAAGATCGGCGTCAGCCTGCAACCGCTGACCGGTGACATCCGTCAGCAGCTTGGGCTGGATCATTCCGTGCATGGCGTGGTTGTGTCGGATGTGCAGCCCGGTTCTCCGGCGGATCAGGCCGGTCTACGTCCCGGCGACCTGATTCAGGCTGTCGGTGAGCAGGCAGTGGAAACACCTTCCGCGACCGTTTCTGCTGTCTCGGCGGCTTTGAAGGCGCGTCATGCCGTCATGCTGCGGGTTCTGCGCGATGGTCAGTCGCTGTTTGTCGCAGTGTCTCTGGATGGAAACTCTGACAACAACGCACCGTCTTCCGACGACGACGGTCAATAAACGGGAGCAAGCCTTCCCTCCCGTTTGAGGAGGGATGGCTGGTTTCAGAGTGGCGGGCGCACGGATTTTTCTGTGCGCCCGTTTTTGTAACAGCAGGTATTGTGCTTCTTTGTGAGGTGCGGACCAAAATCCTGAAAATCTGTTCTCCTCTGTGTGCTTACAAAACCGTTCTGAATCTTCGCTTCGGTTTACCGTAGAACAGAAACGGACGCCGCATCATGAGGCAGCGTCATGCCATATATCTCGCCATAGCGTGTGGCGAAGGCCTCGCGTTCCAGCCGTTCGCAGTAATCGAGATAGCGGAGCAGCGCGCGTTCCGCCCGTGCCGTCCGGCCGTAAATACCCTTGTAGTGTCGCCAGAGGATCATCACGTTGACCGACCATGCGTCATAGGCATGTTCCGTCACGCGCCTGCGGATACTGGCGGGTAACGCATCGAACGCCACCCAGTCATCCCCATCATAACGACGCCACATCTCGTGGCGGAGGGTCCGTTCGTTGCTGATGGTGTTTTCAGGCACCTTCCAGTGTCTCCTGCTGCCCCCAGACCGGGAAAGGGTCAGGCAGATGCGCGAAGAGCAACGGATCGAAACGGTCTTCTTTCAGGTCAGGCACAAGGCAGGCGTTCAGGGCGGCGCTGATGGCGGCCTCGTCCATCTCCGCTGTGCCGATAAAGACGATTTCCTGTCGTCGATCTCCGTAAACTGGGTCCCATTTCGAAAAAATCAGGTCTCGCCATTCATCACTGTCAGGCCAGTGTTCTTTTGGGATGGTGGTCCACCAGCGTCCAAGCGCCTGCGTGCGGACCAGCGCGCCCGCCTGTCCCAGTTCTCCGACCCACTCGGACCGTGTTGCCAGCCAGAAATGACCTTTGGCCCGGATGACGCCCGGCCATATGCTGTCGATGAAGGACTTGAACCGCTCCGGCGCCAGCGGGCGGCGAGCCCGCCAGACAAAACTGCGGATTCCGTATTCCTCGGTTTCCGGTACATGGTTCTGAAATTCGAACAGTTCCTTGTACCAGAGTGGATGCTTGTGGGCCTTGTCGTAATCGAACCGGTGAGTGTCCAGAATCTGCGCGCAGGGGACGACGCCGTGATCCGCCTCGACGATATCGGCGTCGGCGTTGAGCGCCTGAATGATCTTCCATGCTGCATCCCGCTGCTCCGGCGTGGCGCTTGAAACCTTGTTCAGGACCACGACATCGGCGAACTCGATCTGTTCGACCAGCAGATCGACGAGTGCGCGTTCGTCACCTTCACCTGCGGTTTCGCCCCGGTCATGCAGGAAGTCCGTTGAGCTGTAATCTTTCAGCAGGTTCACGGCATCCACGACTGTCACCATTGTATCCAGCCGGGCAATGTCGGAGAGACTTTCTCCGGCTTCGTCACGAAATTCGAAGGTGGCCGCGACGGGGAGAGGCTCCGCAATGCCGGTCGATTCAATCAGCAGGTAATCGAAACGGCCTTCCTCTGCGAGCCGCCGGACTGCCTGAAGTAGATCGTCACGCAGCGTGCAGCAGATGCAGCCGTTGCTCATCTCGACCAGCGTCTCGTTCGTGCGGGAAAGGTCGCTGCCACCCCGCACCAGATCGGCATCGATGTTCACGTCGCTCATGTCGTTGACGATCACCGCGACCTTCCGGCCTTCGCGGTTGTTCAGCACATGGTTGAGAAGCGTCGTTTTGCCCGCTCCAAGAAAGCCGGAAAGAACGGTTACAGGAAGTCTTTCGCTCATGACGGCCTCATCCCTTCGGTTGCGATCTAATGACTATTATATGTTATGTTATAACATAACAATACGTGACCAATGATTGCATGACGGAAGAGTGGCGACAGACGCTCGTTGTCTGAAAGACCTCTCTGAACCCGAAGCTGACTGTCCGGGTTCAAAGTCAGATGGGTCTTCCTGATCAGTGGCTATGCGTCAATTTCCAGGGAAAAGCTTTCGGGCTTGCGAGACCGATCCCGATGCCGAGCACGACGATGGAGAGTGATACCGAGGTCAGCACGCCGAAGCCGGAGAAGGACAGAATCTGGCCACCTGCTGCTGATCCCAGCAGAATGCCCACATTGCTGGCGCTATTGATGGCGGCTCCGGCAACGTCTGCCTGCGTTGCGTTGGCGCGAATGGCGCCCGACATCACGAAAGGTACGATGGCTGAAAAGCCGATGCACCAGATGGTGATGGCGACGATGCACTCCCATCCGGTCAGGATATGGCCGGCCATCAGCCCCATGCCAAGCAGCATCAGAATGCCCGCGCAAAGCAGCCCTATAGCGGGACAGTGATCCACCATCAGGCTCGCCATCCATAGCCCGACAATGCTCAGGCTGCCGGTGATGAGGAGAACGATGCTGAGATCATTTTCCGTAACGCCGTGCTGAAGGAGGAGCGGTGTTACGTAGGTGTAGAGCAGGTTGTGGGCAAGGAAGAAGACCACGTCCACGAGCACCACGAGGCCGAAGCTCCGGATCGCCTCGCGGGAGCGGATGGTCGGCACGCCGCCGGGTGCGGAAGAGGAGGGAGCGGGCACAGGCGGCAGTTTGAGCGTGATGAAGATCAGAAGCAGGACAGCCAGTCCCGTCATGATGAACATGGCGATGCGCCAGTTCGCGAAATGTCCGATCGCGGCTGATCCCGGCACGCCGAGGATCGCACCCAGAGAGGTGCCGCCATAGACGAAGGAGATGGCGCGTCCGGTCATGGCTGGCGGAACAAGCCGCGCTGCGTAGGCTGCGACGACGGACATCAGCACCGCGTGGGCAAGCCCTCCGATCATGCGCCCAAGGCAAAGGACAAGAAAGCTGGGCGCCAGCGCGACGACGAGATTGGACACGATGTATCCGGCGAGAGACACCAGCACCAGCATCTTGCGGTCCATTTTGCCCGTGACGATGGTCAGCGGCACGGCGCCGAAAGCCACCATGAGAGCGAAGGCGCTGACCGCCAGCCCAGCCTGACCTTCCTGAATATGGAAAGCCTGTGCCATATCCACCAGCAGGCCGACGGGTGCGACTTCACTGGTCAGGGCGGTAAACGTGCATGCGAAGAGCGCGCACAGACCGACTATTGTCGAACCGGAAAGCGATTTGAAGAGCATGGTGTCCCTGAAGCAAACAACGGCATGTCCTGCCCGCGCAGGACCGTTTCCAGCCATAACTCAGAAACAGGAACAATGTTTATATTTTATGATGAGATCCGGACTGCATCAGCAAAGCTACTCTGAGCGGGCTTTTACCGATGTGATCCGGTTGTCATATCGGCCGGAGAAAGCTGCCGCAGCGTGTTCTTCATGATTGTTGATGCGGAAGGATCTGCCGATCTGTCGGGAAAGACGAATGTCAGGACTCCCCAGATACTCACGAGGAAGATCGCTGCGACGACAAACGGTGTAAAGGTCGGGGCCTTGCGGACTGGACGCTTTTCCGGAGCCTGCCCGGAGGAAGATGGGAAAAGCGTATCGTCCTCAGCCATGCAGCACCTTCTGGAATTCATCCCATTCGCGCCGTGACAGGCCGGAATTTTCCTGTGTCACCGTTTCACCCGCCAGCATCTTGCGCAGCAGGGCGACCATGGTGGCGGAGAACGTCACCGCACCGACGCGATATTCGCTGAACGCGGAAGCTGCGATCGGCACCCATGCTTCCAGCATGGACAGCATGACTTCGGCGTAGGCGCGGATTTCATACTGCGCATGCGGGTCGATACGCAGGGAGAGGAAGTGCATCAGGTTGTGCAGGTCCACCTTCCAGTACCACTGGGTGTAGGTGTTCAGCGTCAGGTTCATCCGCGCGAGTTCACGCGCCAGACCGGGGCCATTATCTGTGTCGAGCAGGTTTTCATAAGTGTCGTAGCAGCGGATTGCGTCATCACGCAGCAGGTTCATCACCTTCGCGGCGGTCTCGGCATCCAGCACATCACCGCGTCCCTGCCGGTTGCTGGCGCTCTGGGCGGCCATATGCTCGGGTGAGGGGAGATAGAACTCCCTGTCCATAATCGAATAACGCGCCGAATACTCGTTCACGTTGGCCGTGCGATGGCGAATCCACTGCCGGGCGATGAAGATCGGAAGCTTGATGTGGAATTTGATCTCGCACATCTCGAACGGCGTCGAATGACGATGGCGCATCAGATAGCGGATCAGGCCGGTGTCTTCCGAGACCTTGCGGGTGCCGCGGCCGTAAGACACGCGGGCGGCCTGCACGATGGCGGCATCGTCGCCCATATAGTCGATCACACGCACGAAACCGTGGTCCAGAACCGGGTGGGCCTTGAAGAGAATATCTTCCAGCGCGGGCACGGTCGGGCGCTTGGTCGTGGCTGTCGTCTGGCCATGCTCTTCGATTTCGGTACGCTGGGCGTCGGTCAGGGGCATGGTCATCCGGCCTTGTGTCTGGGGTCTGAAACGGGTGGCTGCGAGGCCCGCAGCCGTTGAGGAACGGCCCTAGCACACGGCGGGGATTATAGGGAGAGAGGGCAGGGAAATGGTTTCTTTCGATCAGGGACCGGAATTACCCTCTTTTGCTGGCATCGGTGTTTGATGTGGTAGGGCGATCTCCTGAATTTTGAAAATCTCCAAAGGGTAAAGCGCTGCCGACCAAGGGTTTGCTGGGTCATAAAGAACCGTCGTGTTGGTCTGAAGTTTTTGCAGGATACGGGTACCCTGATCGGTCTGGCCAAATAATGAAAATGTGCGTTGGATCGTTCGGGTACACCCATCCTGCCGGGAATAGCGGCACCAGATTTTCAGATAAGGTAAGCCTCTGCGTCGTAAAAGACAGGATTCGCTGATCGTACCAGCTGTTGGCACGCCCCGCATGAGAAGTCGTCTCTCTTTCCAAAGAAGCCACCAGTAGGGACCTGCGGAGCGGAGAATAGTAAAGCCGGCAAGGATTGTGACGAAAAAAGCCATAAAAGTCAGTTGTTGCCCTGATGCGGCAAGGGAAGAGGACTGAATGTTCTGTTCAGGGTTCTTCAGACGGTAGCGAATGCTGATAATTTTGCCGATTTCTTCCTGGCAGCCATTGATAAGCTGCGTCCTGCCTTCTCCGTGAAACGTTGCTCCGTTCAGCGTGGTGAAGGAATAATTTAATACACAGATCCAATGACTGCGTTTCCTGTTGTTCGCGTCGTGTTCCTCGACGGGAAGCGCCTGTTCAATAATGGCGTTCGTAACTTGCTCCTGTGTTTTCCAGTGATGGAGCGAGAGATATACGGCGAGAAATGCGATTCCGATTACAGGGAAGATTGTCAGAATCAGAGCGATACCAGCCAGACGCATAGTCGGATCTTTGGGGTATCGTCCGATGATAGTGCGCGGGACTGGACAGTCGAGCTCAGGAGGGATGATCCAGACGGATGGCATCTCGGCCGCAGGTTCTCCGTTGTTCAATTCCGACATTGATCGATCATCGGCGGAATGAGTTTATATTTTTTGAAGAGATTTACCGTGCGGGGGCGTTCTTCATCCGAAGAATGGAAAGACCTTGCGGAAGGAGAGACATGCCCCTATCTTCGCCGGTGCAGGAGGGTTCGACCCTTGGCTATGGCGATAAACGGAATTTGAAATAAGCGTTGTGGACCCGGGGGCGGTACCCGGCGTCTCCACCATGAAAACTCCCGACTGGTTTTGGGCCAGTCCGGGATTGTGGGGACGAAACAGGCTCGACACGCGTGGTAAAGACTTTCCTTTTGCCCGGCATTGTACCGCCGTCATCGGGCTAACTTACAAGTGCCAACGATAACTCAGAGGTGCTCGCTGTCGCTGCATAAGCGATAAGCGCGGTTCGGGAGGGCACCGGGCAACAGAAGCCCTCCCACCTCACAGATCATGTCTGTCTGAAGGCTTCACCTCTCCGTTACAACGGAGGGTTCGCCGCGTCTTGCCTTCCGGCAATCTTTGCCGCATCCATGCCCTGAGATAGTATGTCGCGTGCAGACGCGTCAGGTGGTCCCGGAATGACAGAGCGGGCAGAAGACAGGGGATTTTTCCATGACAGACATTCTCGACGGTGGTGGACCGGGCGGCGATCTGCCGGAGAGCATGTTGCCTTATGACGTCTGGATGGAAGACGCCTACCGCGAAGTCATGCTGCGTGCGCTCGAACATGTGAGCCGGGAAGGGCTTGCGGGCGGCCATCATTTCTATCTGTCTTTCCGGACCGACTGGCCGGGCGTGGATATTCCATCGCGTCTGCGCGCCCAGTATCCGCATGAGATGACGATCGTGTTGCAGCATCAGTTCTGGGATCTGAAGGTGGACCGTGAACAGCGCTGTGTCTCGGTCGGACTGTCCTTCGGAGGAGTCGGCTCGATACTCACGATTCCGGTGACGGCCATAACCGGTTTCGCGGACCCGCATATCCAGCTCTCAATGCGTTTTAACCCTGTGGAAAAAGAATCGCGTGAAGCCGAAGTGGCGGATGCGGAGACTGTCCCTGAGGTCGCGCCGGAAGATCTGGCCCAGAAAGGGGACGCCGCTGTCGTGAGTCTCGATGCCTTTCGTAAAAAGGGCCCGAAGCCGAGCTGATGCCGCAAGACCCAGCCGGACGCCCGATCGGAGACTGAGACGATGACTGCTGACACCACCGCGCCGAACGCTCAGGCGCAGAAGGCCGCGTCCAAGACGCCCGCGATCAAGGATTTTGCCTACGCGCCGCTGTTTCAGCTGGGCAAGGATGAAACCCCCTACCGCAAACTCGATATCGGCGGGGTCAGCACATCGAAGGTCGGTGACAGGACCATCCTGCATGTCGAACCGGAAGCTCTGTCCGCGCTGGCGGCGGAGGCGTTCAACGATATCGCCCACCTGCTGCGACCTTCTCATCTTCAGTCGCTCGCCAACATCCTCAAGGATACGGAAGCGTCCGACAATGACCGGTTCGTAGCACTCGATCTGCTGAAGAACGCCTGCATCGCGGCCGGTGGCGCCCTGCCGATGTGTCAGGATACCGGCACGGCCATCGTCGTCGGCAAGAAAGGTCAGCGTGTCTGGGTTGAAGGCAACGATGACGAGGCTTTCGCACGCGGCGTCTACAAGACTTACACGACCACGGCCCTGCGCTACTCGCAGATGGCGCCGCTGACGATCTTCGAGGAGAAGAACACCGGCACCAACCTGCCTGTGCAGGTCGATGTCGCCGCCAATCCGGGGGATTATCACCCCGAGGACTATGATCTCCTGTTCGTCGCCAAAGGTGGCGGCTCCGCCAACAAGACGTTCCTGTTTCAGGAAACCCGGGCGCTGATCTTCAACAAGGAGACGTTGCTGAAGTGGCTGGAGACCAAGCTCCGTACGCTGGGCACGTCGGCCTGCCCGCCGTATCACCTTGCCATCGTGCTGGGTGGTATGTCCGCCGAACAGACGCTCAAGACCGTCAAGATGGCCTCCACGCACTATTACGACTCGCTTCCTGAAACGGGCAACGAGAACGGACAGGCGTTCCGTGACAGGGAGATGGAAGCCGAAGTCCTGAAACTGACGCAGAAGCTCGGTATCGGCGCGCAGTTCGGTGGCAAGTATTTCTGCCACGACGTGCGCGTGGTGCGTCTGCCGCGTCATGGCGCGTCCTTCCCGGTCGGTATCGGCGTCTCCTGCTCGGCGGATCGTCAGGCCAAGGCGAAGATCACGGCGGAAGGCGTGTTCCTTGAGCAGCTTGAGCACGATCCTGCCCGTTTCCTGCCCGAAACGACCGACGAACATCTGGGTGGAGAGGCCGTTCAGATCGACCTCAACCGTCCAATGGATGAGATACGCAAGGAACTGTCGAAATATCCCGTCAAGACACGTCTCTCCCTGACCGGCACGGTGGTTGTGGCGCGTGATATCGCCCACGCCAAATTCAAGGAGCGTCTGGAGAAAGGCGAGGGGCTGCCGCAGTATCTCAAGGATCACCCCGTCTATTACGCCGGTCCGGCCAAGACGCCGGCGGGAATGCCGACAGGCTCCTTCGGTCCGACGACGGCTGGTCGTATGGACTCCTATGTCGCTGATCTTCAGAAAGCTGGCGGTTCCTATGTGATGCTGGCCAAAGGTAACCGCTCCAAGGCCGTGAAGGATGCCTGCCAGACCTATGGCGGCTTCTATCTCGGTTCGGTCGGTGGTCCGGCGGCGCGTCTGGCCAAGGACTGCATCCGCAAGGTCGAGGTGCTGGAGTATCCGGAGCTTGGCATGGAAGCGGTCTGGAAGATCGAAGTCGAGAACTTCCCGGCCTTCATCGTCATTGATGACAAGGGTGATGATTTCTACGCTGGTCTGACCTGATCTGCCGATAATCCGCTCTGTACCGGGGGAGGGCTTGCTTTCCTCCGGCAACGCCGTTCAATAGGCATTATGAAAGTGATGCCATGTCCTCGGCGTCGCAGGGCGGATACGCTTCAGAGTAAGGCATTGTCTCATGCGCTTCACCGTTGATCGACTGGACCACGTTGTTCTCACCGTCCGTGATATCGAGGTCTCGGCATCCTGGTATCAGCGTGTTCTCGGCATGGAACGTGAGGAATACGGCCGTCACAACCGAACGGCGCTGAAGTTCGGCGGCCAGAAGATCAATCTGCGTCCGGAAGGCATGGAGGGGTGGGAAACCGCGCAGTTCGCTTCCTGCGGCACCAATGACCTCTGCTTTATAACAGCGGTCGCCAGTGAGGATGTGATCGAGCATCTCAGCGGCTGTGGTGTGAAGGTTGTCGAGGGGCCTGTCGCCCGTCTCGGAGCGCTTGGTCCTGTGACGTCGGTCTACTGTCATGACCCGGATCAGAACCTGATCGAAATTGCTTCCTATCAGGGATAGGTCGCGCCGTTTGTATTTCTGTTTTTTGTAGGGTTCTAGTTGGACTTTACATCCAGAAGCTCTGAAATACTTATTTGCAGCGCCTTGCAAATGTCCAGAAGTTCTTCGGCATCTGGTCTCGCCTGACAGTTTTCGAAAACTGTCAGGCGATCTTGATCTATACCTGAAAGCGCAGAAAGCTGCTCAAGCGTCAGGCTACGCTCCTGACGTATTTTTTCCATGGTAGTGCCGATAATTACTGTTAACTCGTTCTGCATCCATTTTTTTCCACTGTATTCTCTAATCTGTTGAAAAAACTCAAACGATAAGTAAATCTCATATTTTCCGATATGGATACATAAAAATATCGTCTTTATAAATCTATGTTCCGGAAAGCATTTTTACTTTGTCTTTAAAATAAAACCAAAAAATTAACGGTATTTTAACGATTTTAATGCCGAATCGTGCGAAATGTTATATAGTTTTTCGAGGCGAAAGAGCTGTTAACGACACAGCTGATGCTTAGTTGTCTCAACCGAATTTTGAAGGCTGCTATCTTGAATTATTTTACAAGATGCCTGATTGTTTTCGCGGATGAAGCCTATAAAAAAGGCGATCATAGAATTGCAATAGCATGTATTAATGCAATTTATCAGTCTTACGATGGAAATACAGATATCGCTCTTCGTATGATAAATTATTTATCTGATGATTCTATTGTTTCTGAATTGCAGGATACTGCGTGATTTTTACCGTAACCCCAGAAATATTTTTCTATTTCTGGAGTCAGTAAACCATTAACGGTAAAAAAACTGCGTAACAATTACACGGGCTGCACAAGAATGTGATGCTTCTTCCCTGACGAAAGCTTGATCGAACCGTCTTCAGCGTCTGCCAGTGAGACGATCTGGCCCTCGTCCTTGACCTGCACATCGTTCACGCGTGCGCCACCACCGCGGATCAGACGGCGTGCCTCGCCATTGCTGGTGGCAAGGCCGGCTTCCGTGAAGATACGGAACGCAGGCATCCCTGCTTCAAGCTCAGCGCGCGGTAGAGTGCGTGTGGGCAAGGCTGTGGCCGTAGTTCCCGCTTCAAACACTTTGCGGGCCGTTTCCTCGGCCTCTTCTGCGGCGGTTCGCCCGTGACACAGAGCCGTTGCTTCGGTAGCCAGAATTTTCTTGGCCTCGTTGATGCTGGCGCCCTCAAGAGCGCCGAGACGATCGCATTCTTCAACCGGCAGGTCCGTGAACAGCTTGAGAAAACGCCCGACATCGGCGTCCTCAGTATTGCGCCAGAACTGCCAGTATTCGAACACCGGCAGCTTTGCAGCGGAAAGCCAGACAGCCCCTTTGGCGCTCTTGCCCATCTTGGCGCCGGAAGCCGTGGTCAGCAGTGGAGCGGTCAGGCCGAACACCTGCTTGCTGTCCGTACGCCGGACAAGGTCGATACCCGAGACAATATTGCCCCACTGATCCGAGCCGCCCATCTGGAGCGTCACGCCGTAACGGCGGTTCAGTTCACGGAAATCGAAGGACTGAAGGATGGAGTAATTGAATTCGAGGAAGGTCAGCCCCTGTTCCCGCTCAAGACGCGAACGGACGGAGTCAAAGGACAGCATCCTGTTGACCGAGAAATGCACACCCACTTCACGCAGAAGCTCGATGTAGGACAGCTTGTCCAGCCAGTCGGCGTTATTGGCCAGAACCGCATCGGATGGACCTGTGCCGAATGTCATCATCTGGCGCAGACCGCCTTCGATCCCGGCGATGTTTTTTGCGATGGTCTCGTCCGACATCAACGAACGGGCTTCCTCACGGAAAGATGGATCGCCGATCTTCGCTGTGCCGCCGCCCAGAAGGGCGACGGGACGATGCCCGTGTTTCTGAAGCAGCCGTAGCATCATGATCTGAGTGGCATGACCGACATGCAGGCTGTCTGCGGTCGGGTCAAAGCCGATATAGCCCGTGACAGGTCCGGCGAGCATGGCTGCATCAAGCGCTTCCGCATCCGTACACTGGAAGAGAAAGCCGCGAGCCTGAGCTTCGCGCATGAAAGGGCTACGGAAATCTGTGGGAGAGGTCTGCTCTGTCATCACCGGTCCTGTTCGTCTCGCGGCGTTGCTTTACCACGAGGGACCGGCGGACGGAACCGCAGGACAGTCTTGCGGGCAACTGTCCTGCGAAAGTTCTGTCAGTCTGCGGCGAGAGCCAGACTGCGACGCGCCATGACCGTGCCGACATGGTCTTCAAGCGCATCGACCACCTGATCGGCCTGCTTGGCGAAGATGTGGTCGGCTTCCGGGAAGATGCGGTAATCGACCTGTACGTTCTTCTGCGTGTTCAGCTTGTCCACCAGCTTGTGGATGGCGGGCTCGGGAGCCAGATCATCCTTGCCACCGGCAATCATCAGGCCGCCGCAGGGGCAGGGGGCGAGGAAGCCGAAATCGTAATGCGCGGCGGGAGGAGCGACGCTGATCCAGCCGGTGACTTCCGGGCGACGCATCAGCAACTGCATGCCGACGAACGCGCCGAAGGAATAGCCCGCGATCCACAGCGCACCGGCGTTCGGATTGACGGCCTGCATCCAGTCGAGGGCTGCTGCGGCATCGGAGATTTCGCCGATACCGCCGTCATAACGTCCCTGCGAACGGCCAACGCCACGCGAATTGTAGCGCATGACGGAAAAGCCCATTTTTTCAAATGAACGATACATCGCGTAGGTGATGCGGTTGTTCATGGTCCCGCCGTGCAGCGGGTGAGGGTGGAGCACAAGGGCGAGCGGCGCATTCGGCTCGCTCGAGTGATGGTAACGTCCTTCAAGGCGGCCATCAGGGCCGGCGAACATAACCTCAGGCATTATGTTTCCGCAATTTTCTGGTTTCCGTCCCTGGGCATGACTGGAAACCTGTTTAGAGGACTCTGTCCGGAAAGAAGCGATGCCTCGCATTCCCTCCCGGGTTCGAAAGCAGAAACCTCTGAAATCAGAGGCACATACCGGCCTTCCGAAGACATTCACCTGTTCCGGAAAGCCGTCATAATGTTTTCACTTGCGTGACATGATGGGACGCTTAATCTACCACTATTCGGGTCAAAATGTGCGTATAACCTGCTTCAGTCGGGTAAACCGTGCCTTGCACCAGCCGCAATCCTTGTTCCCTCGTGGCGTTCAACGGCCACTCTGGTCTCTCTGGCCGGACAGCCAGCCAACCAGTGTTGACTTGGCAGCAGGACCATCCATTATGGTCTCCGGACTGCGGCATTGCTGCAACAGGCTCCGGACTTGGTGGACGCGATCAATGTTTCCCACGAATCGTGTTCCTTGGGCCACATATAGCGGTTTGAGAACGCAGTTTGCCACATAAATCGTACATTTGTGATCAAAGTCATTGAAAATGGCCGAAAAACCAGTCCGGTTTCCGTGATCTACCTTGATGCCAACGCGACAGAACCGTTGCGTCCGCAGGCCCGGGACGCGGTCATGGACGCCATGGTCCTTGTCGGCAATCCTTCGTCACCTCACGGCGCAGGACGTCAGGCCCGCACTCTTCTGGATCATGCCCGACGCAGCATTTCATCTCTCCTCGATGTGCATCCGGACAACTGTATTTTCACGTCAGGAGGCACCGAAGCCAACACGCTGGCGGTGAGAGGTCTTGGTAAAGGACGTCGTCGGCTTGTCGGCGCGACGGAACATGACGCCGTGCGCAAGGCGTCGGATGATATGGACCGGGTGGAGGTGCTGCCGGTTCTGCCTGATGGCCGGATTGATCTTGCCATTCTTGAAGAAAGGCTTGCAGACCGTTCTCAGGAAACGCTCGTCTGCGTCATGCTGGCGAATAATGAGACCGGCGTCATCAACCCTATCAGTGAAGTCAGCCGCCTCTGTCGTGCCGCGCAGGCGATGTTGCATGTCGATGCGGTTCAGGCTGTCGGGCGTATGCCGGTCAGCGTTCCTGAACTGGGTGCGGACAGCGTTGCGCTTTCAGCTCACAAATTCGGTGGGCTCAAGGGGGCTGGTGCTCTGGTGCTGGCCGGAAATGGGCCGGTTGTCGTCCCGCCCATGCAGGCCGGAGGCGGACAGGAGCGGGGACGGAGAGGGGGAACGCAGGCTCTTCCGGCCATTGCCTCCATGATGGCCGCTCTGGAGGCCGCTCTGGCGCATCCCGTCGATCTGAGCACTCTGCGTGACAGGCTTGAGAGCGCGGTTTTGCAGCAGGGGGCTCGGGCCTGTGGCGCGGACGCTCCCAGACTGTCGAACACATCCTGCCTTGTGCTGCCGGGAGTTCGCAGTGAGGCGCAACTGATTGCGCTGGATCTCGCCGGATTCTGCGTCTCGGCAGGCTCGGCCTGCTCCTCCGGCAAAGTCGGGGGTTCGCATGTGCTGCATGCGATGGGGCTGGATGATCTGGCGGGTAACGCGCTGCGTGTTTCGTTGCCGTGGAACGTGGAGGCCCGGCATGTGGATGAGTTCATCCTCGCTTACGGACAGATGGCGGAGCGGCGGAAAGCTGTTTGAAGGCTGGGACAATTCCCCTCAGTCAGCGCGAAAGATCGCTCCATCCAATCCGGTCAGTCCGAGAGTCGGCCAGTCCGGCCTGAAAGCCGGGGCTGCATAATGCCGCCAGTTCGGCTTCATGCTCATAGGTGGGCATGAGTCTCTGAAGCAGCGCGTTCTTGTGCGTGGCGGGATGAAAATAGATTTCCGAGACGCCGTCGGGCAGATGGGCTGCCAGAGCCGCGACCCGGTCCGCTGTCATGTGACCGCTCCACTCGATGCCGAAGCACCAGTCGTTCGTCGCCATGCCCGCGGAGCGGGCCTGCCAGCGAAGCAGCTTCGTCCAGTGGCGCAGAGCCGCTGCGCCGAAACTATCGACATAGGTGCCAGCGGCCATCAACGGTTCTGACGGCTCAAGCGGCACTCTGACGGCGCGGAGGCCATGCCGCTTGCCGCTCTGGATCATCAGCTTTCCGACAGTCGGATGCAGATGCATGTGCTTGTGGGCGTTGGCGTGGTCGAGTGTCAGGCCCGTTCGGGCGAAGGCCGCGAACTGGGCTTCAATCTCGGCCGCAAGCTGACGCCGTACATCAGGGCGGAAGAAATAGTTGATGCCGAGCTTCAACTGGTCGGACGGAAACTGTCCATCAGGCGAAACCAGCAACGGAATTTCGGAAGGGGGAAGGACGCATGGCCCTTCGATCACCACCAGATGCAGCCCGACTTTCAGGGTTGGGAGGCGTCTGGCGCGTTCGATGGCGTCCTCGACCGCAGGACCGGCCATCATCAGGCTGGCCGTGGAGAGAACGCCATCGCGGTGCGCGATCTCGATCGCTTCGTTGACTTCGACGGACAGGCCGAAGTCATCGGAGGAAATGATCGCGCGCCGCATGGTCGTCTGATCAGGCGGCGTTACGGTCACGCAGGAAGTGGAAGAACTCCACGCCCTCACGCAGACGACGCTTCATCATCTGCGGGCTACGTACCATCTCGCTGACAATGGAGGCGATCTTCGGAGCGCGGAAGTAGAACTTCTTGTAGAACTCCTCCACGCCGTTGAAGATTTCCGTGTGCGACAGGTGAGGATAGTGCAGCGGAGCCATCTGCACGCCGTTTTCGTCGATCAGCTCAGCATGGGACTCATCGAACCAGCCGTTCTCGATCGCTTCCTTGTGCAGCGCCGTGCCCGGATACGGAGCGGCGAGAGACACCTGCAACGTGTGCGGATTGATGTCCTTGGCGAACTTGATGGTTTCCTGAATGGTCTCCTTCGTCTCGCCCGGCAGGCCGAGAATGAAGGTGCCGTGGATCTTGATTCCCAGCTCGTGGCAGTTCTTGGTGAACTCACGCGCCACTTCGACGCGCATGCCCTTCTTGATGTTGTGCAGGATCTGCTGGTTGCCGCTCTCGTAGCCGACGAGGAGCAGGCGCAGGCCGTTGTCCTTCAGGATTTCAAGTGTCTTGCGGGGGACATTGGCCTTGGCGTTGCAGGACCATGTGACGCCCAGCTTGCCGAGTTCACGCGCAATGGCTTCGGCGCGCGGCAGATCGTCGGTGAAGGTGTCGTCGTCGAAAAAGAACTCTTTCACCTGCGGGAAATACTGCTTCGCCAGACGGATCTCTGCGGCCACATGCTGCGGGCTGCGCGTGCGGTAGTGATGACCACCGACCGTCTGCGGCCACAGGCAGAAGGTGCAGCGGGACTTGCAGCCGCGACCCGTATAGATCGAGATATACGGGTGCATCAGATAGCCGATGAAGTAGTCTTCGATCTTGAGGTCGCGCTTGTAGACCTCCGTCACGAACGGCAGGCTGTCCATGTTCTCGATCATGGCGCGATCACGGTTGTTGACGATCTCGCCTTCGCTGTTGCGATAGCTGATGCCGTCAACATCCTTGAACTCGCGACCTTCGGCGATTTCCTTGATCGTGAAATCGAACTCGTTGCGGGCGACGAAATCCACGACCGGAGCCTTGAGCAGACTTTCTTCCGGCTGGACCGCAACCTTGGCGCCGACGAACCCGATCTTGATGTTCGGGTTCACGTCCTTGATCATCTGCGCGACTTCCACATCCTTCGAGAAGGAGGGGGTCGAGGTGTGGATGATGACCAGATCGCGGTTTTTCACATCCTCAAGAATCGGCTCCATGCCGATGCCAGCCGGAGGCGCGTCGATCAGACGGCTTCCTTCGACAAGGGCCGCAGGCTGGGCCAGCCATGTCGGATACCAGAAAGATTTGATCTCGCGCTTGGCCTGATAGCGCGAACCGGCGCCTCCATCGAAACCGTCGAAAGTGGGAGGCTGCAGAAACAGGGTCTTTAACATGCGCGAAATCCTTGATCTGGGCATTCGCCGAAACAAAAAGTTGCAGACGGGTATCGCCAGCGGGGGCGCATGGCAAGTGTCCTCTGCAGAAAGATGCGTAGTCTGGCGCCAGACGCGGCTGGCGGCTCGATCCTCTGATCCATGTCGATGAGAGTTTCAGGAACTGTCGTTTGGAGAAAGTGGGGTGCCGACAGGCGGAACGGAAGGGGTCACCGCAGGATGGGGCGTGACATGCATGGTGTGCCCCCGCCAGTCGACCCGTGACCCGGTCATGCTGCCGACCATGACTGCGGCGGAAAGCCAGTCGCGCAAGGGCAGCAGAAGCAGCGGGACGAGGGATTTCTGCCCGACGGTCCTGTCCATCGCAAACGCGCAGAGCGCGCGAAAGGCCCATCCCCACAGAAAAAATGTCAGGAAACCGGGCGCGTGGGGTTGCAGGAGCGCGGCGAACGATAACCAGAACAGGGGAAGCTGGATGGCGGAGGCCAGATAGCCCGCCGGAGCAAGGGCGCGGACCGTCCGTCCCCAGCGCAGTTCGTGGATGAGCAGGTCCGTGAACGTTGTTTCCGCGATCGTCGTCCATGTCATGGTTTCGGCGATGGCGATGTTTTGCCCATTGGTCCGGACAAGGCGTCCGAGAATGGCGTCATCGGCGACATGAGACACCAGAGCCTGAAAGCCGCCGACCTGCTCAAGCGTGTCGCGGGAGAGGGCCATGGTCGCGCCGAGGCAGTCCTGCCGGCCAAGATAGCGTGACAGGAGCACGCCGGGCAGGAAGTTGTGGTTGATCTGGCAGGCTGCGAACAGGCGCGGGATGTTCCGGCTGGCGGGCAGGCCTGCATAAACTGTGGTCACCAGCCCCGTGTTTGGCCCCGCGTCCGGCGGCACAAGCTCTTTGACAACCTGTTGCAGGTAATCCGGGCTGACATGGATGTCGGAATCGGAAATGACCAGCAGATCGTGCCGGGCTTTCGGCAGCATGTTGATGAGATTGCCAACCTTGCGGTTATCACCGTGCTGCGTGCCGTTGATGACCAGGCACATGTCAATATGCGGATGACGCTTCTGAAGATGCTCAACGATGTCGATGGCCGGATCGTTGGCGCGCTGAACCCCGAAAACAATCTGGAATGACGGATAGTCCTGCGTGCAGAAACTTTCGAGAGCTTCCGCCAGCAGTGGTTCATCGCCATGCAGGGGCTTCAGGATGGTGACTGGCGGCTGCTGGCCACGGGCAGGCATCGCTTTCTTCTCATCCGAACGAAAGCGAATCACCAGCGCCGTGCCGAGCGCGGCCTGAATGGTTCCCGCGACACCGATTGTGTCGCAGAGAATGGCGAGATCGTGCAGCAGGGTCATCAGGGCTGCCGGATAGCGGTCATCTGCATCGTGTCAAATGCAACGGCAGAAAGACCGGTCACAGGCAGGCTCCGAAACATGGGGAATCAGTCCTCCGCGAAGGTCTTCACTTTTTTGTTCAGAACGGCGATGAGGCCGTTCACATCACTGGACGCCAGTGTCGGACCAAAGTCGGAGCGCTGGACAACCACCTGGCTGATATGCCCTTCCAGCAATACATCGACAATCTTCCAGCTGCCATTTTCCTGACGCATGACATAGTCGATTTCCGTTCCCTGAGGGTTTTCATCGGAACCGATATGTGTCGTCACCTTCTGCTCGGAAGCGACGGCAAACGGACTGATCTCCGGAGAAAGGATGAACTTCGCTCCTGAACCCGGCTTGAAGCTCGAAAGGTAGCGGGCAACCGTGTATTCGCGGAACGCGGCCATGAGCTTCTGTTTGTCATCGGCGGAAAGCTGTGCGTAGCGTGACGCGCCGATGGAAGAGCGGAGAACGCTTTCCAGATCGTACGACTGATCCACGACGGGCGCGAGCTTGCTTGTCCGTGCGGCGAAACTACCGGAATTCGGTTGCTGGATTGCGTCCAGCGCCTGATTGAGAGCCTGAACCGGCGCGGTGACGGCAGCGGCGTCCTGCGCGTGCGCACCGAAAGACTGGAAGGAAAGAGAAACGCCAAGGACAAGGGCTGACAGGGCCGGGAACCGTAGTCTGGTCATTTGCTTTTATACTCCTGAGGCCATTCTCACAGATGAAGACTGTTGCTCAACGATCCCCAACGCCTTGAGTGCTGTCTGGACGATATGGGGAGCGTTGAGGCGTGCCGTGTTGTATTGCTCGAACTGGCTGTCATGGTCGATGAACGTATCGGGGAGCGTCATGGTGCGCAGGCGGACGTGATCGAGCAGGCCGGTCTGTGAGAGATGCTGGGCGACCAGCGATCCGAACCCGCCGACAGAGCCTTCCTCGATGGTGATCAGAACGGCATGGTCGCGGGCGAGTTGCTCGACAAGCTGCGTGTCCAGCGGCTTGGCGAAGCGGGCGTCGGCCACAGTCGGCGGCAGGCCGTGCGCGGCGAGCTGGTCGGCGGCCTTCAGCGCCTCTTCCAGACGCGGACCGAGCGACAGGATGGCGATGCCGCCCTTCTCGCGCCCGGACTGCTGGCCCATCTCACGAACGATGCGACCCTTGCCGATCTGGATGATCTCGCCCTTCGCGGGCAGCTCGAGACCATAGGTGTTGCCACGCGGATACCGCAGCGCGATCGGACCTTCGTCGAACTCGCAGGCCGTGGCCGTCATGTTCAGAAGCTCGATCTCGTCGGACGGCGCCATGATGGTCATGCCCGGCAGGCAGCCCAGATAGGCGATGTCGAACGAGCCTGCATGCGTCGCGCCATCAGCGCCGACCAGACCGGCGCGGTCGATGGCGAAGCGCACCGGCAGCTTCTGCAGCACCACGTCATGCATGACCTGATCGTAGGCGCGTTGCAGGAAGGTGGAGTAGATCGCGCAGAACGGACGCAGCCCTTCCGTCGCCATGCCGGCGGCGAAGGTGACGGCGTGCTGCTCGGCGATGCCGACATCGAAGAACCGGTCGGGGAACTTCGCCGCGAACTTGTCGAGCCCCGTGCCGGACGGCATCGCGGCGGTGATGGCCGTGATGCGGCTGTCCGTGGCGGCGCGATCGACCAGCTCACGGGCGAAGATGTTGGTCCAGGACGGCGGTCCCGGAGGGGCCTTCTTCTGCTCGCCGGTGACGACGTTGAACTTCGCCACGGCGTGATACTTGTCGCCCGCCGCCTCGGCCGGCTTGTAGCCATGGCCCTTCTCGGTGATGACATGCAGCAGGATCGGACCCTGATCCGTGTCGCGCAGATTGCGCAGGATCGGCACGAGCTGGGTCAGGTCGTGCCCGTCGACCGGGCCGACATAATAGAAGCCGAGTTCCTCGAACAGCGTGCCGCCGGTGATCATGCCGCGGGCATATTCCTCGGCCTTCTTGGCGGTGCGTTCCAGACGGTCCGGCAGTTTCTTCACGAACTTCCCGGCGAGGTCGCGCAGGCCCATGAACTGGCGCGAGGACATCAGGCGGGAGAGGTAGTTCGACATCGAGCCGACCGGCGGCGCGATGGACATCTCGTTGTCGTTGAGGATGACGATCAGCCGTTCCGCGCCCTCACCGGCGACGGCGGCGTTGTTCATCGCCTCATAGGCCATGCCGGCGGAGATCGAACCGTCGCCGATCACGGCGATGACATTGCGCTCGCGGTAGGACGGGTCGTCTTCGGCGCGCAGATGGTGCGCCACGGCCATGCCGAGACCGGCGGAGATGGAGGTGGAGGAGTGGGCCGCGCCGAACGGGTCGTATTCGCTCTCCGAGCGGCGGGTGAAGCCCGACAGGCCGCCCGGCTGGCGCAGGGTGCGGATGCGGTCGCGGCGTCCGGTGATGATCTTGTGCGGGTAGGCCTGATGGCCCACGTCCCAGATCAGCCGGTCGTCGGGGGTGTCGAACACGGCATGGATGGCGACCGTCAGTTCCACCACGCCCAGCGATGCGCCGAGGTGACCGCCTGTTGTGGACACCGTCTCGACCGTCTCCGACCGAAGCTCGTCCGCGACCTGCTTGAGCTGGTCGATCGACAGGTTCCGCAGGTCAACAGGCTGCGAAACACGGTCCAGCAGCGGAAAACGACCACGCGTGGGGATGGGCTTGCTGTCACCTGACGAAGGCTGGGAGGGAGGTGTGTTCTGGGTCATGATCTAGTCACATCCATCGTCTGTGTATCGCCGACAGGCTCGTCTGTGTGAGTCGTTGAAACGCCTGTGTTTCAAGGTGTTCGCATGGCCGCTGACAGGGTGATGTCCGGCGACATGACAGGTGTTCGGGCTCATGAGACCCATGTGGTTGCAGACAAACAAAACGTCGGATCGATAAAAAAAGTCTGGCCTGCTTGGTCGTGTTTCAGTGTGCGTTGCAAGGGTCGTTTTCCGAATGGCCTGTTGGTGTGGTCTTATTGCAACAGATCGTCAATCTGCACTTGAGCGCGGGAAGGCGGTTATTATATAGGCATCAATCCGAATGCGTGGTGCCGTAGATGCACACACGCGCCATGACTTGTCTGCAGGCCTGAGCCACGAGACGGTTTCTATTCTTCTTTCCGGACATGGCCATATTATGTCCGCAACTTGATTGGATGTCGGTGCAGGCGCCGACCTGAGGAGCAGAGCGTAATGGCGGTACCTTTGATGCAGGCTGTCCGGGTCGGCGCGTATGTTGTGAAGCAGCATATTACCCGCAGGCAGCGTTATCCCCTCGTGCTGATGCTGGAGCCGTTGTTCCGCTGCAACCTCGCCTGCGCGGGCTGTGGCAAGATCGACTATCCGGCGGCTATCCTGAACCAGCGTCTGAGCCTTCAGGAATGTCTTGACGCGGATGCCGAGGCCGGTGCGCCGGTTATCGCTATCGCTGGCGGCGAGCCTCTCCTTCACAAGGAGATGCCGGAAATCGTCCGGGCGCTGATCGACCGCAAGAAATATGTCTATCTCTGCACGAATGCCCTTCTTCTTGAGAAGAAGATGGACGATTTCGAGCCGAACCCGTTCTTCTCATGGGACGTTCATCTTGACGGCGACAAGGACATGCATGACGCGTCCGTCTGTCAGGAAGGCGTGTACGAGCGTGCTGTCGCGGCGATCAAGAAAGCCAAGGCGCGTGGTTTCCGTGTCTCCATCAACTGCACCCTGTTCGACGGTGCGGACCCCAAGCGGGTGGCGTCCTTCTTCGATGAAGTGATGGCCATGGGCGTGGACGGCATCATGACCGCGCCGGGCTATGCCTATGAGCGTGCGCCGGATCAGGAGCACTTCCTGAACCGTCAGAAGACGAAGCAGTTGTTCCGTGAGATTTTCCGTCTCGGCAAGGGGCACAAGTGGCGCTTCACGCAGTCGCCGCTGTTCCTGAACTTCCTTGCTGGCAACGAGACCTATCACTGCACACCGTGGGGCAAGCCGCTCCGCAACGTGTTCGGCTGGCAGCGTCCGTGCTATCTGCTGGGTGAAGGCTATGCCAAGTCGTTCAACGAACTGATGAACGACACCAAGTGGGATGACTACGGCACGGGCAACTATGAAAAGTGCGCCGACTGCATGGTCCATTCCGGCTATGAATCCACGGCTGTCATGGATGCGGTGAAGCGTCCGTGGCATATCGCCAAGGTTGCGCTGTTCGGACCTGAAACCGAGAAGCCGATGGCGCCGGAAATCTCGCTGGCGAACCAGCGCCCTGCTCAGTACAACTATTCCGAGCAGGTCGAGGAAAAGCTGGAAGAAATCGTTGCCCGCAAGAAGCCGGCCAAGCCGCCACGTGTTACGACCGTGGTCAGCGCTTCGGCCGCGGAGAAGGCTGTCCCTGCTGACGCCGCGGATTGAACTGCGCGTTAGATAATCGGCACAGACTGCATTATATGGGGGCGGAACCGATGGGTTCTGCCCCTTTTTTCTTTTTGCCCCAGCTCCCTGCGTTCGGATGCCATGACTGTTTCCATTCTGATTATTCTGCTGCTCGTCATACTGAACGGCGTGTTCGCCATGGGCGAACTGGCGCTGATTTCACTGAAACGGCCCCGGCTCGTGATGCTTCAGAGTCAGGGGGTGAGAGGAGCTGAGCGGGCGCTGAAGCTGGCGGATGATCCGCAGCGCTTTCTGCCGACGGTGCAGATCGGCATGACGCTGGTGTCGATTCTGGAAGGCACCTTCGGCGGCGTGAAGATTGAAGCGGCCCTGACGCCCTGGCTGGCCCAGTTTCCGGCACTGAAGCCGTTTGCCGAGGATATTTCCATGGTGGTGGTCGTGTTCGCGATCACTGGCCTCATGCTTGTGCTGGGTGAACTGGTGCCCAAACAGCTTGCGCTCCAGCATCCGGAAACGATTGCGGCAGCTCTTGCATGGCCTCTGGACATGCTGGGCAAGATCGCACGGCCTTTTGTCTGGTTTCTCAGATTGTCCTCCGATCTGGTGCTGAAGTTTCTTCGGGTGTCAGTGGCGGATCGCCAGACACTGACCGAAGAGGAGTTGCGGGCTGTCCTGCTTGAAGGAGCCCAGTCCGGTGTGCTGGAGCATGAAGAGCGGACGATGATCGAACGTCTTCTGCGTCTGGCGGACCGGCCCGTCCGGGCCATCATGACGCCCCGTAACGAGATCATCTGGATCGAGCGCCATGCGCCGCGTGACGTACTGGTATCCACGCTGCGCGCGACCACTTTCTCCCGGCTGGTCGTCTGCGAGGGCGGAGTGGACAATCCGGTCGGCGTGATTCTGGCCAGCGACATGCTGGACCGCCTGCTCGACGGGATGCCGGTGTCGATCGAAGCAGGACTCAGGCAGCCGGTGGTCGTGCCCGACTCTATTTCCGCGCTGGATATGCTCGAACGGATGCGCTCGATCCCGCTGGGTATCGCTCTCGTTGTGGATGAATACGGTTCGTTCGAGGGAGTCGTGACTGCTTCCGACCTGTTCGATGCGATTGTCGGTGAGGTCAACGAGCATGGTCAGCACACCCTGCTGTCAGTCAAACCCGGTGACATTGTGATTCTTGAAGGGTCAGAGCCCGCCGATGAGGTGAAGGACCGGCTTGGCTTGGGCGATCTGCCGGGTGAGGGGGATTATCACACGCTGGGCGGTCTGATTCTCGCCCTGCTGCGTCGCGTGCCCGCTGTGGCGGATAAGGTTGTTTTCTCCGGCTGGCTGTTTGAGGTGCTGGAGATGGAAGGGCGTCGTGTGACCCGTGTTAAAGCGAGTCGGCAGGCGCTGGCGGAAAATTAAGGCAGTTCCACTGAATCTCTGGATCCGGTGGAACTCATCTAACGCGTTGTTTATCTGCTATTTTCTAGGTTTGAATGTGGCCAGCCAGACTGGGTCTGCCCTGAAAAACCGTTCTCTATTCCACCGCGGCCCGTAATCCCGCACCGGCTGCCAGCGGGCAAAGTGGGAATGCTCCGGCAAGAATAGCCAGAAGCAGTTCCATATCTGGCGCCCAGACCAGACCACTGCGGGCGGAATCGACGGCCGCCGCGCCAAAAATCAGAACAGGCGTGACGAGAGGCAGCACAAGCAGCGGCAGCAGGACGCCACCACGTCTGGCGCCGAGCACAATAGATGCCGCCATGCCGCCAAAGAGCGACAGGGCGATGGTGCCGGGGATCAGGCCCGCCATCAGAGCAGGAAAAGTATGTGTCGGCAGATTGAGCATGACCGCCATCGGAAAGGCGGCGATCAGAAGCGGCAGGCCCGTCGTCAGCCAGTGCGCCGTCATTTTGGCCAGAGCGACAAGAGAAGGAGGGAGCCCGGTCAGAAGCAGGTGGTCCAGTGACCCATCTTCCAGTTCCGAGCCGAAGAGACGATCAAGCGGCAGTAGCGCAGCGAGCAGGGCGCAGACCCAGATGACGCCCGGAGCCATGCGCCGCAGCAGTTCGGGCGAGGGGCCAAGCGCCAGAGGAAACAGCGCGCCCACGAGAATGAAAAACAGAACCGCTCCAAGCGTGTCCGCCCCGTGACGCAGTGCCAGACGCAGATCACGCTCGATGATTCCAAGAAAAAGGCGCGTCATGCGTCGATGAACTCCCCGGCCCATTCCTCTACCGGCACACCGGCAAGAGTCAGGTGACGCGCATTCTCAAGAGGCAGAGGGACATGAGTGGTGATGATGATCATGCCGCCCTTTTGCCGGTGGTGACGGAACGCTTCGCCAAGGCGCTCGACGGAGTGGACGTCCAGCCCGAGACTTGGTTCGTCCAGCAGCCAGAGAGGAGCCTGCGCGAGAAGCACGCGAGCCAGTGCCGCGCGGCGTTTCTGCCCGGCGGAAAACAGTCGTACGGGTGTGTCAGCCAGCGGACGCAGATCGAAGCTGTCGAATGCTTCATGGAGAGAGACGCCATGCGCGAAGACGGACAGATTCTCCGTCAGGGTCAGGCCCGGCTTCAGGGCGTCCTGATGGCCGAGATAGGCAATATTGTGGGCATAGGCCATGCGGTCGGAGAAGACATTCTCGCCCTGCCACAGAAGTTCACCAGAGTCAGGTTTTCTCAACCCCGCGAGTACACGCATCAGGGTACTTTTGCCCGCGCCATTCGGTCCGGTCAGGATCATCGCCTCGCCTGCCGAAAGGGAAAGGCTGACCTGATCAAGCACAAGGCGCTCGCCACGGAAGACCGTGATGTTCCGTGCTTCAAGCGTGGCGGAAAAAGAGGCGGTGTCCGGGATGGGTCTATTCTCCTGTTTGTGACCACAGGAAAAGAGTTTTTCGCTCTGCTCGCGCTCTTGTGGTCATCGGTGCGCTTGTGCGTGGATGTACTCCCGGTATGTTCTAGCACCGATCAGAGATCAAGCCGGTGGCTCGGGACTCTTCCCGGGTGAAGGCGCTTCCTCCGTGCTTGCTGGAGGTGCTACCGGTTCGACATACCAGCGGGATGCTGTTGTCGCGGAGGGATTTTTTATGAAAGCGGTTGGGCACGATTCGCTGAAAACCGGGCGTGAGCTCAAGGTTGACGGCAAGACCTACCATTATTTCTCCATCCCGGAGGCCGAGAAGACCATCG
Source organism: Acetobacter sp. (assembly GCF_022483985.1). Lineage (NCBI taxonomy): Bacteria > Pseudomonadati > Pseudomonadota > Alphaproteobacteria > Acetobacterales > Acetobacteraceae > Acetobacter > Acetobacter sp. Next base: position 1,467,951 of record NZ_JAKVME010000001.1, on the reverse strand, counting down.
GAAAGGTCGAGCGTCTTCCGGCAAGCCTGAAAGTGCTGCTCGAAAACGTGCTGCGTTTCGAAGACGGGCGCTCCTACACGCCGAACGACGCCAAGGCGATCGCCGAGTGGCTGGAAAAGGCCCAGAGCTCGAAGGAAGTCCCCTTCAAGCCGTCGCGTATTCTCATGCAGGATTTCACCGGTGTTCCGGGTGTGGTTGACCTCGCCGCGATGCGTGATGGCATCGTGCAGCTGAAGGGTAACCCCGAGAAGGTGAATCCTCTGGTTCCGGTCAATCTCGTTATCGACCACTCCGTCATGGTTGACGTTGCTGGCACGCCGGATGCGCTCCAGAAGAACATCACCATGGAGTTCGAGCGTAACGCCGAGCGCTATGCGTTCCTGCGCTGGGGTCAGGAAGCGTTCGAGAATTTCTCGGTGGTGCCGCCCGACACGGGTATCTGCCATCAGGTCAACCTCGAATATATCGCGCAGGTCGCCTGGACCGCCAATGTCGGCGGCAAGGACTACGTCTATCCCGACACGCTGTACGGCACGGATTCCCACACGACCATGGTCAACGGTCTGGGCGTTCTCGGCTGGGGTGTGGGCGGCATCGAGGCGGAAGCCGCCATGCTCGGCCAGCCCATCGCCATGCTTATCCCTGACGTGATCGGCTTCCGTCTGACGGGCAAGCTGCCGGAAGGCGCGACGGCGACCGATCTGGTGTTGACCGTCACCCAGATGCTCCGCAAGAAGGGCGTGGTCGGCAAGTTCGTCGAGTTCTTTGGCCCCGCCCTCGACCACCTGCCGGTGGCCGACCGCGCGACCATCGCCAACATGGCTCCGGAATATGGCGCGACATGCGGCTTCTTCCCGGTTGACGACCTGACGCTCGACTTCCTGCGTGGCACGGGTCGTGACGAACATCGCATCAAGCTGGTTGAGGAATACTACAAGGCGCAGGGCATGTTCCGCACGGCGGAAACGGCTGAGCCGGTCTTCACCGACACGCTGGAACTCGATCTGTCCAAGGTCGTGCCGTCCATTTCCGGTCCGAAGCGTCCGCAGGACCGTGTCGTTCTGACCGAGGCGACTTCTGCGTTCGAGAAAGAGCTGACCACCGGCCTTGGCGTTGCGGAAGCCGACAAGGACAAGAAGTTCCCGGTCGCCAACACCAACTACGAGCTGGGCAGCGGCGATATCGTCATCGCGGCGATCACCTCCTGCACCAACACGTCCAATCCAGCCGTGCTTATTGCCGCAGGTCTCGTCGCCCGCAAGGCGCGGGCTCTGGGGCTGACGCCGAAGCCGTGGGTGAAGACCTCTCTCGCCCCGGGTTCGCAGGTTGTCACCGATTACCTGAACCGTGCCGGTCTTCAGGCGGATCTGGACGCGATGGGCTTCAACACGGTCGGCTATGGCTGCACGACCTGTATCGGAAACTCCGGCCCGCTGCCTGACGACATTGTCGACACGATCGAGAACAACAAGCTCATCGCCGTGTCCGTGCTGTCCGGCAACCGTAACTTCGAAGGCCGTATCTCGCCGAACGTGCGTGCGAACTATCTCGCCAGCCCGCCGCTGGTCGTGGCCTATTCGCTGCTCGGCACGATCCGCAAGGATATCACGACGGAGCCGCTCGGCACGTCAAAGGATGGCAAGCCGGTTTACCTGAAGGACATCTGGCCTTCGAACAAGGAAGTGGCCGATCTGATCGGATCTTCCATCTCTCGTGACGAGTTCATCAAGCGTTACAGCACGGTGGATAAGGGCACGAAGGAATGGCAGGATCTCAAGGTCGCCACCGGTTCACAGACCTACAAGTGGGATACGAAGTCCACCTACGTTCAGGATCCTCCGTATTTCAAGGACATGGCCGAGGAGCCTGCCAGCACGACGAGCAACATCACGGGCGCGCGTCTTCTGGCCCTGCTGGGTGACAACATCACCACGGACCACATTTCTCCAGCCGGTTCGATCAAGAAAGACTCGCCTGCGGGCAAGTATCTGATGGAGCATGGCGTCGAGCCGAAAGACTTCAACTCCTACGGCTCGCGTCGCGGTAATGACCGGATCATGGTGCGCGGCACATTCGCCAACATTCGCATCAAGAACGAGATGTGCCCCGGGACGGAAGGTGGCCTCTCCAGGTTCGCCGATGGCAGGCAGGGCTTCATCTATGATGTGGCCATGGACTATAAGGTAAAGGGCACGCCCCTCGTCGTCATCGGCGGCAAGGAATACGGCATGGGTTCGTCCCGTGACTGGGCTGCCAAGGGCACGCTGCTTCTGGGGGTGAAGGCGGTTGTCGCCGAAAGCTTCGAGCGTATCCATCGGTCCAACCTTGTGGGCATGGGCGTTCTGCCGCTGCTCTTCAAGGAAGGCACGGATCGCAAGACGCTGAATCTGAAGGGCGACGAGACCTTCGACATCATCGGACTTGAGAAGATCACGCCACGCATGGACGTGACGCTTGTCATCACCCGCGCCGATGGGACGACAGAAAAAGTGTCACTACTTTGTCGCATAGATACGCTGGACGAGGTCGAATATTACCGTCATGGTGGCATTCTCCAGTACGTCTTGCGTGGGATGCTGAAAGCTGCCTGATACAACTCCGTCTTTTCATGACGATGGCAAAATGGCTGGTCCGGATAATTCCGGGCCAGCCTTTTGTGTAGAAACGGTCCTTTGCGCTGAATCGATCAGTAAATCGTTCGATTCAAACAAGGTGCTCAATGGAGTGTCTCTGACCGTTGAACGGGGAGAGCTCATCTCGATCATCGGTCCTTCGGGATGCGGGAAATCAACCTTTCTGAGGTGTCTGAATTTCCTGGAAATTCCCGACGAAGGCACTGTGACGATCGCTGATGACAGCATCCGGCGTTCAAGTGGCCCCTGGAAAGCTTCCGACGAAGCGCTGGCGCACAGATTGCGCGCGCATGTCGGTATGGTGTTCCAGTCGTTCAATCTTTTCCCGCATCGCACCGTGCTCGACAACGTGATGCTTGCCCCGCGTGTCGTGAAGAAGGTTTCGCCCGCAGTCGCCGAGGCAGAAGCGCGTGAACTGCTCGCCAAGGTCGGTCTTGAGGCGGCGTGCCTGCGTTATCCGGCCACGCTGTCCGGCGGCCAGCAGCAGCGTGCGGCCATTGCCCGCGCGCTCGCCATGCGTCCCGATGTGATGCTTTATGACGAACCGACTTCCGCGCTCGATCCGCGTGTGGCGGAAGAAGTGCTCGAAGTCATGCGGGCGCTGGACCGGGAAGGCATGACGCAGATTGTCGTGACCCATGACATGAGTTTCGCCCGCGCCGCCTCCGACAAGATCGTGTTCATGGATGGTGGCGAGATCATCGAGATCGGCGACCCTGACGAGATGTATGACAACCCGCGCGATCCCCGGACGCGACGCTTTCTTCTGGGAGCCTCGGCATGACTTCCGTTCTTTCGCGGCTTCGTGCGCGCTTTCTGGTCGGTTTCGCTGTCGTTGGGTTCGCTTTCCAAGGCGCTTCGGCGTGGGCTGAAGGCACTCCCGCCGCGGAGCAGTCCCAGCCGGAGCCGGTAACGACGCCCGCAGCGACCGACCCGTCTTCCACGATTATGAAGTGGGGTGCTGACGGTACTTCCAACGTGCCTTACACTTTCCACGATCCCTCCGACGAAAACCGTATCAGCGGTTACGAATATGACATCATGGAGGAAATCGGCCGCCGTCTGGGACGTGAGGCGCAGTTCGTGCAGAATGACTGGGATGGTCTGATCCCCGGTCTTGAGCGCAATTTCTATCTGATGGTCATCTGCGGCATCGAAATGACGCCGGAGCATATCGAGGCAGTCGATTTCAGCCAGCCTTACTACATGACCTCCGAGCGTATCGTCGTGCGCCGCGATCAGGCCGGTCTTGATTCTTACGAACGTCTGGGTGGCCATGTCATCGGCACGGTGAAGGATACGCTGGCCGAACGCATGATGGGCGAGCGCCACGACATCACCGTGCGCGGCTATGACGAAGAATCGAACATGTTCGAGGATCTTCGCAACAAGCGCCTCGACGCGATCCTCATCGACGGTCCTATCGCGCTCTATTACGGCGAATCCGACCCGGCTTTCCGTATCGTTGGCCCGCCGGTCGGTCATCTTTCTTATGGCATCGCGTTTCCGAAAGGCGGCAATGTTGAACTGCGCAAGCAGGTCGATACGGCTCTGAAATCGATGGTCGCGGATGGCACGCTGCACCGCATTCTGGCGCGCTGGAATCTGTGGACGCCGGAAATGGCGGCGTGGACCGGTGATCACAGCCAGCCCGGAATCGCCCCGACCGAATGGGAGCGCTATATCGCCGCCACAGCCCCGGCCAAGGGCTGGAAAGCCCGTTTTGATCGTTATGTCAGCTTCCTGCCCCTGATCGGTAAGGGCGCTGCCATGACACTGGCGGTCTCCGCCTGTGCGATGGTGCTGGCGGTGGCGCTAGGGCTTATTCTGGCGCTGACGCGGCGATATGGCCCCGCCTGGGCTGCGGCGCTGGCGACGCTCTATATCGAAATCATCCGTGGCACGCCGCTGCTGATTCAGGTGCTGTTCATTTTCTATGGACTGCCCGGCATCGGCATCCGGCTTTCTCCCTTTGTCGCCGGTGTCATCAGCCTCGGGCTGAACTATGCGGCGTATGAGGCGGAAAATTACCGCGCCGGCCTGCAATCGGTTGCACGAGGGCAGATGGAAGCGGCGACAGCCCTCAACATGACGAATGCTCAGGCTCTGCGTTATGTCGTCGTGCCGCAGGCCTTCCGGGTCGTGGTGCCGGTGATGACCAACGACTTCATCTCTTTGCTGAAAGATTCATCGCTGGTCAGCATCATCACCCTGACGGAGCTCAGCCAGACCTATGTCCGCCTGTCCTCCACCTATTTCGATTATTTCGGGACAGGGATGATGGTCGGTGGGGCCTATCTGCTGCTGGGACTGCCGTTCGTGCGCCTTGCCAGAATGGCTGAACGCCGTCTCGCCGTCAGCGAGCGACGGGGCGGTTAACGGGATGACTGCCGGGTGTGAAAGATTTTTTTCGCACCCGGCTGGCGACCCAGTGGTAAATCATTCAACGGAAATGCCTGTTTAAATAGCATCTTTCGGGCCAATGCATTTTTGGTATGTGCGGTTCACACTCCAACGCATTGTGCATAAATAAACATACGTTCATGATTGCCGCGCAACTTTGATCTGATTGCGCGATGGACCTTCTTTCTGCTCTTCACAGCTTTGTCCGCGTTGCCGCGACGGGCTCATTTTCAGCTGTTTCCCGCGAAACAGGAGCCAGCCAGCCGACCATCTCACGTCACATCGCCCTGCTGGAAGCGCATTACGGCACCACGCTGTTTGCCCGCACCACCCGCAGTCTGATGATGACGGAAGATGGTCGCAGTCTGCTCCCGCATGCGTATGAACTGCTTGAAATCCTTGAGACAGCCGAGACGGTGCTGGGTCGTCGCCGCGCCTCCGTCTCCGGTCTTGTCAGATTTGGTGTTACTACGGCGTTTGGTCTGTATCTGACGAACCGGATCAAGGATCTCCTGAACCGGCATCCCGACCTGTCCGTCGAACTCGTCATGCGGGACGGATTTGGTGATCTGGTGGAGGAAGGGCTGGACCTCGCCATCCGGGTTGGCGAGATTGCCGAGGGATCGCTGATCGCCCGCAAGCTGGGTGCTGTGCAGCGGTCTCTGGTGGCTTCAACCCGCCATTTTACGGCGAAATCGTCGCTGAAACATCCCAATGATCTGACTGGTGAGCCGTGTGTGGTCTTTACATACGGGGGTGGTCGGCAGGACTGGCATTTCTTCAATCCTGAAGGAGAGGAGAGCGTGGTTGCGCCGTCGGCGGTGTTCAGGGCGAACTCCAGCGAAGCGGCTCTTCATGCCGTGCAGGCGGGAGTGGGAGTAGGGCTCCTGCCTGAGTTTCAGGTCAGGCATCTGCTGGAAACAGGAGAACTGGCCGAAGTGATTCCCGGCTGGAAAGTGCCGCCAATGCCGCTTTATGCAGTGCATACCGGACCCAGAACACTCCCGTTGCGCACGCGCACGGTTCTGGATTTTCTGATCGAGATTTCTTCGGACGTTCTGGGACCGACCTGACGGCTCTCAGGTTGGAAGCGCGGCTGCCGTGCCGTGCCACGCGGGATCGGATGCCTCTGGACGGATTCTGTCAGGAGAAGGCTGTAAGGTTCCCTTGTAGCCCTGCATCAGTACAGGGGCCCATCGGGTCAGCCATTCCTTCACATCCTGCATGAAACGTCCGGAAAATGGCGATGTTCCCAGCCCTTCGGGAGACCAGTCTGACAGGGATGTTTTTATGCGTGCAGTCCCGGGGTCGGCAGGGCTCAGCGCGATCATGACGTTCTCGAAGTTTTTGCCGCCATCAGGCGTATTGACGACATAATCCCATGAAGCGACTCCCCAGACCGGCGGCATGGGGAATCCGAGCAACTGGAGACGCCCAAAAGCCCAATTGATGTCGTCCCTTGAACGGATATCTCCCTGCGGTGTGAGGGTGACGCCTGTGGCGATGCACTGAACGGCATCGGCTGGCGCATCCAGCTTACGTGTGAAGTAAGCCTCTTTTTCGTGGCAGGAGTGAGGGCTCATGACGGAAGACGGCACACTGGCTGTTGTCGCCTGAACAAGAATGACGCCGGTCACGACACCTCGATCTGTGCGAATGAGAATATTGCTGGAAATCTCTCCGTGTGGCCCACTCGTCTCGGTCAGTACCGGGTGCCATATGCCTGCGGGCAGAGGAAGCTGACGTCCTGCCAGAGGCATGAGATCGAAAAGTTGAGCTTCAATGGGGGGCACTGCGCCCTGTGCCGTCCCGTAGTCATGACTATCATTTCCAGTCTGACCGTTCTGGCCCGTTTCATTTCGGACATTCTCGGGGGAGGCCGTATCGCTGTCCGGAACAGCCGCCGGATGATGTGCGAATTTCCCCAGAGGAGAATAGAGACCGACGAGCCAGTCCGGCGGGTACAGGGCCGTGATGCCGCCGAACGCGACCATACTGACGAGAGACAGCCGCCATAAAGGTGCGCGACGCCACAAACGCGAAAAAGCAGACATGAAATACCGTCAGGCTGTCAGATGAGGACGTGCGGGCGAGAGGGATTCGGTCACCACCTGAGCTGTGATACCACCGTCAGCACGGGCAATGCGCACCATCTTCGCTCCCTGTTGGCGGGCGACGATCAGCGATTCACTGACCATATCCTCGATGGAGCGGGCGAGGTCACGGGCCGACGCGCTGTCGCCCAGCCGACTCTGGCGTTGCATGACGTCGAACAGGATCGAAGGCTCGATACCCCCAGGCTCGATGGCGAGACCGTAGCTTTCGATTATGGTCTCGATTTCCAGCGCGGCCACGCGGGCGATGTCCAGACCGCGTAATGGCCGGAAGACAAAGATACGGTCAATCCGGTTCAGAACCTCGGGTGCGAAACCGGCCTGACGCAGCGCTTCCACCGACTCGGCGCGCATCCGGTCAGGATCATCGCCCAGACGGGCGACGATCTCGGACAGTGCCTCGGTCGCGATGTTCGAGGTCAGGATAAAGATGGCCTTGGTGGCGGAAACATGCGCTCCGGTCGAGGCTTCCGTCACATAACCGTCGTTCCAGGCGACGAGAAACTGCTTGAAGACGTCCGGGTGGGCTTTTTCGATTTCATCGAGCAGAACCACCGAGTCCGGCTCATCCTTGAGACCGCCGGTCAGCTTTCCATAAGTGTCCGAACCGACATAGCCTTTCGGTGACCCAAAAAGCTGCGTAGCAGCATGGGGGCTGGCCATCTGGGTCATGTCGAAATGCATGAGCGGTCTGTCGAGCTGACGGGCCAACTGCTTGGCGAGGTAGGTTTTGCCGGTGCCGGGGGGGCCTGCCAGCAGAAAGATGCCAACCGGTTTGCCACGGACCTGAAGGGCGAGGCGTCGGCGAAGCTGGTTGGCCATGTCCTCGCAGACCGGATCCTGTCCGATGACCCGGGCACGCAGGTTGGCGGCCAGCTCTTCCGCGTCGATGGCTGAGTCGCGCTGCTCGCGCGCCATCAGTTCCTCAAGTGCCTGTCTGTTGGTGAGTCGCGCCAGAACGTCCATCATCCATCCCCTTCTGCGGAGCAGGCCTTTCCGGGCCAGCTTTTCCGAGCGTACTTCAAAAAGAAGACCCATCAGTGTGAAGAAGGCTCCGGTAGCGGCCAGAACGGGCCAGAGCGGAGCACACCATTTCATGAAATGATCCAGAGAGGCGAGTGAAAGATGCAGGCTGGCCGCAGCCTGAATGCTCGCAAGGATCAGAAAGATCACCATCATGACCGGCATGAACCGGTTGAGCATGGGAATCAGACCCTTCATGGGGCATCTCCCCGGAAACGTGGGTCAGGGAAGCCCGTTGCGACGTGATCTTTCATTGAACAATTACCGTAAGCGGAAGAGTTTCGCCCTGCTGAAGAGAAGGAAGCGCTTCGGGTCCGAGGACCGTCACTGCTCCTGATGTGATACCGGCTGGGCCGGTTGGCGAAATCGCGGCTATCGAGACTTCCCCGGCGATCGTGATCGGCAGCACGATTGGCTGGGGTTCGGGTGTGAGATGCACGACCCTCCTGACGGAGCCGGAAGTCACGGCGATGGTGCCTCCCGTTCCACTGGCATCGAAGAGCGGCATGACGGCCAGCCGGTAATCACGGCGGTTGATGCCTGCAAGGATAGAAGCCTGCTCCTCTTGTGAATATCCCGCCTGCTTCAGGGCCGCGGGAGCATTTTCGGGCGAGATGTAGGCGAACTGGCCTGCAACGGAAAGTCGGCCGGACGATATCTCGTTCTGCGGGCTCTGTGGCGCTGAGAGCGGTGGCTGATTACTCGTCCCGTCCTTTGTCGCGTTTCCGTTGGCCATCCACGACGCGCCGCCTGCCACAACCATAAGTGCGGCTATGGCGGCGACCATTAGCCCGGTTCCCCGATTCTCGGGGTCTTTTTCCGGCTGCCGCTGAGGGGAATAGGGAGAGTGTGCTGTCATTGCCGGTTCTAACTAAGGCATGGGGTGTTGCAGCGATGCAAGGGGCAAACGAAAAAGATACAAACCTTTATTCATTGTAATAAAATGACTTGCAGAGAGGGAAACAATTTCACCTTGCGATTTTATGGCCGGTGACTTAAACGAACGTCATTCCTTTCATTTTCGCTCTTTTTTGGGGGGTGGCCGGTTCGGTCGCCTTTTTTGCTGTGGACGAAGATCATTCGACTCATGTTGGCCTTGAAGGGCGAATTGCCGCGCTCATCACACCCTCTGTAGAGGATCTCGGGTTCGAGATTGTCAGGGTGTCTGTGCTGGGGCGTGAAGTGCCGACGGTGCAGGTCATGGCTGACCGCGCCGATGGCACGCTGATCACGGTTGAGGACTGTGAGCAGATCAGCCATGCGGTTGGGGCTGTCATGGATGTGGAAGATCCCATTCCCGGCAACTGGACGCTGGAAGTGTCCTCTGCCGGAATTGATCGTCCATTGACGCGCCCGAAGGACTGGGAGCGCTTTGCGGGGCATCTGGCGAAAGCCGAGGTTCTGATTCCGGTCAACGGACGTCGCCGTTTCTCGGGGATTGTGCTGGGAGTCTCGGGAGAAGGTGGCCGGATGCGTCTGGATGATGGAGAGGAAGTCGTTCTTCCGTTCCGGGAGATGAAGAAGGCCAGGCTTGTGCTGACAGATGCTCTCATTGCCGCGACGCAGGCGATGATGAAGCCTGCGGTGCAGGAGGATGAAGGGGCGGAAGAGGCTCCGGCTGAAAAAAAGAAGTCTAAAACCCGTCATTGAGGCGGTCAGGGGTGGTAAAACCCGGCTTTTGATATCATATGCAGGCCTGAGATTGTCTGGAGCGTGTTCTTCAGGTGGGTTTCGGCTTGCGGGATTGGGCTGATGTCCGGGGATATCGGCGTCTGGTCTGTCGTGGAGTTGTGATGAGTATGGATACCTCTGTTGCACGTCCCGAGCTGCTTCTGGTGGCTGACGCGGTTGCTCGTGAGAAGCTGATTGACCGCGAGGAAGTTCTCGAGGCGATGGAGCAGGCCATTCAGAAGGCCGGTCGCGCCAAATATGGCCACGAAAAAGATATTCGTGCGACCATCGATCGCCGGACTGGCGAGGTTCGGCTGTCCCGCTGGACGGAAGCCGTCGAGACCGTTGAAAATGAAGAGACCCAGATTCCTCTTCACATCGCCCGCAAGTTCAAGCCTGAAATTCAGCTTGGCGAGCATCTCATCGATCCGCTGCCACCGATTGATTTCGGTCGCATCTCGGCTCAGACCGCCAAGCAGGTGATCGTCCAGCGCGTGCGTGAATACGAGCGTAAGCGCCAGTATGACGAGTTCAAGGATCGCGTGGGCGAGATCGTCAACGGCACGGTCAAGCGCACGGAATACGGCAACCTTATGGTCGAGATCGGTTCCGCCGAGGCGCTGCTGCGTCGCGATGAGCTGATCCCCCGTGAGACGTTCCGTAACTCGGATCGTGTTCGTGCCTACATCTATGATGTGCGCGACGAGCCTCGTGGTCCGCAGATTTTCCTCTCCCGCACGCACCCAGCTTTCCTTGCGAAGCTGTTCGCGCAGGAAGTGCCGGAAATCTACGACGGTATCATCGAGATCAAGGCGGTTGCCCGCGATCCGGGATCACGCGCCAAGATGGCGGTGATCTCCCGCGATGCGTCCATTGATCCGGTCGGCGCCTGCGTTGGTATGCGCGGTTCCCGTGTGCAGGCTGTTGTGGCCGAGTTGCAGGGCGAGAAGATCGACATCATTCCGTGGAGCCCGCAGGCGGCGACCTTCGTGGTCAACGCGCTGGCTCCGGCTGAAGTCAGCAAGGTCGTGATGGATGAGGAAGCTGGTCGCGTCGAGGTCGTCGTGCCTGACGATCAGCTCAGTCTCGCCATTGGCCGTCGCGGCCAGAATGTGCGTCTGGCCAGCCAGTTGACCCGCTGGGATATCGACATCCTCACCGAGGCTGAAGAATCCGAACGTCGTCAGGAAGAATTCCGTCGTCGTACGGCGCTCTTCGTTGAAGCGCTGGATGTGGACGATGTGATCGCCGGTCTGCTGGTGACGGAAGGCTTCGATACGATTGAAGAGCTGGCCTATGCCGATCAGGACGAACTCGTCGGGATTGAAGGTTTTGACGACTCGGTCGTTGAGGAACTGGTGCGTCGTGCGGAGACCTATCTGACGCGCAAGGAAGAAGAGCTGGACGAAAAGCGTGTCGCGCTTGGCGTGACCGATGAAATCGTCGAACTCAATGCCTTCACGAATCAGATGCTTGTGACGCTGGGAGAGAAGGGCGTGAAGACGCTCGACGACCTCGCTGATCTGGCTGGCGATGAACTGGTGGAAATCCTCGGTTCGGAAGCGATCGACGAGGATGCGGCCAACGAAATCATCATGCTGGCCCGTGCGCACTGGTTCGATGATGAAGAAGCTCCAGCAGAGGCCGATGCGGAAGCGTCGGTCGAGGAGGTGTCTTCTGAACACGACACCCACCAATGAGCGCCCTTCTGAATTAACAACTGCAGATAGCGGGTTCACAGCGGAACTGAACGGGGGTAGTGATTCCCCCGACAGTGACGATGTTTACGAAGAAGACGAACGCGGCCCTCTGCGTCGTTGTCTTGTGACACGTGAGCGTCTGGCGCCTTCCAGCATGATACGGTTTGTCGTGGCGCCGGATAAAACTGTTGTGCCTGATCTGGATGCGCGTCTGCCCGGACGGGGAATCTGGTTGAGTGCGCGTCGGGATGTGCTAGAAACCGCACGGACTCGCGGGGGCTTTGCCCGGGCCGCACGATGTCAGGTTGTCATTCCTTCTGATCTGGCTGGTTTGATCGAGGCAGGGCTTCTCCGTCGTGTGACGGATGCGCTTGGCCTCGCGCGTCGGGCAGGTCAGGCGATCTGCGGTTATGCCAAGGTCCGGGAATGGATCGTGGCGAGTTCGGCAGGTCTTGTCGTGCAGGCATCGGATGGAAGTCCGGATGAATGTGTCAGGCTTCTGTCTGGCGCGCGCAGCCTTCCTGTGGTGAAGCCACTGGATGCTGCGCAACTGGGAAAAGTATTTGGTCGTGAGCACACGGTGCACGCGGCTCTGCGGGCCGGCGCGCTAGCTGACCGGTTGAAGCAGGATAGTAAACGTTTTGCAGGGCTTGCCGATGTGGCGGTTCTGCGGACGCCGGAAGTTTCCGGCGAGCGGGTTGAACAGGCGGATAGATGAGCGAAGGCAACGATCAGGATCAGGGTAAGGGACGTCTGTCCCTGCGGCCAGCGGGCCGTTCTGAAGTAGGACACACGGTCGATGCCGGATCTGTGCGCCAGAGCTTCAGCCATGGTCGCTCGAAGGTAGTGCAGGTCGAGGTTCGGAAGAAAGCGCGACCGGGTCCTACGGCCCCGAAAGCTGGCGTGTCCGGTGGACGCGGTGCTGGCGGTGGACGTCAGTCGGGCAAGAGAGGTTTGACGGAAGCGGAACTCGCTGTCCGGCAGCGTGTGCTTGAGGAGCAGCGCAAGGAAGCTGCCCTTAAGGAAGCGCAGCGTATTGAGCAGGAAAAGATTCAGATTCTTTCCGCTGCCGAGGAAGCGCGTCGTCGTGAAGAGGATGAGCGCCGGGCAGCCGAGGAGCGTGAGCGGGAAGAGCAGGAAGCCAGGGAACGCGCCGAGCTTGAGGTTCAGGAGGCGAAGGATAACGCTGTCGAAGCCGCTCCGAAGCCTGCTGCCCAGCCAGTGGAAGAGCGCGGTCCGATAGTCTCCGATAAACCCATTCCGGGCACGGTCACTCTGGCTCCTCCTCCCAGCCGACTGCGTCCATTGGCAGAACGCGCGATCATGCCGAGCAAGCCGCTTGTGCAGACTCGTCCGGCTGCGTCAGCGCCTTCTTCCCAGCAGCCTGCTGGCGCTGCGGGTGAAACCCTGCGTCTGCGTGGTGGGCGTGAGGGTGATGATGATCGCCGTGGTCCCGCCCGTAAAGGCGCTGTGGCGCCGCCAAAGAAAGGTGCGGGCGCTGCGAAGAAGGATAACGGAGGACGTCGCACCGGCAGGATTGACGTTCAGGCTGCAATCGAGGGTGATGACGACAAGACCCGTTCGCTGGCGTCCGTGCGTCGTCAGCGTGAGCGTGAGCGTCGTCAGGCCGAACTCGAACGCCTGCGGACCGATCAGGTGCGCGTTGTCCGTGATGTGATCCTGCCTGAAACCATTACTGTTCAGGAACTCGCGAACCGTATGGCCGCCCGTCAGGGCGAAGTCATCAAGGCGCTCATGAAAATGGGTGTGATGGCGACGGTCACGCAGTCGATTGACGCGGATACAGCCGAACTGATCGTCGAGGAATTCGGCCATCGTGTTCGCCGTGTTGCTGAAAGCGACGTCGAGATCGGCATTGAAGGCGTTGAGGACGAGGAAGGTGATCTCCAGCCGCGTCCGCCTGTCGTGACGGTCATGGGTCACGTCGATCATGGCAAGACGTCCCTGCTGGATGCCCTGCGCACCACGGATGTCGCTGCTGGAGAAGCGGGTGGCATCACGCAGCATATCGGCGCCTATCAGGTGAATCTGGCTTCCGGCGCGAAGATCACGTTCATCGACACGCCGGGTCACGAGGCCTTTACGGCCATGCGTGCTCGTGGCGCTTCGGTTACCGACGTGGTGGTGCTGGTTGTGGCTGCTGATGACGGTGTCATGCCGCAGACGGCGGAAGCGATCAAACATGCGAAAGCTGCGAACGCGCCGATCATTGTTGCAATCAACAAGATCGACAAACCGGGAGCCAATCCCGACCGTGTGCGGCAGGACCTGCTGAGTCACGAGCTTGTCGTTGAATCCATGGGTGGTGACATTCAGGACATCGAGGTGTCCGCGCTGAAGCGGACAAACCTTGACAAGCTTGAAGAAGCCATCCTGCTTCAGGCGGAAATTCTTGACCTGAAGGCAAACCCGGCCCGTGCGGCTGAGGGTGCGGTGATTGAAGGTCGCCTTGATCGGGGTCGTGGTCCGGTGGCGACCGTGCTGGTCCAGAAGGGCACATTGCGCAAGGGTGACATCGTTGTCGCCGGAGCGGAGTGGGGGCGTGTTCGCGCTCTGGTCGATGACCGCAACCGTCAGGTCACTGAGGCAGGACCGTCAATGCCGGTTGAGATTCTCGGTATTGCGGGCGTGCCGGAAGCAGGCTCCTCCTTTGTTGTCGTGGATAACGAGAACCGGGCGCGCGAGATTTCCGAATTCCGCCAGCGCAAGATCAAGGAACACACGGCGGCGGGCAAGACTGCCGCTCGTGGAACGCTTGACCAGATGCTCGCCCGTATTCAGGCCGGAGTGCAGAAGGAAGTCGCGGTCCTCATCAAGGCTGACGTGCAGGGGTCCGCGGAAGCGATCAAGACCACTGTCGAGAAGCTTGCTCATGAGGAAGTCGATGTCCGCGTGCTGAACGCGACGGTCGGCCAGATCACCGAGAGCGATGTTCAGCTTGCCAAGGCGTCCGACGGCGTGATCATCGCTTTCAATGTCCGTGCAACGTCTCAGGCTCGTGAGATGGCGCAGCGTGATGGCGTGGACATTCGCTACTATTCGATCATCTATCAGGTTGCTGATGATATCGAGCAGTTGGTGAAGGGTAAGGTTGCTCCGAAGCACCGCGAAAAGTTCCTTGGTTATGCGGAAATCCGTCAGGTGTTCAACATCACCAAGGTCGGCAGGGTTGCCGGCTGCTATATCACCGAAGGCGTCGTCAAGCGTGGCTGTGGCGTGCGTCTGCTGCGTGACGGTGTGGTCATCCATGAGGGCGATCTCAGCCAGCTCAAACGCTTCAAGGACGATGTCAAGGAAGTGGCTCGTGGCTATGAATGCGGTCTTTCCTTCGCAGGTTACAACGATCTGCGTGAGGGAGATGTGGTTGAGTGCTTCGAGATGGAACTGGTGCCAGCGTGAGCCGGGGTTCCAGCCGACGTTCGGATGGAAAGGGGCCGGCGGGGAAACTCGCCGGCCTCGCCGCATCCGGTCCCTCCCAGCGACAGCTTCGCGTCGCGGAAGAGGTCAGGCGCGTACTGGCGGAAGTCTTCGCCCGGACCGAATTCCGTGATCCGGAACTTTCCGGCGTGACCATTACAGTGACGGAAGTCCGTATTTCTCCTGACCTGAAGCACGCCACGGCGTTCGTTTCCGATCTGGGGAAAGGGGATGTCGAAAAGCTCCTTCCGGCCCTGAAGCGTGTAGCCCCTTATCTCAGGACACAGCTATCACACACGCTCCGTCTGCGTATCGCTCCGGAAATCCATTTCCAGCCGGATACGGCTCTCGACTATGCAATGGAGGTTGATGCCCTGTTGCGTCGGCCAGAAGTCCAGAGAGATCTGGATGAGGATGAAGAAAGCTGACGTCAGTCTGGTGGAAAACCGTGTGATGACGGTTTGCTTGTAAGCTGAAAGACGGCTCTTCCTCCGGATTTTTTAGAAGACGTTGTGTGTTTTCTTACTTTGGCTGTTGCAAATGGATGAATGCGATCGGGATATTGCATCCGTCTGATTTCAGTGATGAAAAAGCTTCTGGTTGTCCGCATTCTTTCTGATGAAGGAGACCAGAGGGACATCGTCATGAGCAGTAGAAGCTCTCATTGATTTTTGCTGTGTGGTGTCCTTTGGGAACGATTGTTCACAGATGCCGCCTGTTGTGTGACATTGTGAGTATTACATAAGAAATTTTTCTTTTCGCCTTTGCGTTTCATTAAAAACGGCAAGCAAACTCCCTCTGCAACAAGCCAGATGGAACAAGCGTGTGTATTGGCGTGGCCTACAGGCGACATTTCACGGATATTGTCTGTTTGAAAAACATACGCAATTCCGGCTGCGGATTGGGGACAATTGGTGCTATCCCAGTCCATACAGCGATAATGTGGGATTGTTCAGATGAGTGAAGGCCGCCTTGTCATAGGCACCAAGCGTTATTCTTCATGGTCCCTGCGAGGGTGGCTTCCTGTAAGACTGGCTGGCCTGAGCGTATCGGAAGAAGTCATACCCCTCCGTCAGCCGGACAGTAGCGTGCGGATAGCGCATGCTTCTCCCAATGCCAAAGTTCCTTTTCTGGAACATCGGACTGTGAAGGTATGGGATAGTCTCGCAATTGCGGAATACTGCGCGGAACTAAAGCCAGAACTCTGGCCTGAAAATAGAGACGCGCGTGCGATGGCGCGATCCATCTCTGCTGAGATGCATTCAGGATTTCAGGGTGTCCGCTCTGCGATGCCGATGAATCTGGGAAGAATCCAACGCCCTCTTAAAGAACCTCTGTCGGAAGCTGTCACAAAAGATATTGCTCGCATTGATTCAATCTGGGCGGAAGCGCGGCATCGTTTCGGTGGAGAGGGCGCGTATCTTTTCGGTCATAGCTTCACCAATGCAGACGTTGCCTTTGCTCCGATTGTCGCGCGTTTTCTCAGCTATGAGGTTGATGTCTCTGATGTGTCGCGGGCCTATATTGAAGCTGTTCGCAGACATCCTCTGGTCGAGCGATGGTATGAGGAGGCCGAAGGCGAGCCCAGAGAATGGTTGGTCGATGCTTTCGAGACTATTGAATAAAACACGTCAGGATCAGCTTTTCCTTGAAAAACCCATTGTGTCGGACCACGAAACTGCCCTGCTGAAGCTGACAGGTTCAAAGCTGGTTCTTCAGTAGTTCACTGATCCAGTCTGCGAAAACCTGAAGCCTTGAAGACCTGTGACGCCTCTCCGGATAGAGAAACGTCAGGGGTAAGGGGGGAGCCCGCCACTCTGTCAGGACCTCGACCAGTTCACCACTGATGAGGTGATTTCTGACGTCGTAAGCCGGGATCTGCATCAGGCCCGCCCCGGCGAGACAGCAGGCAATAAGGGCTTCTGCGCTATTGACCGTGACACGTCCCTGCACGGGACAGGTCTTTGATTCGCCGCGGTAAACCCATTCCCATTCTTCGATTCGTCCTGTCGCGGGGGAGGCGTAGCGAATAACCTGATGGTCTGGAATATCCTGCGGAGTATGCAGAATGCCGTGAGTCTTCAGGTAGAGCGGGCTGGCGACATTGATCACCTGAAGATCCGCGATATGCCGCGAAATCAGGCTGGAATCCGCCAGCGTGCCGACCCGTAGGGCGCAGTCCACGCCATCTTCCATCAGATTGACGGAGCGATCCGTCACACCCAGTTGGATGTCGATTTCCGGATAGGCGGCAAGGAATGTGGGAAGCGCCGGCGCGACGATCAGGCGGCCGATACGACCGGGCATCTCGACGCGCAGAAGCCCCCGCGGAGAGCCGCGTTTCTGCTGAAACAGGCTTTCCATGTCCTCCATATCGGCAACCAGTTGCAAGGCCCGTTCATAAAACACTTTCCCATCGGTCGTGGGCGAGACAAGCCGGGTTGTGCGGGAGAAAAGCCGTGTTCCCAGCTTTGTCTCAAGCTGCTGGATAGCGGTTGAAACACTGGAACGGGGCAAGTTCAGGGAGCCGGCGGCACGGGAGAAATTCCCTGTTTCCATCACCCGAATGAACACACGTAACAGATCAATCCGGTCCACGGCACCCTCCCTATTGTTCGCTATTCTTGATCAGTGTTGTCTGAAATCAAGAGATTTTTCGTAAAAATTCGAACGTTAGAATGAGGGCAGTCGATAGGGAGACATGTCATGACCGATCATGGTCTTAAAGGTAAAACCGCACTGATTACCGGTGGAGCCAAGAATCTCGGTGCGCTGATTGCACGTGATCTTGCAGCGAACGGGGTGGGGGCCATAGCCATCCATTATCACGGTCCGGAAACCGCCGCCGATGCGGAAAAGCTTGTCAGCGAACTGAATGGTCAGGGTGTCAAGGCTGTCGCCTTTCAGGGAAATCTGACGACCGCCGCTGCCAACAGCAAACTGTTCGAAGACACAGTGGCGGCCGTTGGTCGTCCGGATATCGCCATCAATACGGTCGGCAAGGTTCTGAAAAAACCCATCCTCGATATTTCGGAGGATGAATATGACAGCATGTTCGCCATCAACAGCAAGGCAGCGTTCTTTTTCCTGAAAGAGGCTGGCAAGCATGTGAAGGACAACGGCAAGATCGTGACCATCGTGACATCGCTGCTGGGCGCCTACACACCGTTCTATTCCACCTATGCCGGTTCAAAAGCGCCGGTGGAGCACTTCACGCGCGCGGCATCCAAGGAGTTCGGGGGGCGCGGCATTTCCGTGAACGCCATTGGCCCGGGGCCGATGGACACACCGTTTTTTTATGGTCAGGAAGGCGCGGACGCCGTGGTCTATCACAAGGCGGCCGCAGCCCTGTCACCGTTCAGCAAAACCGGTCTGACGGATATCGAGGACATCGCGCCCTATGTGCGGTTTCTGGTGTCGGAAGGCTGGTGGATGACGGGACAGACCATCCTCGTCAATGGCGGTTATACGACCAAATAACGCTGTCGCGGCATGCGCGCTGGCTGGCGCTGGCTGTTGCCGCCAGCCGTAATGATCCGGAGATTTATGACTATCGGGCCGCGTCCTTTCTGTCTGGTCTGACGGATCAGCGGACGCGGAGCGAATAGGCCGTCGAAGAAACAGATCACTGCGAAACGCGCGTGGTGTGGTGGCAGACTTTACGGATTGCGAGGACGCGCGGCTGTGACGAATGTGGGATGGATCTGTCTGGCTGCCGTTCTGGCGGGGTGCGTGCTTTTTACCGGGATGCTGATGCTGGTTTCCGGACGTGCGGAGCGGGCGGCAGAGGCGCAGCGCGCGTCCGCAGAGGTGGGCAATGTCGCCATGAACAAGGAGGTGATGACGACGGAGCTGGTGAATACGGACCCCGAATGATGCGATGCTGGATGGAGGGCTGAAAGCGGGGACGTTCTGATGCGTCCTTGTGCCGGAAGCCTGAGCGAGGAGTGATGCTGGCCCCGACGAAGGGTGCCGCGCTGGGGCGCATGCTGGTTGGTGCTGGGAGGCTGCATGCCTCCGGCGCTACTGTGTCCTTCTCTCGTGATCTGATTCAGCGGCGGATCAGACCGCACTGAGCGGTGAGTTGGCCCCGGCTCCGCTGTTGATAACACATCGGTCCATACAGGATGGGGCGGTCTACGGGGGCAGGTGCGGGGCGTGAAGGACACTGGACGAGAGCGCCCTGTTTCCTCTGGTATGAACCCGACGGAGGGCGCTACGTTCAGAGCCTTCCTTGTTCTCTCTTTACGGACTCTTCATGCCGCAGGATACAGCCGGTCATCACCACTTCCTTCGCAATCGTGACGGTCATCATGCCGCAGTCACGAACGAGGAACTCTTCTTCGATCTGGTTTATGTCTTTGCCATCACGCAACTCAGCCACGGCCTGCTGCATCACCTGTCACTCTTCGGAGCCCTGCAGACGGCGGTAATCTGGCTCGCCGTATGGCTGGGCTGGCAATATACCGGCTGGTTTACAAACTGGTTCGACCCGCGCCTGCCTGCGGTGAGGGGCGTGCTGTTCGTCATCATGATTCTCGCCCTGCTTATGGGAGCCGCCATCCCGGATTCCTTTGCGGAACACGGGCTGCCTTTTGCGCTCTGCTTTGCGGCGATGCAGGTCGGGCGCAGTGCTTTTGTCGTCGTCTGGCTGCCGCGCACTCACCCTCTTGCGCCGAACTACCAACGTATTCTGGCCTGGATGCTGGTTTCCGCCCTGTTCTGGCTGACAGGCGGCGTGGCGGCAGATCCCGTGGTTCGCCTGACCTTGTGGTGTATCGCCGCTCTCTGCGAATATGTGTCGCCGATGTTCGGCTTTCCCTTTCCCGGTCTTGGACGGTCCATCTCGAAAAGCGACTGGACGATCGAAGGCGCGCATCTCGTCGAGCGATGCCAGCTTTTCGTGATCGTGGCGCTGGGTGAGGGGATCATGGCGACAGGACTGTCCATGGCCGAGAACCAGAACTGGACGCCGGTTTACCTTGTCTCCTTCGTCACCAGTTTTCTGGGAACGCTGGCCATGTGGTGGCTGTATTTCGGCACATCCGGAGAGGCCGCCAGACACCGGATCACACAGGCCGATGATCCGGGGAAAATGGGTGCGACCATCCATTATCTGCATGCGGTGCTGATCGCCGGGATTATCGTGACCGCCGTGGGAGCCGACCTGCTGATGGAAAATCCTCTGGAAGGGGGCAGCCTGTCTTCCGTGCTGGTCATGACGTCCGGTCCGGTGCTCTACCTGCTTGCCAGTGTTCTCTACCGCAGGATTGTCTCAGGCTATTTTGCCCTGTCACACATCATCGGGATTGTTGCTCTGCTGGCGCTGATCCCTTTCGATCTGCATTTTTCCCGACTGACAGATGCTATCCTTGTGACCGGTGTGATGCTGGTGCTTGCATGGGATGGGCAGCGTACCGGGCTTCTCCGAAGTGCGACAGGTTGATTGGTGGTTCGCCGGAGAGGTGCTTTTCAGGCCAATTGCCGTGGATGATTGGCATGGGTGACTGAAACGCTTTCTCAGCCCCGGCTGCTCCTGCTGGGGCGGACATCGTACGAGAGGCCGGAAACCCACAATGCCCTCCGCTGTCTGATGGTTGCAAGACTGTAAGGGAGCAGATGCGCCAAACGGGGTGTTGCGGGCAGTAACGGAGAGCGGTATCGGCCTATCCCATGAATGAAACAGCGCATTGCAGAACTGAACTGGTGGCCGTGGTGCTTGGTCTGGACACCGCTGTCACGAAAGAGCCTCAACTGCGTGTGCTGACGACCGGCGAGGGGAATGGGCTTCCATCGGGTCCGTTGCAGGCGGGGCAGGCGTCTCTGCAACGTAGCCTGCGTCACTGGGTTGAGAACCTGACCGGCTTTCGTCTCGGATATACGGAGCAGCTTTATACATTCGCTGATGCAGCAGACGATTTCGGTAATCGCGCAGTGCGGATTTCCTATATGGCTCTGGCGCGCTCCTCCCCGGAAATGTCGTCATGGCAGTCTGTGTATAGGTATTTTCCCTGGGAGGATCGGCGGTCGGATATGACGCATGCGTCTCTGATCCCGCTTGTCAGTTATATGAAAAGCTGGATGTCCGGCAATGGAAAGCGTTTGTCCCGCTGTTCGGTGGCGTTCGGTCTGGATGGCCACGAATGGAACGACGAACTTGTGCTGGATCGGTACGAACTGCTCTGGGAGGCTGGCCTTCTTCATGAAGCAGGAGTCTGCGAGACGACGCTGTTCGAAGATTCTCTTGGACACGCCATGAAACATGACCATCGCCGTATTCTGGCGACGGCGCTTTCGCGTATCCGCGCCAAAATCCGTTATACGCCAGCCGTGTTTGACTTCCTGCCTCAACATTTCACCCTCTTGCAGCTTCAGCAGGCAATGGAGACACTGGCAGGCCGTCGCATGCACAAGCAGAATTTCCGCCGTCTGGTGCAGCATCAGTCTCTGGTGGAAGAGACCGACCTCTTCGATCCATCCGGACAGGGAAGACCGGCGCGGCTCTATCGTTTCTGCGAGGCGTCGTCCCAGAACTGCTACCTCGCCGGAGCCAAGCTGCCCTTGCCGCCACTCGCCTGACAGGTTTCCTCTCTGAAAAGTGTGTCAATGTTCACTTGAGTCGGTTGGTCTCAGTCTTTATATGCTCAATATGAGCATAATGACGATGCAGGCCGATCCGATGACGACGCTCCTCGCGGACCCCCGAGACACTCTCTTCCAGCCTGTTGCGGGCGTGATGACGCGGCATGACTGGGACAGACTCTACGCGGATGATATCGAAGCGATCCTGCGCCTGAAGCGTGAGAAAAACGCCGTTATCCTCGCGCATAATTATCAGACGCCGGAAATTTTCCACTGCGTCGCAGATATACGTGGCGACAGTCTGGCACTGGCGCGGGAAGCCTGTGGTCTGGATGCCGATGTCATCGTGATGGCGGGCGTTCATTTCATGGCGGAAACCGCCAAGCTGCTGAATCCCGCCAAGACGGTGCTGATCCCGGATACGCACGCAGGATGCTCGCTGGCGGAGGGGATTACGGCGGACAATGTCCGGGCGCTCAAGGCAACCTATCCCGGCGTCCCTGTCGTGACCTATGTGAACAGCACGGCGGCGGTCAAGGCTGAAACCGATATCTGCTGCACATCGGGCAATGCGAAGAAAGTCGTCGAAAGCCTTGGCGTGCCGCGTGTCATCATGATCCCGGATGAGTTTCTGGCGAAAAATATCGAAGCGGAAACAGGGGTCGAAATGATAACCTGGCCTGCGCACTGCGAGGTTCATGAGCACTTTACGCCGGAAGAAATCCGCCAATACCGTCGTATCCACCGGGGCGTTGTGGTCATTGCTCATCCTGAATGTCCGCCGGAGGTGGTTGCTGAAGCCGATTTTTCCGGCTCGACAGCACAGATGGTCGACTGGATCGCGCGGGAAAGACCTGAAAAAGTGCTGCTGGTGACGGAATGTTCCATGAGCGACAATCTGTCGCTGCTTTATCCGAACACGCGGTTTGTGCGCCCATGCAATCTCTGCCCGCACATGAAGCGTATCACGCTGGCAGGGATCAGACGGTCTCTGGAAACGCTCCAGACGGAAGTGACAATTCCCGTGGCGTTTCAGGAACCTGCCCGCCGGGCTGTCGAGCGTATGCTGGCCGTGTAAATGGCTCGGATCATCGGGAAACTTCTCCAGAAGGGTGATCTTATGAACGCAGCCTATCTTCTTCCTCCGATCATGTGGGAACCGATGGTCAGAGGCGCACTTCTGGAGGATTTCGGCATTGGCGGCGATGTCACCACAGAGGCGCTCGGGCAATCAGACATTGTCCTGCAAGCCGCCTTCCGTGTGAGAAAAGCAGGTGTGATCGCAGGATTACCCGGCGCGGCGCTGGTGTTTTCCCTGCTCGATCCTGCGGTCCGGTTCGAGGCTCTTGTCGGGGATGGGCAATATGTCGAAGAGGGGACGACGATTGCCAGAGCAAGCGGTCCGGCCCGGGCCATACTGGGAGGAGAGAGAGTAGCGCTCAATCTGCTGTGTCATCTCAGCGGTATTGCCTCCACCACGCGCATCATTGTGGATGCCGTCAGCGGCACGAAGGCCCGTGTGTGCTGCACACGAAAAACGCTTCCCGGTTTGCGGGCTTTTCAGAAATACGCGGTGCTCTCGGGTGGTGGCTCCAATCATCGTTACCGTCTCGATGATGCTATTCTCATCAAGGACAATCACATCGCACTCTGCGGTGGCAGTATTAGAGCGACGCTCGATGCAGCCCGACGCCGGGCTGGACATCTCATGAAGATCGAACTTGAGGTTGACACGTTGGAGCAGCTTGAGACAGCGCTTGAACATGGTGGCGCCGATGCGTTTCTGCTCGACAACATGAGCACGGATCAGTTGCGGAAGGCTGTCGCGCTGATTGATGGGAGGGCCATCGCGGAAGCTTCAGGTGGCATAAGGCCTGACACGGCACGGGCCATAGCTGAGACCGGTGTCGATATCCTGTCTCTGGGCTGGCTCACGCAAACGGTGACTGCTCTCGATATCGGACTGGATATCGTATAGGCGTTTTGTCTCTCACGAAATTTGGCGGGTGTGAGAGACGCGGGCGTGTCGTGTCCTTTCGTCAGAACACGACAAATGCTGTGCCACGAAAAAACGATAATGAAAAATGATTGGACGCCAAGGCGTTCTGACAGTCTGCAATCATTCCGCCAGACGCTTGAGTTTTGATATGCCGGTCACGTTTTCCTCTGAAAATAGCAGAGGAAAACAGATCATTCCTCAGCGAGACGACTGCTTTCCTGAGCCGCAGCCGAACGGATGGCCCGCGCCATCGCTTCCACGCCGTTGCCCCGATTGGTGGAGAGCGCCTGCACCAGCCCCAGATCGCTCAGGAAGGATGGTTCTGTCTCAAGGATTTCTTCGGGCGTCCGACCGGAATAGACCCGCAGCAGGAGCGCTACGAGCCCCATCACGATGGCGGCGTCCGATGCGCCGGCAAAATACATCGCCCCGTCATCCATCCGGCCTTCGAGCCAGACCTGACTCTGGCAGCCGGGGACACGGTGCGCGTCATCCTGCCACTCCGGGGGGAAAGGCGGCAGCTTGCGCCCCAGTTCGATGATGTACTGATAGCGGTCCATCCAGTCATCGAACAGCGCCAGTTCGTCGCCAATCGCTTCGATGGCATCCGCCGCAGTGCCGTCCTCCGGACGGACGAACGCATCGCCCGCCATCAGAGAATAAACCGGCTGAGATCACCCTGTTGGGCAAGAGGCGCCACACGCTCACGGACGAGATCCGCGTCGATGGTGATGGTCTCGCCTTCATGTTCGGAGGCCGTGAAGGACACCTCTTCCAGCAGTTTTTCCATGACCGTGGCGAGGCGTCGTGCGCCGATATTCTCGACACGCTCATTCACGTCCGCAGCCAGTTCGGCCAGAGCATCCACTGCCCCATCCGTGAAGGCGAGAGTTACACCTTCCGTGCCGATCAGAGAAACATACTGCTTGCACAGGGAGTGTTCCGGCTCGGTCAGGATGCGGCGCAGATCGTCACGGTTCAGTGGCTGAAGTTCCACACGGATGGGCAGGCGGCCCTGAAGCTCCGGCAGCAGGTCGGACGGCTTCGCTAGATGGAACGCGCCGGACGCGATGAAGAGGATATGGTCGGTTTTCACGAAACCATATTTCGTCGAGACGGTCGTGCCCTCGATCAGCGGCAGCAGGTCACGCTGCACACCTTCACGAGACACGTCCGCGCCCCGGAAACCCTCGGAAGAGCGGGCGCAGACCTTGTCGATCTCATCGAGAAAGACGATGCCGTTATCCTGCACATGCTGCACCGCGTCGCGGTTGAGCGCATCATTGTCCAGCAGTTTGTCGGCTTCCTCACGCACGAGCTGTTCGCGGGCAGCGGTGACGGTGAGGCGGCGGGTCTGTGGCGCACGGCCCATGATGTTCTTCATCATGTCGCCGAAATTCATCGGGCCGCCGGGCATCATGCCGGGCACATCGCCGCCGCTCTGCGCTGCCGGATCGGGCGCGATGGCGATCTCGATTTCCTTGTCGTCCAGCGTGCCGCCACGCAGGAGCTTGCGGAAGTGCGACCGGGTATCGGCGGAGGACGCTTCACCGGCCAGAATGGTCACCAGACGCTCTTCGGCGGCTTCCTCGGCGCGGGGCCGCACGTCCTTGCGGCGCTGTTCACGCAGCATGACGATGGCGTTTTCCACGAGGTCGCGGATGATGCTCTCCACGTCCCGACCGACATAACCGACTTCGGTGAACTTGGTCGCCTCGATCTTGATGAAGGGAGCCTGCGCCAGCTTGGCCAGACGACGGGCGATCTCGGTCTTGCCGCAGCCTGTCGGGCCGATCATCAGGATATTCTTGGGAACGACTTCCTCGCGCAGCCCTTCGGGAAGCTGTGCGCGGCGCCAGCGGTTGCGGAGCGCAATGGCGACGGCCCGCTTTGCATCCTGCTGACCGATGATGAAGCGGTCGAGTTCGGCGACCGTCTCGGCGGGAGAGAAATGATTGATGGTCATGTTACGCCGCCTTCTCATCGTCTGAGCGCAGGATTTCAATCGTCACCGAATGATTGGTGTAGACGCAGATATCTCCAGCGATCTTCATGGCCCGCCGGGCGATCTCGCTGGCCGTCAGCCCTTCAATCGGCAGCAGGGCGCGCGCGGCGGACAGGGCGTAATTGCCGCCAGACCCGATGGCGATGATGCCGTCTTCGGGCGAAAGCACGTCGCCATTGCCTGTCACCGTGTAGGAACCGTGCTGGTCAGCGACGATCAGCATGGCTTCCAGACGACGCAGATAGCGGTCCGTGCGCCAGTCTTTCGCCAGTTCCACGCAGGCCCGTTCCAACTGGTTGGGAAAACGGTCCAGCTTGGCTTCCAGCCGCTCCAGAAGCGTGAACGCATCGGCTGTCGCGCCGGCGAAGCCAGCGAGAACCTGATGTTTCGAGCCGATGCGCCGGACCTTGCGGGCATTGCCCTTGACCACAGTGGAGCCGAGGGAAACCTGACCGTCTCCAGCCATGGCGACCTCTCCATCCCGGCGTACGCAGATGATGGTGGTGCCATGCCAGCCGACAGGATCGTGGGGAGAAGACTGATATGTGCTCATGGCTGACAGAGATAGTCCTTCCGGAGGCAATCTCAAGGGGGAAAGGGTTCAGGATGTCATGACAATGGGAAGCGGACAGTGTGGCGGAGAGTGTCGTGCCCTCAGACACAGGCGTTTCTCATGATCCTCCGGCGGTCATGGCCGGCGGTCATGAATGGAAGACGATCCGAAGACATGCCTGCGGTGCCGGAGGCGCGGGGGCTGTCATGATCCGCTCACATTTAGGCTGTAAGCAAACAGGCAGAGACCTATCAAACGATCGAGGATACTGATGGAAAAGCAGGTTACGTCGCTCTGGATGCAGCTCAACAACTGGATGCCTGTCATCCTGGGTTATGTGGGGCAGTGCGTTCTTGCCCTTGCCGTGCTGCTGGTCGGCTGGACCATCATCAACATGGTGGCGCGCGCCATGGGACGCATGATGGCCGCCAGTCATGTAGAACCGACTTTGCGTGGATTTCTTCTCAGCGTCGTGGGGCTTCTGCTGAAAGCGCTGCTGCTGATCAGCGTGGCGTCAATGGTCGGGATCGCGACGACCTCCTTCGTGGCCGTTCTCGGCGCGGCGGGACTGGCTGTCGGCATGGCGCTTCAGGGCAGTCTCGCCAACTTTGCGGGTGGCGTCCTGATCCTGCTGTTCCGGCCTTTCGAGGTCGGACATTCGATCAGCGCGGGCGGCAGCACGGGGACTGTGGTTTCGATAGAGATGTTCCGGACCGTGCTGCGGGATGTGAACAATGAATTCATCTACGTGCCCAATGGCGCGCTTTCGAACAATGTCGTGATCAACAGTTCACAGGCCGAGAGCATTGTGACGACGGTGGGGCTGCTGATTGACTACAGCGACGATCTCGACAAGGCCCGTGCGCTTCTGCTCAGCCTGTTGCAGGGAGACGAACTCGTTCTGAGCACACCGGCTCCGTCAGTGTCCTTTCTGCCGCAACCGGCGAACATCGCCGTCTCACTGGGCTTTCACTGCGCTCCCGGCAACAGCGCGGCTTTGACCGCGAAATACGCGGAAGCCGCGATCAAGATACTCAACCGGGAAGGTTATCATCTTGGCATCAGCGCACGCGCCAGCTCGTGAGAGTCTGACCGGGCTTCAGCAAAGTGAGGCTGTCCGAAATCCATCGGGCAGCCCGTTCGTTTGTCGGTATGCAGGCCGGTCGTATCTGACCCGTCTTGTGAACCGGCAATCAGAAGGGCCGCAAACTCAGATGGCGCTCTGTATCAGATCAAGAGCGTGCAGGACCGCCTGAGCGCGGACCTCCGTTCTGTCTCCGGGAAATATCCGTTTCTGCGTGAAGGCCGGTCTGCCGGTGCGTTGCAGGCCGAACCAGACAAGCCCGACCGGCTTTGCGTCACTTCCGCCGTCAGGACCGGCGACACCCGTCAGAGAGACGGCGATGTCCGCGCCGGGTGCGTGGGCAAGCGCTCCTTCAGCCATCGCCTGCGCCACCTGCTCGCTCACCGCGCCCCAGCGGACAAGCATGTGCTCCGGAACATCGAGAGCGGCCTGCTTCATGGCGTTCGAGTAGGTCACGAGCCCGCCCGTGACCGCGGCGGAAGATCCGGCATGCGCCGTCAGGGCTCCCGCGACCAGACCGCCCGTGCAGCTTTCCGCCGTCACGACCATCAAACCCGCCGCTTTCAGGTGCTCAAGAACCGTTGAAGATTTTTCAAGAACTTCAGCAGGCAGGATGACTGTCATGACGTTTCTCCCGATGGCTATTTCAGCAGGCCGACAATCCGCTCCACCTCATCGACGATCGGGTTGGCGATGGCCGCCGCCCGGGCGGCTCCGGTTCGCAGCACATGATCGAGATGTCCGGTGTCTTCGAGCAGACGGCTGGCCTCTTTCGCAATCGGCTCGATACGGGCGATCATGACATCCGCCAGAGCTTTCTTGAAGGGGCCGAACCCCTCACCGCCATGTCGGGCGAGAACCTGTTCCGGTGTCAGATTTTCCAGCGCCGCGTACAGGCCGACAAGGTTGCGGGCTTCCGGCCGATCCGCCAGTCCGTCCGGCGAGGAGGGCAGGGGCTCCGGGTCGGTTTTGGCGCGACGGAGCTTGAGTGAGATCGTATCGGCATCGTCTGTCAGGTCGATGCGGCTCTGCGCGGATGGGTCGGATTTTGACATCTTCTTCGAGCCGTCGCGTAGACTCATCACACGGGCGGCCTGCGGTGGGACGAAGGCTTCGATTCCCTGAAAGAACTCGACTTCGTAGTCGTGATTGAATTTCTTGACGATATCGTTCGCCAGTTCGATGTGCTGGCGCTGGTCATCGCCCACCGGCACCCTGACCGCCTTGTAGGCCAGAATGTCGGCGGCCATCAGATTCGGATAGACGTATAAACCTGCTGAATGGTTCTCGCGGTCCTTACCGGCCTTGTCCTTGAACTGGGTCATCCGGTTGAGCCAGCCGAGACGGGATACACAGTTGAAGATCCAGCCCAGTCGCGTATGGGCGCTGACAGCGGATTGATTGAACAGGATATGTTTCTCGGGATCGATTCCAGAGGCGAGCAGAACTGCGGCCTGCTGGCGGGTCTGCTCTCTCAGGTCGGCAGGATTCTGCCAGACCGTCAGAGCATGAAGATCAACCAGACAGAAGATACATTCATGATCTGCCTGTAGTGCGACCCAATTCTGGATCGCGCCGAGATAGTTGCCGAGGTGAGGAATACCGGTTGGCTGGATGCCGGAAAATACACGTGTCATTCTTGCTGCTCAGATCCCTGGGTCGCGACAGTCTGCCCCTGTCTTAAGGCAGAGGATGTTGCAGGTCGAGTTTCGCGCGCATTTCTGCAACGTCTCCCGCCGAAATGCGATGGGCGCGGGCTGCGGCGATGTCTTCCGGCTTGATCTCCGGAGCAGGTTTTGTCTGACCCTGTTGGGAGAGCCATGACAGAATGGTGGCGGCTTCCTGATCCGAGAGATACCGGAACAGAGGCATTTCGGCGCTGTAAGGCATGCCTGCCGCCCTGATCGGGCCACTGACGCCGTTCATGAGGACGGCAGCCAGATAGGCCCGTCCCTCCGGTGTCGCCGCGATGCGGTCGATCCGTCCGCTTAGCGGTGGCACGGCGCCTGCCATGCCTTCTCCGCCGTGATGGCAGATGCCGCAGTTGGAACCGTACAGGTAGTGGGGGCTTTTGTGACGGGAACACCCTGCTGGCAGCATGAAAACCGCCATAAGTAAAACGAGCTTTTTTCGCGTGGAAATGCGAGAGATGTTATGGGAGGGCAAACGCATGAGACCTGCCTGATATCCGGATCATTGGTCGCAGATGGCGTGTCTTGCCACTCTGGAGCATGGAAGGAGTTCTGAATGAAACCTGTGACATCCTGTCGATATCTTTTCCTCGCGGCGGCCTGCGGGCTTCTGCTTTCAGTCGTCTCCCCGACGGTTGTATTGGCTGCGACACGCGAGGAACAGACGGCTGCCTGCAAAGGTGATGCTCTGAAGCTCTGCGCGTTTTCGATTCCCAATGAGAAAAAGATTGCGGCATGTCTGCAAGCGAAGCGTGACAGGTTGAGCCCGGCCTGCAAGGCGATGTTTCCTGAGAAGAAATCAGGAAAGAGGCCCGCAGGCAAAAAGAACTGAGTGCCGGAACGAAAAAGGCCGGGTCTGAGACCCGGCCTTGCCGCTTACTGCTGTTCGCCGTGTTCGACGCCCAGAAGCTGAATCTTGAAGATCAGCGGACTGTTTGACGGGATGATGCCCATCTCGCGCTTGCCGTAGCCCAGCTTGGCCGGGACATAGAGCATCCAGGTGTCCCCCACATGCATCATGGGGAGCGCTTCCATCCATCCTTCGACCAGACCGTCCAGAGGCATACGCATGTAAGCGCCCTGACCGTGCTGGTCGGAACTGTCGAAGATGGACCCGTCCGGCAGGCGGCCTTCATAGATCAGCATCATGCTGTCGCCCTTGGCGGGCGAAGGACCATCCTTCGGTCCCGAAGCCAGAACCTTGTAAGCCAGCCCATCGGGAAGAACCTTGACGCCCGGCTGGGCGATTTCCTTCTGCATGATCTGCTCAGGCGTCAGTTCCGGCTCTTCGTGACTGCATCCTGCGATGGGCAGGCAGAGCAGTCCGCCCAGAAGCAGGGTAGGGAGGCGGATTGAAGTCAGTGAAGAACGCACAGTCATTCCCTCAAAACATTTTCCGAAGTGTCACCGGACGGTGATGGCCGTTCCTTAAAGTCATTCCACTGAACGCGGGTGCAGCGGAATTGTTCTCATTCGCTGCCTGTCGAACATCTGCATGTGATCAGGTGAGTCCACCTGATCACGATCTGCTTCTGCCCTAGAGCGAACCACCCCGTCGGCCGATCTGACTGCCCAGACGCAGGCGCAGGGCGTTCAGCTTGATGAAGCCCTGAGCATCCTGCTGGTTATAGGCGCCCTGATCGTCCTCAAAGGTGACGACGCGGGTGTCATACAGGCTGTTCGGGCTTTCACGGCCCACGCAGATCACATTGCCCTTGTAGAGCTTGAGGCGCACGCGCCCCGTGACGGACTGCTGGGACGTGTCGATCAGGGCCTGCAACATGCGGCGTTCCGGCGAGAACCAGAAACCGTTATAGATGATCTCGGCATATTTCGGCATCAGGCTGTCCTTGAGGTGCATGGCCTCGCGGTCGAGCGTGATGGATTCGATGCTGCGGTGAGCCGTCAGCAGGATCGTGCCGCCCGGTGTCTCGTAAATGCCGCGTGACTTCATGCCGACAAAGCGGTTCTCGACCAGATCGAGACGACCGATGCCGTTGATCTTGCCCAGTTCGTTCAGCTTCGTCAGCAGGGTGGCCGGAGACATGGCGACGCCGTTGATCGCCACCGGATCGCCCGAGACGAAATCAATGGTGATCTCGGTCGCGACATCCGGTGCGGCTTCCGGCGAAATCGTGCGCTGGAAGACAATTTCTTCCGGCCCGATAGCAGGATCTTCCAGCAGCTTGCCTTCGGAGGAAGAGTGCAGAAGGTTCGCGTCCACGGAGAACGGGGCTTCGCCGCGCTTGTCCTTGGTGACAGGAATCTGATGCTCTTCCGCGAACGCCAGCAGGCGGGTGCGGGACGTCAGATCCCACTCACGCCACGGGGCAATCACGTTGATGTCGGGCTTCAGCGCATAATAGGCCAGCTCGAAACGGACCTGATCGTTACCCTTGCCGGTTGCGCCATGCGCGACGGCGTCGGCGCCAACCTGTTCGGCAATCTCGATCTGGCGCTGGGCGATCAGCGGGCGGGCGATGGATGTGCCGAGAAGATACTGGCCTTCATACAGCGTGTTGGCCCGGAACATGGGGAACACGAAGTCCTTTACGAAGGTCTCGCGCAGATCTTCTACGAAGATTTCCTTCACGCCGAACATTTCGGCTTTCTTGCGGGCCGGTTCCAGTTCTTCGCCCTGACCGAGATCGGCGGTGAAGGTGACGACCTCACAGCCATAAGTGGTCTGGAGCCACCGCAGGATGACTGAAGTATCGAGGCCGCCTGAATAGGCCAGAACGACCTTCTTGATCTGTCGGGTGCCTTCGGCCGGGGCCATGCGCATTCTCTCCGGGTTTCTGCGGTGGTCGGGTGATGAACGGCGGACTTGATCCGCTGCTCCGTTTGGGGCGTCAGTAGCACCCGCTTCGGTGTTGCACTAGCCCCAAGGCAGGCCAGCGCAGCTTATTGGGATCAAATGTTTTACTCACCCACCGCAGAGCCGCCCGGATGGCGATGGTCGGCGCCGCCGGACAGGAGCATCCGCTCGTTGCGGGAGGGGGCGAGAATGCCCGTAACGATCCCTTCCGGGATGCCCCATGCCGCATGATCGTGAAAAACATAGCCCTGTTCGCTCAGGGTCTTGGCGACGGCAGAATCAACAGCGTCTTTTTCAACTTCAATGGTCGAAGGTTCCCACTGTTCGTGAAAGCGCGGCAGATCAATGGCCTGCTGGATGTTCAGGTGATAGTCGATGACGCCGGTGATGACCGACAGCACGATGGTAGGGATACGTGAACCGCCGGGGCTGCCGATGACCATGACCGTCTTTCCGTCTCTGGAAACGATGGTCGGGGCCATTGAGGAAAGGGGAGTCTTGCCGGGCTGGATGGCGTTCGCCTGACTGCCGATGATGCCGAACATGTTGGGGGCGCCAGGTTTGGCGGAGAAATCATCCATTTCATCGTTCAGGAAAAAGCCGGTGCCCGGCGCCATGACCCGCGCTCCGAACCACCCGTTGAGCGTGTAGGTGGTGGAAACCGCCATCCCCGAAGAGTCCATGACCGAGAAATGCGTGGTTTCATGCTTTTCCCTGTCCAGTGTCTCTATGTCCGCCGCTGGAGAAGGTGCTGTGGTCGAAGGCGCGGGAGACCCCGCTGTCAGGGTTTCCGACTTCACGGCGCCGGACTTCGGCAGGCCTTCCCGGACCTGCACGGCATATCCGGGGTCCAGCAGATGATCGACGGGATTTGAAACAAAAGCCGGATCGCCCAGATCGCGCCGATCGGAATAGGCATGACGCATGGCCTCGATCTGCTGACGCAGGGCCGTAGCGCTGTGCAGCCCTTCCGCGCCGAGATCATAACCGGATAGGATCGTCAGCATTTCACAAAGAGCAATGCCGCCACCGCTGGGAGGAGGCGCGGTGTCGATGTGAAAGCCGCGATAGGAGCAGGTCAGCGGGGGCATGATACGCGGTCTGTAACGGCTGAAATCGGCCATTTGCAGAATGCCGCCGCTGCGTTTGCCCGCATCAACGACCCGGCGGGCTATACTGCCTTTGTAGAAGACATCCGCACCATGGCGGGAGATTTCTGAAAGAGTGCTGGAGAGGTCGGTCTGTACAAGCCGGTCGCCGGGTTGGAAGGACTGACCATCCGGTCGTAGAAAAATCTTGCTGACAACAGGATCAGCGCCGAATTCCTTTTCAAAGGGACGGAGCAGGGCGACATCGCCTTCCTCCAGCACAAAACCTTCCCGCGCCAGATGAATGGCGGGCTCCATGAGCTTGGTCCGGGAAAGATGCCCCCAATGTTCCCGCACATATTCAAGGCCAGCCACGGTTCCCGGAATGGCGACGGCCTTCCATCCAGCCGTCGAGAGTGCGGGAACGACTTGTCCGTTGGTGTCTTGAAACATGGTTGCTGTCGAGGCAAGCGGCGCTTTTTCACGGAAATCAATGAAAACAGCCTCTCCCTGACGGGGTTTCAACACCATGAAACCGCCACCGCCGATGTTGCCTGCCGCCGGATAGACCACGGCGAGAGCATACCCTACGGCGACGGCGGCGTCGGCGGCGTTTCCACCCTGCGCCAGTATTTTAGCGCCGACTTCGGAAGCAAGATGCTGCGCGGTGACCACCATGCCGTGGCGACCCGTCACCGGTCTGTCGGACGCGGGTGGCTGCGCGGACGCCGTATAGGCCAATGGATCAGGAACACCTGATGGGAGTGCGGGCGTCTGCGCCCAGCCGTTGGTGCAAACACCCATACAGGCGATAAGGCCTGTTGTGAGCGAGAAGAAAGTCTTTCTGTGTTTCTTCCGTGAGGGGATGTGGACTGAGACGGAAGACGGCACGGGCACGATCCTGCTTCTGTGAAGAACAAGGAAGTTTCAGAAGACTTTCAAAACCTTCCAGAGAGCTGTTTTTTAAATCAGGAGAGGGCTCTGGTGAAGCTTTTTCGGGCAGGTGTTCCGGGAACGCCTTTTAAAAAAACAGTCTCGCAAGTCGATTTTTTGTAGATGATATAGGCAGAAATCTCTGGCGATCTGCATTTTGCGGCAGGGACGCACGCCAGAGATTTCTTGCGCTTTCTGTCAGCGTAAGGCTTTGCGAAAGCTGATCACGCGCCGTAGGGCGGGTGTGTATAGCCTTTCGGGGAGAGCGTGAAAATCTCATACCCGTTTTCCGTCACGCCCAGCATATGTTCGAACTGTGCTGTCAGGGAGCGGTCACGTGTGACGGCTGTCCAGCCATCCTCAAGAATTTTCACTTCCGGCCTGCCGATATTGATCATCGGCTCGATGGTGAAAACCATTCCTGCTTTCAGTTCCAGACCCG
Source organism: Acetobacter sp. (assembly GCF_022483985.1). Classification (NCBI taxonomy): domain Bacteria; kingdom Pseudomonadati; phylum Pseudomonadota; class Alphaproteobacteria; order Acetobacterales; family Acetobacteraceae; genus Acetobacter; species Acetobacter sp. The sequence continues at coordinate 1,433,774 of NZ_JAKVME010000001.1, read as the reverse complement.
TTCCCGGCTTGCCGAAATGAAGGATATTCGGTGCGGCGTGGAACGTGCGGCCAATGCCGTGTCCGCAGAAATCTTCAACGACGGAGTAGCGCTGCTTCTCGGCGATGGTCTGGATGGCATGACCGATATCACCGAGCGTCGCACCCGGACGCACCTGTTCGATGCCCGCCATCATGCACTCATAGGTAACATCAATGAGTTTTTCGGCTTTTTTGGGAGCTTTGCCTGCAATATACATGCGGCTGCTGTCCCCATACCAGCCATCCAGAATACAGGTGACGTCGATATTCAGGATGTCGCCATCCAGCAGTTTACGATCACCCGGAATGCCGTGGCACACGACATGGTTTATCGAGATGCAGCAGGATTTTGGATAGCCGCGATAGCCAAGTGTGGCGGGGGTCGCGTTATTCTTGAGCGTGAATTCGTGAATGATGGTGTCGAGTTCGCCAGTCGTCACGCCAGGACGCACATGCTCGGTGATCATATCCAGCGTCTCGGCAGCCAGTTTTCCCGCGGCGCGCAGGCCCTGAAAATCTGCTTCGGTGTGCAGGATAATCCCGTTGCGTGCTGATTTGCCCTCCATCCTCTCCCTCTTTTTTGCCTGTTGTGTGGCGGACAATGCCGCTTATGACAGAGCGGCGCAAGGGAAGGCGCCCCTGCTCATGAAGCAGGGGCGCTGTTTCGCTCAGGAGGAGAGGCCGTTCGTATCCTGCTTTTCCTCGCCTTCTTCCGGTGCGTCCGCAACCGGCGAGGACGTGGCGTTTTCAAGATATTCGAACGAAAGTTCGCCATCCTTGACGGAGATTTTGACCGCTCCGCCTTTTGTCAGTCGACCGAAAAGAAGCTCTTCGGACAGGGGTTTCTTGATCGCATCCTGAATGACCCGGCCCAGAGGACGGGCGCCATACAGACGGTCGTAGCCCCGTTCCGCCAGCCATTCCTTGGCTGCGGACGACATCTCGATCGTGACGTTCCGGTCCGCAAGCTGCGCTTCGAGCTGGAGCACGAACTTTTCGACCACGCGACCAACCGTTTCCGGCTGGAGATTGCCGAACGGAATGATCGCGTCCAGACGGTTGCGGAACTCCGGCGTGAAGAGGCGTTTGATCGCTTCCTGATCCTCGCCTTCGCGTATGTCGCGCCCGAAACCGATAGCCTCCTTGCTCAGATCAGCCGCACCCGCATTGGTCGTCATGATGAGGATGACGTTGCGGAAATCGACCGTCTTGCCGTTGTGGTCGGTCAGTTGCCCGTGATCCATGACCTGCAGCAGCACGTTATAGAGATCCGGGTGCGCCTTCTCGATTTCATCCAGCAGCAGCACGGCATGCGGATGCTGATCCACGGCGTCCGTCAGCAGACCACCCTGATCGAAACCGACATAACCCGGAGGTGCGCCCAGCAGGCGGGAAACCGAGTGACGCTCCATGTATTCGGACATGTCGAACCGGATCAGTTCGATACCGAGCGTGCTGGCCAACTGGCGGGCGACCTCGGTCTTGCCGACACCGGTCGGACCGGAGAACAGATAGTTGCCGATCGGTTTCTCCGGATCGCGAAGACCGGCACGCGCCAGCTTGATGGCGTCCGAGAGCGTCTGGATGGCCTTGTCCTGACCGAACACCATGTTCTTCAGGTCGCGCTCCAGAGCCCGCAGAACTTCCTTGTCGTCAGCGGACACGGTCTTGGCCGGAATGCGCGCGATCTTGGCGATTGTGTCTTCCACGTCCTTGAGCGTGATGGTTTTCCGGCGCTTGCTTTCCGGCAGCAGCATCCGTGACGCACCGGCTTCGTCAATGATGTCGATGGCCTTGTCCGGCAGCTTCCGGTCGTGAATGTATTTGACCGACAGTTCCACGGCCGCGCGGATGGCCTCGTCCGTGTAGCGGACCTTGTGATGTTTTTCGTAGTTCGTCTTCAGACCACGAAGAATCTTCACGGCGTCATCGAGATTCGGTTCCTCGACGTCGATCTTCTGGAAACGACGGACGAGGGCGCGGTCTTTCTCGAAGTGCTGGCGGAATTCCTTGTAGGTCGTCGAACCGATGCAGCGCAGCGTTCCAGCCGCCAGAGCGGGCTTCAGCAGGTTGGACGCGTCCATCGCGCCGCCAGACGTCGCGCCCGCGCCGATGACGGTGTGGATTTCATCAATGAACAGGATTCCTCCCGGATTCTGCTCAAGATCGTGCACGACCGCTTTCAGCCGCTCCTCGAAATCACCGCGATAGCGCGTGCCTGCCAGCAGAGTGCCCATATCCAGTGAATAGATCGTGGCGTTCAGCAGGACTTCCGGCACATCGCCTTCCACGATTCGTTTGGCCAGACCTTCGGCAATGGCTGTCTTGCCGACGCCGGGGTCACCCACATAGAGCGGGTTGTTCTTCGTGCGGCGGCAGAGAATCTGGATGGTGCGCTCGACTTCCGAGTCACGACCGATGAGGGAATCGATTTTTCCGTCGGTTGCCTTCTTGTTCAGATCGACGCAGTAGGTGGCCAGCGCTTCTCCGGTCTTGGAGGCGGAGCCCCGTCCTTTTTCCTCGCTGCCGGTCTCGTCTTTTTCAGCCGAGCTCGTTGGCGTGCTGTTCGAACTCCTCCGTACGGAGCGATCCGGCGCCTTGGCGATTCCGTGCGAAATGAAGTTGACGGCGTCGAGGCGTGTCATGTCCTGCAATTGCAGGAAATAGACGGCGTGGCTCTCACGTTCGGCGAAGAGGGCGACCAGTACATTGGCTCCCGTGACTTCGTCGCGGCCCGTGGACTGCACATGAATGGCGGCACGCTGGATGACGCGCTGAAACGCTGCGGTCGGCTTCGGCTCTGTCGTGCGCTCGGCGGTCAGACCTGCCAGATCCTTGTCGAGAAACTCGGTCAGGTCTCCCCGGAGTTTATCCAGATCAACGCCACAGGCCCGGAAAACGGTTACAGCGTCCGGATCGTCAATCAGAGCAATCAGAAGATGCTCAAGCGTTGCGTATTCATGATGCCGCTCACCCGCCAGCGTCAGTGCCCGGTGCAACGTCTGTTCGAGATTGCGTGACAGCATGATCAAGACACTCCTTTCGCCGTCTGGCGTATAGGGGCGCGCCGCCTGAACGTGGCCCCGTCATCATATTTGGGCTGTTCCGAAAGAAATGCCAGCCATAAGACGGGCCGCCACGGAAAAAATTTCATGACCCTGTCACTTGCCCGAGAGAAAATCCGAGGAAAACGTTGGTCTCCTGATCCTGAAACAATCAGGTTTAAAAGCTGTTAGGAAAGGGAAAGCGCAGGGCGGGAGAGAGCGCGCCAAAAAATTGTGTTTCGATGACTTTGCGCCGGGCCGGGGCGTGTGTTATCGACTGCGCCGGGAGATCTGTGACGGACGGGCGCCTTGCCAACCCGGTCAGATCCGGAAGGAAGCAGCCGCAGTAAGTTTTGCTCGGGTTGTTGCAGGTCTCTCACCTTCCTCTGAACAGGAAATCAGATCCGCACAGAGGCTGCGAAGCCCGGCTCAAGCCTGCGCGGGCTGAAAGCGGATTGACCGGAACCTATGCCAGACAGTGATAGAGAGGCGGACGACGATCTGCCACTGCCGCCGAGTGAGGGAATGGGCCTGTTCTTCGGTGAGCCCTCCGCAGAGACGCCGAGTCCTGCCGCTCCCCTCTCATCGGACGCGGGAGTTGTCCCGGCACCGGAAAATCCCGTGGAGCCGTCCCTACAGAATCCCGCGAAGCCCGCTGCCGCCTATCGTGTTCTGGCGCGTAAGTATCGACCGGCAACCCTCGACCAGCTCATTGGTCAGGATGCGCTCGTCCGCACGCTCAGAAATGCCTTTGCTGTAGGACGCGTCGCGCACGCCTTCATGCTCACCGGTGTCCGGGGGGTAGGCAAGACCACCACGGCCCGAATTATTGCCCGTGGCCTCAACTGCATCGGTTCTGATGGCAAGGGCGGTCCGACAGCGGACCCTTGCGGTGTCTGTCCCAACTGCGTGGCCATTCTGGCGGACCGGCACCCCGACGTTCTGGAAATGGACGCCGCCTCCCGCACAGGCGTCGATGACGTCCGCGAGATTATCGAGGCCTGCCATTTTCGTCCGATTCAGGGACGCATGAAGGTCTTCATCATCGATGAAGTGCATATGCTGTCCCGCAACGCTTTCAATGCGCTGCTGAAAACACTGGAAGAGCCGCCTCCGCAGGTTACGTTCATCTTTGCGACGACCGAGCTGCGGAAAGTGCCGATCACGGTGCTGTCCCGCTGCCAGCGATTCGATCTCCGCCGTGTCTCCCAGTCAGAACTGCTCTCCTTTTTCACAGGCATTGTCGAAAAAGAGCATGTCTCGGCTGAACAGGAAGCGCTGAAACTCATCGCCCGCGCGGCCGACGGTTCGGTGCGTGATGGTCTGTCCCTGCTGGATCAGGCGATTGCGCAGGGTGCCGGCACGCAGGGGGCGAGCGACGACAGCGTGACGGAAGTCGGTGTGGCTGCGATGCTCGGTCTGTCCGACCGTGCGGCGATCTTCGATCTGTTCGACTGCCTGATGCGTGGCGACGTGACGGAAGCCATCCGGCTGTCCGACGGCATGTATGATCGCGGTAATGACCCGGGATTGATGCTGCGTGATCTGGCCGAACTGACGCACACGGTCACGCGTCTGAAAACCGTCAAGGGACTGGAAGACACACTTGAACTGCCGGAAATGGAGCGGACACGGGGCGTTGCTTTCGCGGGTTCGCTGTCGCTCTCCACGCTTTCCCGTCTCTGGCAGATGCTGCTGAAAGGGATTTCGGAAGTCGATGATGCGCCGCTGCGTCGTGAGGCGGCTGAGATGGTGCTGATCCGCCTGTGCCACGCCGCGACCATGCCGCCGCCGGAAGAGTTGCTTAAAAAGCTGCGTTCCGGTGAAGCCGCACAGAATGCCGCCCCCGTAAGCCGGGTAGCGGATGATGGTCGGGATGCGCCTCACGCCCTGATGTCACCGTCCAATGATGGAAGCAGGCGTCAGAGAGTCGCCAATGAGCGTTGGGGCGATATCGGTGAGGGGCCGTCCGAGCCGATCCCTCTGGCGAGAGCGACCGCGCCAGAAGGTCCGCAGGCTCCGCGAAGCTGGCGGGAACTGGTGGCCTTCGTGAAAGAGAGCCGCGAGGCGACCCTGCACGGCCATCTGTGTCATTCCACCCATCTGGTGACCTTCTCCCCACCTCTGGTCGAGGTGCGGATCGACAGTCCGGCGCCTCCGGACCTTGTGAAACGGTTGCAGGAAATGCTCCGCGCAAGTTTCGGTAATGAGTGGATGGTGCGGACGGCAGAGGCTCAGGGCGAGCCGACGCTGGCCGAGCAGAGTGCCGAGATCATCCAGCTTCATAACCGCAGATCATCGAATCACCCTCTGGTGCAGGCGATTCTGGGTGTGTTTCCGGATGCCGAACTCGGCGATGTGCGGGATCACACTCTGGACGATCATTACGGATTGCCACCGGAGGATTTCAGCGCTCTGGATGCGGAGCCGCTGGCAATAGGGCTTGACCCGGAACTGGACGCCCCCGAAGAACAGGACTGACGGTTTGATGCTGGCCCGACTGCGCCTGTGGTCGCCAGCCATCGTGTATATGCAGGGATGATTGAACATGAAAAATCTTGCCGGACTGATGAAGCAGGCTTCGCAGATGCAGTCGAAGATGGAAGAAATGCAGGCCAGTCTCGAAAAAATCGAGATTCAGGGGGCTGCGGGTGCAGGCATGGTCGCCGTTACGCTCAGCGGTAAAGGTGATCTGAAAGCGATCACGATCGACCCGAAGCTGGCTGATCCGACCGAGATGGAAATGTTGCAGGATCTGATCGTCGCCGCTTTCGCCGATGCCAAGGCGCGCCTCGACAAGAGGGCTTCTGATGAAATGCAGAAGGTCACGGGGGGCCTGAACCTGCCGCCGGGACTGAAGCTGCCGTTCTGAGCCATAGCGGTCCGGTTCTGACGGATGGCTGTCGCCGATATTGATCACCTCATCGGTCTGATCGCCCGCCTGCCGGGGCTTGGTCCCCGGTCGGCGCGACGGGTGGCGCTGGCGTTGTTGCGCGATCCACAGCGGCGGATGCTTCCGTTGGCGCGTGCGATGGAGAGCGCCGCCCTGTCGGTGAAGACCTGTTCGGTCTGCGGCAACCTCGACGTAACCGATCCCTGCCGTATCTGCGCCGATCCCGACCGTCCGCATGACCTTGTGTGTGTTGTCGAAACTGTCAGTGACCTCTGGGCGCTGGAACGGGCAGGCGCGCATCGAGGTGTGTATCAGGTGCTTGGCGGCGTGCTGTCAGCGCTCAAGGGAACTGGTCCGGAAGACCTGAATGTTGCTTCCCTGTTCGAACGGCTGAGGGAGGGTTCCATACGGGAAGTCATTCTGGCGCTGGGCTCGACCGTGGAGGGAGCGACGACCATGTACTGGCTACAGGAAAAGATTGCGCCCTACGATGTGGTGGTCAGCCGTGTGGCGCAGGGCGTTCCGATGGGGGGGGCTCTCGATGTGCTGGATGACGGCACGCTGGCGGCGGCGGTGAGCGCCAGACGGTTGATATAGAACGCCTGAACGAGAGTGAAGAGAGACGGAATGACCGCTGAAGCTTCCCTTGCCGGGACATTGATTTCCCCGGACATTCCCCGCATCGCGTTCATCACGGGTGGCGCTCAGCGACTGGGCCGTGCCATGGCGCTGGCATTGGCGGGCGCGGGCTTCTCTTTAGCGGTGCATTATCGATCCGGCGAGGATGACGCCCTTTCCCTGAAGTGGGAAATTGAAGGCATGGGACAGCAATGTTGCCTGCTTCGTGCCGATCTTGCCGAAGAAAAAGACGTCACAGGACTTATCGCGAAGGCTGCCGCTGAACTGGGCGGACCTGTCGGTGTTCTTGTGAACAATGCGTCCACGTTCGACAGGGACGAGTGGAACACGGTCACCCGTTCAAGCTGGGACGCGCACATGGAGCCCAATCTGCGGGCGCCTTATGTGCTGACACAGGAGTTTGCGAAACAGCTTCCCGCTGGTCGGGAAGGGATGGTGCTGAACATGCTCGACGAGCGTGTCTGGTCCCTGACACCGCATTTTGTCAGCTATACTGTTTCCAAATCAGCCCTCTGGACGCTGACCCAGACCATGGCGCTGGCGCTGGCTCCCAAGAAAATCCGGGTCAATGCCATCGGTCCGGGACCTGCGCTGCCGAGCGCACGCCAGACGCAGGAACAGTTTCAGGCGCAATGTCAGTCTGTGCCGCTTGGCCGCGGAACATCGCCTGAGGAAGTGTCGCGTGCGCTGCTTGCGTTTCTGATGCTGCCGTCAGTGACTGGGCAGATGCTGGCGCTCGACGGCGCGCAGCATCTTCAGTGGTATTATTCGCCGTCGCCGTCCAGCAATGTGGTGGAAGAATAGAGCAATGACGATCCTCGCACCCTGGCCCGCCGATCTGGCTGTAAGACGGCTCTTTCTCAAGGATATGATTGTTGACGCCTATATCGGCGTTTTTCCACATGAACAGGGTGTGACGCAGCGTGTTCGCATCAATGTCTCGTTCGGTGTTGATGACAGCCGGGATCTGACGGAAGGCGTGGATGATCTCAGCCGTACGGTTTCCTACGAGACGGCTGTGCTGACGATCCGTCGTCTGGCGACGGAGACGCATACTCAGCTTGTAGAGACGCTGGCCGAGCGCATCGCCATTGAGGTGATGAAGGATCGCCGGGTGAGGGTTGTTCGTATCAGTGTTGAAAAACTCGATATCTTTTCTGATCTTGATTCGGTCGGGGTTGAGATTGAGCGCTGGGCGACGGAGTAGGGCAGGCGGATTCGTGTTTTGAAACCGTGAGCCAGAGTGTGTTGCCGTCATTTATGGATCTGAGACCGCATCCGGGACGGTAGGTGTCATTGAGGCATGTTCCGTGTGTCGGAAGTGCGGCTGGAGGGGCATGACAACATCAGTCCTCCCTACATTGACGCCGTCCGGCTTCCCCCGTAAAAGCCCGCTTTCTGACCTAGCGAAGCCCGATTAGGCGCAACCTTACTGAGCGCTGGAGGCGCCGCTTGACCATGTCCATCACTTTTGACGATCTCGCCCTCGCACCGACCCTGCTGCGCGCTCTGGGCGAGGAAGGCTATGTCAAGCCGACTCCAATTCAGGCCCAGTCCATCCCCTTGCTGCTTGAAGGGCGCGATCTGCTGGGCATGGCGCAGACCGGGACGGGCAAGACGGCATCCTTCGTGCTGCCGCTGCTTCATCGCCTTGCCGAGGCTCCCCGTCCGGCACCCAAGGGTGGCGCCCGCGTTCTGGTTCTTGCGCCGACCCGTGAACTGGTCTCCCAGATTGCTGATGGTTTCGAGAGCTTTGGCCGCCATCTGAATTTTCGGATCACAACGATTTTCGGCGGCGTCAGCCAGTTCCATCAGGTCAATGCGCTCAGGGAAGGGGTGGATGTCATTGTCGCCGCGCCGGGACGGTTGCTGGACCTGATCGAGCAGGGACTGTGTGATCTTTCCCAGCTTGAGGCGCTGGTGCTGGATGAAGCCGACCAGATGCTGGATATGGGGTTCGCCAAGCCGATCGAGCGTATTGTCGCGACGCTGCCGAAAGAACGGCATACGGTGCTGTTCTCGGCAACGATGCCAAAATCCATTGCGGCTCTGGTGGATAGTCTCCTGACTGATCCGGCGAAGGTTGAGATTGCCCCACCTTCAACGACGGTCGACCGGATCGAGCAGTCGGTCATGTTCATGGATGCCGCGCACAAGAAAACAGCTTTGCTGGCGCAATTCCAGCAGACGCCTGATATCGGGCAGGCTGTGGTTTTCACCCTGCAGAAGAATATCGCCAACGAGGTCTGCGCGTTTCTCACGGAAGCGGGCATTACGGCTGAAGCGCTGCACGGCAACAAGTCGCAGGGGCAGAGGGAACGGGCGCTTGAAGCCTTTCGGGCTGGCGACGTGCAGGTTCTTGTGGCGACGGATATCGCGGCGCGTGGTATTGATGTTGATACCGTCACGCATGTTTTCAATCATGACCTGCCGAGCCTGCCGGAAAGCTACGTGCATCGTATCGGCCGCACGGGTCGTGCAGGACGCAGTGGTTTTGCCATCACCCTCTGCGATGCGGAACAGCGTGCGTGGCTGCATGATGTGGAACGTGAAATCGGGCGTACGCTGACCGTTCACACTGACCATGAATGGCACTCGGAAGAGGCGCGGAACTCGACGATGCGGGCGCCAGTGCTGGGTGGCGGTCCGGTCAAGCAGGTCAAGCCGCAAAAGGTGCGTGAGCGCAAGATCTGGACCGATGAAGAGAAGCGGGCCGCGCGGGAGGCGGCAAGAGCAGGCAAGGAGCCAGCCTGATCGGTCAGTGGGGCTGCGGATAGTTTCTTGTCTGCTTGATAATGTTCAAAACAGTAATCAACTGAAAACGCATTCATGCAGCGGAAAAGTCTTCCGCTGCATGAACTCAGGGTCAGTAGCGCCCATCAACCAGCGTTACATCCTGACCGACGAACACCGTGCCACCCGCCGCTGTGCGTCCGATGGCAGCGCTGTCCTGCCATACCTGCGTGCGATCAAGCAGAAGAGTGATCTCCGGAACAGGCAACAGGATGGAAGCGTTTTTTCCTGTATTGTCCCAGTGAGAGAACTCCCAGTAGACAATCGGCCCGTCATTGCCGCTGTCCGAGGTGAACAGTCCGATCCCGGCGCAGACAGGGTAGGTCGTGTCCGGTGCGGGAAAGACGAGATCGACTTCGGGGCGCGTTTCACTGCCGCCGCCAAGGGCCATGAAATTCACAGGAACCCGGTTGTATCCTGTGAGGGTCAGTTCCGTCCATCCGGGGAGCATAAGACCTGCCCAACCTTCGAAAAAATAGCTCATATATAATGCCTTATCCATATTGGGCGACGGTCAGCCAGGACGGACCGCCATCACCACCGTTTTTATAAGTGCCGCTGGGGGCCACGCAGGAACCGGAGCCGCCGCTGCCGGGATCGCCGGGTTTGCCGGTTTCACCCGAACCTGATTCCCATCCTCCAGCGTAATAGGGCGCACGGGCGCCGCCCGCGCCGCCATACCCAAAGAAGTAATTTTCTGAAACACCGGACACATGTCCTGAAAATCCGCTCTGTCCTGTCGCGTTTATCAGAACTGTAATGCCGGTTGCGGTTGTGACCTGAACAGAACCACCAGCTCCCGCGCCGCCGATGATGGCGACGCCACCGCCCTGTGCGACAAGACCACCAAACCCTCCTGTCACGACAACCATGTTTCCGAAGGCTGCTGATCCGCCCGCATTGCCGGTCATGGCGGTTGAAGAGGATTGTCCGCCCCGTCCACCCGCTCCGAGTGTTGCGGTGACAGGCCACTGTAATTTCGTGACATCAACCATGAAACGGCAATATCCGCCCGCGCCGCCGCCGCCGCCTGTTCCTCCCTGAGTGGAAGAGCAGGTGGGAGCGCCGCCACCGCCACCGCCACCGCCGCTGAGTTCTACAATCAGAAACTTTGTGCGTGACTGGATAGAAATCTGGAGAACGTTATAGCCGCCGGCAGTGGCGGTCGGTCCCAAATAGATATCGCTTTTAAGAAGGTTTCCCGCCGACCAGTTTGTAATGAATGCTGTGGTTGCAAGAAGATTTGATGAATCTCCGGCTGCCGGTGTCGGTGCGGTCGGCGTGCCGGTGAAAGTTGGTGAGTCTTTGGGAGCGAGAGCCGGGATCTTGGGATAAAAAAGACTGTCATTATCAAGAGAGATCATGGACTGCGTGACGCTTGTCGCATTCGCAGGCAGATCAATGCGCCAGAGCGCAATGGCGTTCGCCGGGGGCGTCGTGGCTGACATGAGCAGCGTTGCCACGGCTGCACGCTGTGTCGGCTGCGCGCCCCCTGTATCGTCCTCACCCGAGAGCGTTTTGGTGTTGTCGGAGGCATCCAGATAACGCAGCATCGTGGAGCCGGTGTCACTGAGTCCGATTGTTGCGTAAATATAATAGGTCTGGGCAGAACTGGTGGATGACGTCAGGGTAAAACTTGTTGCTGCCGCTGTATACTGACGCATGATGATGGTGCTGTCGGAGGCAAGCGTGCCGTATGCGGATGAATCCGCAGTAGCTCCTTCATTGATCTGTCCGCTGGCGACATTGACCACCAGATCCGATCCAGAGCAGGTGGCGGCAAGACCACTTGCAAAGGGGCCGGGTCCACCCATGGTCATTGCAACGGCCTGACCGATGGCGCGTTCAGTGTTGCGCTGCGCAATCAGGGTATCAGTATCGGCAATGACCTGAGCAGGATAAACGATCACACGATCCATGTGTGTGCTCCCCTCAGACTGACGCCTGTGATTTGTAATCCGGCAGTTTGTTGAAATATTTGTTGGCGGATTCAGTGGAGATGAGCGTTCTTCCGCCGAGTTTTTTAGCTTTTATATGGCCTTCGGCAAGAAGCTTGTAGCAATACGTGCGGCCAATTCCATAAATTTTGCACGTGTTGCTGATATTCATAAATTTTAATTCGGCTGGTTTTTCTTTATTCACTTATGAAATCCTTTTTGAACGCAATCATATGCCAGCGGACCCGGTGGAGAATATGCGGTGTCCCAAGATGTTCATGCTATCAAAAAGGGATGTTCGTATATGGTTCGGTGGAATCAGACGGATGGAAACGGCCGGTTTTGACAGCCCTGCACCCGGGCGGGATAAAGTCGGAAAGGATTTTATCCCGATATCACGGAATGAATAAAGAATTTGACGGAACGGAGTTTCGTCCGTTCCGGTTATTGGCTTGCGGCAAGAGAAACAAACCGGGCAGCATCCGTCACGTCAGCGCTCATTGTCGCAATACGATCCAGATGCGCCACGTCTTCGCCCCAGCGCTCCATCTGCGCCCGTTCGTCCAGTGTCGCGAGAGCAACGGCTTGATCGACGTCCAGACGACCATCAATCACGGCCAGTCCCAGTGTCAGACTGCCAAGAGCTGGCACACAGACACCGAGTGCGGCCAGAACGGCGTCACTGCGTTCGGACAGAACCTGTTTGAGTTTTTCCAGAGAGGCTGGCGGTTGCGGAACAGGCATCAGACCATGCGTCACGATCAATGCGACGCCATAGGACTCCCGCAGCCAGTCCAACCACGGCTTCCACAATTTTTCCTGTCTGACGCTCAGTGGATCAGAACTTTCGGCGCGATAGCAGAGCAGGTCATGCTCACCAAACCCGGCCAGTGTTTCCACTGAATGCTGGCGGTCGGGTGTGACGCGCTCGATCATGGTGCCTGCAATGCGGGTCAGAGGAAGATCTTCTGCGGCAAAGCGTTTTTGTGGATCATCCATACCCGCCGCCTGCCATTCGGCAGCCATGGCTTCGGCCAGAGTACGAGAATGCACCTGAAGAATTTCACGTCCCGGAAGCCGGACCGCCTTGCCATCGAGCAGAACGGCAAAGCCATTGTCCGCAGGCTCTATGCCTGCCTGCGTCCAGAAGCGCCTGCGCGGTGCGGGACCATCTGCCGGGAACTTCTTCCTGTCGTTCATCGCAGGAGGCCTTTCAGCATGTTCATGATGCCACCTGCCTTGTTCGCTGGTGGGGGCGCGGCAGCCGGACCGGCGACACCCTCTCGCGCCGTCGCCAGCAGATCGGGGCACTGATCACCTGTATCGCTGGACCCACCGATCGAGATGGCGAAACGTCCATCAGCGCCGGGCTCAAGACGCGGTTGTGGTGTGTCCACCGTGCCGGTGACCGCGACAGGAGAGGAAGCAGCGGCGCCACCGACACCGATCCGTGGCGAAAGATGAAGATCAAGAGCTCCGTTGGTGAGTTTCACGGTGCCATGTCCGGTCAGGGATAGCAGATCGGATTCCAGCCCCAGCCGATTGATCGTGGCCAGTCCGTCGGTGAGCTGCATGTGCGCACCGAAGCAGCGGAGCGCGAGCGTGCCGCGTATGGGAATGTTGCGACCGAGAATGGCCTCAAGAGCCTTGCCGTCCACACGCCCGCCGACCATTGACAGGCCGACATGGCCCGTCGCGGTCTGCTCCCACTCATCAAGCCCGGACCCGTCGGCGGTGACAGTGCCCACGACCTGCATGGAACCGTTCACAAGAGGCGGCATGCCGGTCGAGGTCTGCATCATCTGGGTCGGAAGGACAAAGGGCGCTGCCGTGATGGTCAGATGCGGCGCAGCACCGGAAGCGTCGTAGACGATCCGTCCGGACTGTGCGATGCCGCTGGTGTTGCCGGTTCCAGTTCCGAACAGGGGATCGACTGTCAGTCTGGCGCCCCCGACGGTGACATGGGCGGAAACGGCCTCCCAGGCGACGGACTGCCAGCTCATGCGCTGCGCGCTGACATCCAGCGATCCGGCGGAGGTCTTCAGCAGAGACGTCGGGTCAGCCTTTTCCAGCACGCTCAGCGGAGCGGAACTGACTATCCCCCCACTGACCCTGAGCCCCTGAAAGCCCGGTTTTCCTGCGCCAAATGTCAGTGCCGGAAGAGCCCCATGCACGTCGAGTGAGGTCAATCGACCGCCCAAAGCACCATCCACCGTGATGGAAGCCTCTCCCTGACCTAGTGACAATGTCACAGGCATGGGCACCTTGTCCGGGGTGCGGAGCGCCTGCGTGGTCTGGGTCAGCGTCCCAAGGGTGCCGTGGACCGTGACCGGTTGCGCATCCAGTTGTCCATTCAGTGAGATGGCGACGCGCTGGTCATTATCGTCAGCATCGAGGGCGATGCTGCTGGCCCTGAGACCGAGCATCAGTTGTTCAAGACTGGTTGGCCCCGCACGGAGATGCAGCATCCGCAGGGAGGGGGTGCGTCCGCTGCCCGTCACGCCAGCCTGAAGCGAGACCGCCGTTGCATCGGGCAGGCCTGCATTGGGGAAAATCGTTTCAAGATCACGCAGCTGGTCAATGGCGCCGTTGATCTGGATATCGTAACCCGCATCATGCAGAGGGTCGGCGACCACGCCGCCGATCTGGATCTGTCCCGCCTTCCGTTTGTCGACCGATAGGGTGGCGGTCAGATTGAGCGGCCAGGGTTGTCCGTCGGTCGGGGGCAGCGGACCCGTCGTCCCACTGACCGTGAAATGGCCACTGCCATGATGACCGCGCACATCGATTTTGGCCATTGTGCCGTCAAGACCGGTCAGGTCGGCGCGATCAAGATCAGCCGTGCCGGTGATATGGTTTCGCTCATCGCTCCACGAGGCCGCTCCGTCCCTGAGATGAAGGGAGGCGACCGCAAGATTCCAGTGCTGGCGGCTGCCTGAAGCGGCATTGTCACCCACGCCGCCGGAAGATGGGAGCGGTGTCAGAATCCAGTTGGCCGCGCCGTCGGATGTGCGCTCAAGTGTCAGATGCGGGTCGGACAGGCTGACATCATCCAGCACGACCCGATGATGGAACAGCGGCGAAATCGCCAGCCGCGCGCGCACTTCATTGGCCGTGAACATCTCGTGGTTCGGGCTGCCGGGGATATTGGACAGCCCGACGCCCTGCGCACTGATCCATGGATAGGGCAGAAGCCAGACATGCAGCGAATCAATGCGGAGTGTCCGGCCTGTCTGGTGTTCGACGGCCTCGACAAGACGTGTCCGCATCCATCCGGCATCCATGAACGCCGAGGCCAGAACCGTACCGCCCAGCAGCACGGCGAGACCGCCGACACCGAGGCCAAGCTTCGTCTTGAATTTCATGCTTATCTCCTGCGGGGAGCCGGGGTTGAGCCCGCCGTAAAGCCGAGCGCCCTGAAGGTTTCTTTCATGTGGGGCGGCAGTTCGGCGCTGACTTCCAGCCAACCGCCCGCCGGATGTGGTAGGACAAGGCTTCGTGCGTGCAGATGCAGGCGATCGGTGAAACCATCCACATGCGCCTTGTCGCCACCATATTTCGGATCACCGAGAATGGGCGTGCCCAGTGATTCACAATGAACGCGCAACTGGTGCGTGCGACCGGTCAGCGGCGAGAGACCAAGCCACGAGAATTTGCGTGCCGCGGAGTCCAGCACCTCATAGTCAGTGCGGGCGGACTGCGCGTCTTCATCGTTACGGTCGGCGGCGATGGTGATCGAACCCGGTCCGGCGCCAAGGCGGGCGAGAGGCTGGTCGATTTCACCGGACATCGGATCAGGACGCCCGACAACAACGGCCCAGTAGGTCTTCTTCACATCGCGACCACGGAAAGCCGCCGCCAGCTTCGCGGCGACGCCCGGCGTGCGGGCGAGCAGCAGTAGGCCGGAAGTGTCACGGTCAATACGGTGGACGAGGCGGGGGCGCGGGTCATCACCTTCACGTAGACCATCGAGCATCATATCCACATGCTGCGTGATGCCGGGGCCGCCCTGAGTCGCCAGACCGGATGGCTTGTTCAGCACGATGATCTGCGGGTCCGAATAGATCACCATCTTCCGGATTTCGCTGGCCAGCTTGGGGTTCAGTGCTTTCGGCACATCACGGGAGGGCTTGGCGGCCATGGGAATGGGCGGCACGCGCACGGACTGCCCCGGAACGAGGCGGGTGCTGGCTTCAACACGCTTGCCGTCCACGCGAATCTGTCCCGTGCGGCAGAGTTTCTGCAACGCGCCCTGCGTCAGATGGGGGTAGTGGCGACGGAAATACCGGTCGAGGCGGATGTCCGCCTCATCTTCACTGACCGTCAACAGGGTCACACTCATACTCTTCCGCGCCTCACGATTGCTTGCCGTCTTCTGCGCGGCTTGCCCTTATTCCGGCCCATGTGTCCAGTCTGCGACGCACTTCCCGTTCAAAGCCGAGCCCTTTCGGGTTGTAGAAATTCTGCCGTTTCATGCCGTCCGGGAAGTAGTTCTGGCCAGAGAAACTTTCTTCCGTGTCATGATCGTACTGATAGCCATCGCCATAGCCGATCTCTTTCATGAGCTTGGTCGGCGCATTGAGAATATGGGCTGGAGGCATCAGGCTGCCCGTGGCTTTCGCCGCCCGTCGCGCCGCGCCATAGGCCTTGTAGACGGCGTTTGATTTCGGCGCGGTGCCAAGATGCACCACAAGCTGCGCCAGCGCCAGTTCACCCTCGGGCGACCCCAGCCGCTCATATGTTTCCCACGCGGCAATGGCGAGGGGCAGGGCGGACGGGTCGGCCATTCCGACATCCTCAGCCGCGAAGCGCGTCAGACGGCGGGCGATGTAACGCGGGTCTTCACCGCCTTCGAGCATCCGGGCGAACCAGTAGAGCGCCGCATCCGGATCGGAACCGCGTAGAGACTTATGCAGCGCGGAAATGAGGTTGTAGTGCTCTTCGCGGTCCTTGTCGTACAGCACGGCGCGTTTGGCCAGAATGCGCGCCAGTTCCTGCGGATCGAGAGGTCTCTTCGCCTTCAGACTGAGAATCTGCTCGACCATGTTCAGCAGGTAACGGCCATCGCCATCCGCCATGGCGCGCAGGGTGGCGCGGGCGGATTCGGTCAGCGGCAGGGTGTGCTGCGTTTCTCCTTCCGCCCGGACCAGCAGAGCTTCCAGCGCCGGATCATCCAGACGACGCAGCACCATGACCTGACAGCGCGACAGCAGCGCCGAATTCAGGGCGAAGGACGGGTTTTCCGTGGTCGCGCCAACCAGCACGACCGTTCCGTTTTCAACGACGGGCAGGAAACCGTCCTGCTGGGCGCGGTTGAAGCGGTGGATTTCGTCGACGAACAGCAGTGTTCCGCGTCCGGATTCGGCAAAGCGACGGGCTTCGTCAAACGCCTTTTTGAGATCGGCGACGCCGGAAAAAACGGCGGAGAGCTGCACGAAGCGTAGATTGGCGGCTTTGGCCAGCAGACGGGCGATGGTGGTCTTGCCGACACCGGGACCGCCCCAGAGAATGAGGCTGGCGAGAGAGCCACGCTCCAGCATCAGAGTCAGCGCGCCGGTCGGACCAAGCAGTTGCTGCTGGCCGACAACGTCGTCAAGCGTCGTGGGGCGCAGCCTGTCGGCAAGAGGCTGCGTGGGAGCATGTCCTCCCCTGCGGCCCTGAAAGTCGCCGTTATCCTGCCCGTTTCCTGATCTTGTGGACTCTGTGACGCTGCCGCCAAACAGATCACCGCCCGGTCCGGGCGGGACCTCACGCCGCGCTGTCATGACTGGTCTCCCTGTCGTTCATTGTTCGTTCATAGCGCGAGTGGCGTCTGGATGCGACCTCGGCGCGCTGTTATTCAGGCTGGAGCCACCGAACATCTTCATCGGGTAAACCTGCGCATGCAGACCGGATATGCGCCGGGGCTGGCCGACAGCCCTGCTAGCGGGCATGATTGTTTCAGACCCAATCAATGAAGCAGGACAGTTCATGCCTTATTTTCAGCTGATCATCGCGATCTGCGCCGAAGTGCTCGCCACGTCCTGTCTGAAGGCGGCTGATGGTTTCACCCGGCCTCTGCCTTCTGTGGTGACACTCATCGGATATGGCGTGGCGTTCTATTTCCTGTCGCTCACCCTTCAGTCGATCCCTACCGGCACAACCTATGCCATCTGGTCTGGCGTAGGGGTGGTGCTCGTCACGTTCATCGCATGGATTGTGCAGGGCCAGAAAATTGATGGAGCGGGTCTGGTCGGGATCGGGCTGATTCTGGCCGGTGTGCTGGTGATCAACCTGTTTTCAAAAAATTCCGCCCATTAAAGCGAGATTGGGTGAGCCCGCTTCATCACGATCTGACGCTTTGCCTGTTTCTTTCAGAAAAGGCTGGATGGTTCGGTGTTCGGGAGAGAGTTTCCGGAGAGTTTTGACAGACTTACTGACCGGCATCCCGCAGCCGAACGCCGGAATTGATACGCTCTTCGATATCTTCCAGTGAACAGCCTCGGGTTTCAGGCACAAACATCAGACCCACGACAAAGAACAGGATATTGAAACCGGCCAGACACCAGAAGACGCCAAAATCACCAATCATCGTCATGCTGGAGAGAAAGATGTTGCTGATCAGCCAGTTGGAGGTCCAGCTCGCCAGAGTGGAGCAGGACACGGCGAATGTGCGTCCGCGGAGAGGCTGGATTTCAGAGCCGATGATCCATGGCAGAGGCCCCTGACCAACGGCGAAAGCAGCGATGAACAGCATCAGGAAGCCCATCGCAACCATACTGGCTGTCATGGAAGTCGCGCCGGTCCAGAGCAGTGTGCCAAAGCCCAGCATCGCCACAGCAGAGAAAAACGTGCTGATTCCCAGAAGACGTCGCCGTCCCCACCGGTCCATGAGCGCGACCGCCGCCAGTGTCGCCAGTGCGTTCATCACGCCGATGGCGGTCGTGCACCATACGGAACTCGATGAACTGAAGCCCATATGCCGCAGGACAGTCGGGGCATAATACATCAGCACGTTGATACCGGAGAATTGCTGCAATACCTGCAGGGCGATCCCAAGAGCGAAGGTGCGCCGGAAATTGCGGTTTGCAATCAGCAGGGCGGCCCCGGCTGATTCCTCACGACCAAGCTGCTGGTCGATGCGTGACAGTTCGGCATCGGCTTCCTCCGCCGACTCTCTTACGCGCAGCAGAACCTCACGGGCTTCCTGACGACGCCCCTTGGTCAGAAGCCAGCGCGGAGAATAGGGGAGAAGCAGTGTGATCAAAAGAAACAGCACCGTCGGCACACTGAGCACGCCGAACATGATCCGCCAGTGGCCGCCCGGTGTGAGCAGGCTGTCGGATGTGAAGGCCAGCAGAATCCCGATGGTGATCATCAACTGGTAGGAGGAGATCATCGCGCCGCGCCGGTCCTGCGAGGCGATTTCGGCGATGTAGAGAGGAGCGGCGAAGGCCGCCAGCCCCACGCCCAGCCCCAGACAGGCGCGTCCGCCGATCATCATGCTGACGCTGTTCGCCAGTGCGCAAAGGCCGGTGCCGCTCAGGAACAGGCCGCCTGCAACCAGCAGGGTTCCCTTGCGTCCCCACCGGTCAGCAATGAAAACCGCCAGCACCGAGCCGAAAGCCGCCGCCAGCATGAGCGAGGACACGATCCATTCCGTCGTGCGGTCGTTAGTCCGGAACTCGTCGCGGATAAATCCCAGAGCTCCCGCAATGACCCCGGTATCGAGCCCGAACATGAGTCCCGCGAGACCAGCGGCCAGAGCCAGAAAGAGCGTGGTGCGGCGCACACGCGCTGAAGCATCCTGCCGGGCGGATGTCGCAATGGGAGAAGGCATCGGGGTGTTGTGACCTCTTGTGACGCGGCAGGTTCATGACCTGTCTGTGGATAGCCTTTTGTGCCGTCATCCTGACAAGTCAATGAATTCTTAGAGCGACACCCGTTCAGACTGGATCACGGATGTCGTTCCAACTCATTGTTTATCGAGCAACTTTATCGGACCAGACGATTCCGTCTGATCGAATGTTGCTCTAAGGTTTCAGCTTTTTCTTCCAAGCGGCCTTTACCTCAGCCGGACTCATTTTTCCGCCGCTGGCTGCCGGGGCGCCACTGGATGCGGCATTCTCTTCCACACCGCCCGGAGCCTTGCCAGAAGCGGGGTTGCTATTCACTTCCTGTAGGGCCTTTTCACAGAGCGAACCCTTGCCCACCCCGAACTGCACGGTCGGCAGAAGCGCCAGTGGCGGAAACACGAAGCCAAGCCCGGCGGATGCTGCGGCGCGACCGAGAACTTCCGCACCGGGCAGCACGGTCGGCGATTTCAGGGGGCCTGTGATGTTGATGGCCCCCGGGAAGGAAAGGATGGTGAAGCCGGTCGAACGGGTCGTCAGGGAATAGTCGATTTTATTGGTCCGGAAATTGATGTCTCCACGACCGAGCGTGCGTGTGTCCTCCGTGCGGAGCAGCATGGAGCGGGTGCTGGCGACGCCGTTACGCAGTGGCATGTCGGTCACGAAACATTCCACCTGAGAACGGGACGGAAGACCGAGCGCCGAGAGCACGGCGTTACCCAGTTGCAGTCCGAGAGCCGCGGGAATGAGCGCCGAGATATCGCCGCCCTTCACCAGAACCAGAGTAAGGCCGCCATTGCCGCCCGCCATGAGGGACGCGACCGAGTTGCCGGTGGATGTCAGGCTGAAACGACCGCCGATCACGCCCCCCTGCGCGCCAGCGCCAGTGGCGGTGCGGATGATATGGGCCAGATCAATGCGGGAAAAATCCACCTTGGCCTTGACGGCAAAGTTCCTGTCATCCACCGGCGTCAATGTCGCGCTGCTGGCCAGTGTGCCTGTGCCGACACCGAAATTCAGCTTCTTCACATCAATCGCGCCGTCCTGAACGGTGAATTCCGCGTTGATATCATCCAGAGGAAGCTGCCTGTTCTGGATGTGCTCGCCTTTATAGGTGGCATGGGCGTTGACGGCGCGGAGCCGGGGCACATTGATCGGTGTATCCGGCAGGACATTCGGGTTCCGGGCGTCCGCCTTTTGCTCTGAGACGGTCCTGTCACCCGGCTTCGCGCCGATAAACCCGCCCAGATCCTGAATATCCACGCGATGTGAGCGGAGCGATGCCTCAACAAAAGGCACAGCCTGATGCGGATCGACGGTGAGGGTGCCGCTCAGATCGCTGGAACCCATGTGGCCGGTAAAGCTTTTGAAAGCGATATGCTGCTGGTCATAATCCAGCTTGCCGCGAATGTCGTAAGACGGAGTCTGTGGGATGGGCACGCCCGTCAGGGGATAGAGCAGCGACATATCAGGACCGGACAGATGCAGGACAAGCTGCGTTCCTTCAAAAGCCAGCGGATTGTTCACGCTGCCCTTGAGCGTTACCCGGGTGGCACCGTTCCTGACGTCCAGATTGATCGGGTAGGGCGTTTTGACATTCTGGAGCGACAGGAGCGCCCCACCGACGAAATGGCTGCTGATCGGCTGTCCGGCATAGCGTCCGGTCGTATCCATGATGAACGTGCCACGGTCGTTGTCGGAGGTCGGCGGGGTAGTGTGCATCTGAGCGGTCATATCCGCGCGAAGCTTCTGGTCCCGGACATGCAGATGGCCGTCGCGGATATCGAACTCTTCAATGTCGGGCAGGGTGACAGCGTCTTTTTTGCTGTCGGCTGCGGATTTCCCGTTGTCGGAAGTGAACGTGTAATTGTTGCTCCCGTCCTGACGCCGCTGAATGTCCGCTCTGGGGGTATCGACCGCAATGCGGGGCAATTCCGTCCGACCGTGGAAAAGCGCCAGCAGGCGTATTCTGACCAGCAGATGGTCCGCCGTGAAAAATGGCGTCGTGTCTGATCCGAAAGCATCGGGCTGTTCGATTTTCACGCCGTCAACACGCACTTTCGGCACGAGACCGACACTGACATGCAGATGTTCAATGGTGGTCCTGCGTCCGAGGAGCGCGGTCGCCTGTCGATTGACCAGAGGCACGAACCAGTCCCATGACCAGAACGTGATGAGCAGAAGGATCAGCACGACCGGAGCGCCAAGGCCGATGAACAGTTTTCTGTGGCGGCTGAACTGGGAATGACCGGTCATGGGAGTCCGTAAAGGCTGTGAACAGGGCTGTCGGGCAAAACAGAACACAATATTTGTGTCAGTTTAACGTAAATCCTGTGTCCGGGTTCGTCCTGACCGATAAGGATACTACCCGGGCGGCATCCTGTGTGAGGAACAGACAGGACGCCGGATGGTCGTGACGGTCAGGCCGTTCCGGCAGTCTTCATGCGGAAAGGGTCCGGGGGGCGAGGCGGTTCTGCTGTCGACCGGACATCAGCCATAGTCCCGCGCATCCCGCCATCGCAGCAAACGTGACATAAATCGCGGGAGCCAGTGGTGTGTAGGGAGTGAGTGAGGAGATGACGGCGGGCGTCAGGCCACCGAAAATCGCGTAGGCGATGTTGTAGGCGAGAGAAACCCCCGAAAAGCGCACTTTCGCTGGAAAGGCGCGCAACATTCCAACCGGGACCAGTCCCACGAAACCGCAGCAGAGCCCGGCAAGTCCGGCCCGGACGGGCAGGGAGTGTGGAAACTGCTCTGGCAGGCCATACAGCGCGAAGGCGCCGACAGCGAGCAATGGTCCACAGATGAACCCCATCATGCTCAGGGAAACCCTGTCCGTCAGGGCGCTCACCGAAATGACCGAAACTGTAAGGCAGAGGGTGGCGACAAGACTCGCCAGCATGGTTTCGGAAGCCGGGATATGATGCAAGGTCTGCATCAAAGGCGGCATCATCAGGATCAGCACGACAATCGCCGCTGTCAGGGTCCATGTGGTCAGCATCGAGCACAGGATGGAAAAGCGATGATCGCGGAGGAGAATGCCGGCGGGCAGGGAAGAGGCGGTTTCGGCGCGCTGGTGCATTTCACGGAACACCGGCGTCTCATCCAGCCAGCGGCGCAGGATCATCGCGCCAATTCCGAAGATTCCTCCGACAATAAAAGGAATACGCCAGCCCCAGTCGCTCACGGCAGTCGGGGCAAGCGCCGCGTTCAGTGTCAGAATAACCAGCGACCCGAGCAGGATGCCACCGGTCAGCCCGCCAGTGAGAAGACCCGTCGCCAGGCCCACACGCCCCGGCGGAGCATGTTCGGCGACGAACACCCAGCCGCCCGGAGCCTCGCCGCCGATGGCCGCGCCCTGAGCCACCCTCAGGAGCAGCAGGAGCAGGGGCGCGACCGGCCCAAGCGTTTCATAGCCGGGCAGAAGGCCCATCATCAGCGTGGGAAGCGCCATGAGCAGCACGCTGAAGGTGAAGACTTTCTTGCGTCCGGCAAGATCGCCGAAATGCGCCATGATGAGCCCACCGAGGGGCCGGGCCAGATATCCCGCGCCGAACAGTCCGAAAGTTTCCGTCTGTCTGAGCCATGCAGCCTGACTGGCCGGGAAGAAATGCAATGCGATGAGCTTGGCCAGAAACGCGAAGATCACGAAGTCATAAAACTCCAGCGCACCGCCAAGCGACGCCAGAACCAGAATGCGAATCTGCGAAAAGGACAGGACACTGGACGATGTGGTTACTGCCGGAGAAGAGACTGAAGACGAAGACATGAGCCGTAATCCATGCGGCGTCAGGCGGCAGGAAGGGCAGCGCTGAACGGGTAAGGCGGCGCTTATAGGGGAAAGTCCGGACAAATCCCACAGCTGAGGTTTTTCGGCTTTTCGTTGACAACCGGAGGCAGTCTCATCTGTTTGTGCATGAATGCCATGTGTGATGCACATCGAAGAGGTCCCGAATTCATGACAACGCGTTCTGACAGGTCCGGAGGAATGTTCGTCGTCACTGTGCTTGCGACCGCCCTGCTGGGGCTGGTTCTTGCCGGTGGCGGATTGTGGCTGGCCGCTCTGGGCGGGTCGCTGTTTTATGCGCCGTGCGGTGTGGCGGTTCTTCTGACCGCCTTTCTTTTGTGGAGGCGCAATGCAGCGGCGCTGTGGCTTTACACGCTCATCGTTTTCGCCACGCTCATCTGGGCGGTGCTTGAAGCCGGGTTCGACTTCTGGACATTGGCGCCGCGTGGCGACCTGATCCTTCCTCTCGGGGTGTGGCTGCTTCTGCCGTTCATCACCCGTCACCTCGGACGCGGCGCGCAGGCGGCCCGTGCTCCTCTGGCCGCGGGCATTGTCACCGGTATCGTGATCTTCGGTTATGCCCTGACGCAGGATCCTCAGGATATCGCAGGCAGTCTGCCACAGGCGACAGCGGATGTGGTTCCCGGCGACGCGGGGCAGGTGGCGGACTCTGACTGGGGAGCCTATGGCCGCACCCAGTTCGGCGATCGCTACTCACCGCTCAGGCAGGTGACTCCGCAGAACGTCAGAAATCTGAAAGTGGCGTGGACGTTCCGTACGCACGACTTGAAAGGACCGAACGATCCGGGTGAGATCACGGATGAGGTCACGCCGATCAAGATCAACGACACGGTCTATCTCTGTTCTCCGCATCAGAAGCTGTTCGCTCTGGATGCCGCGACCGGACAGCAGAAATGGGTCTTCGATCCGCAGATCAGATATAATTCCACTTTCCAGCACATGACCTGCCGTGGCGTGTCCTATGCGGAAACAACCGACGCTACTGACGATTGTGCCTCCCGCATCTTCCTGCCGACCAATGACGGGCGTCTGTTCGCCATCAATGCGAAGACCGGTGCGCGCTGCTCGGCTTTCGGTAGGAACGGCGAGATTGATCTGACCGACGGCATGCCGATGAGGGAGCTTGGTTTCTATGAACCGACATCCCCGCCGGTTGTGACGGGCAGGCTCGTCATCATCTCGGGCGCCGTGACCGACAATTATTCCACACATGAGCCGTCAGGTGTGACACGCGGTTTCGACCTGCACACCGGTCAACTCGTCTGGGCGTTTGACACCGGCAACCCCGATCCGAACGTGCTGCCTTCCGATACGCATAAATATGTCGTCAACTCCCCGAACTCGTGGATAACCTCGTCCTATGACGAGAAGCTGAACCTGATCTATATCCCGACGGGTGTTTCCACGCCTGACATCTGGGGCGGCCACCGTTCGGCGGATCAGGAGCGTTATGCGTCCGGTCTGCTGGCGCTGAATGCGGACACCGGGGAAAAGGTCTGGTTCTATCAGACCGTGCATCATGATCTGTGGGATATGGATATTCCGTCCCAGCCGAGTCTTGTGGACATTCATCAGGCTGACGGCACTGTTGTTCCGGCAATCTACGCTCCGGCCAAGACCGGCAATATCTTCGTGCTGGATCGCCGTACGGGGGTGCCCGTGGTGCCTGCTCCGGAAACCCCTGTGCCGCAGGGTGCGGTGGTGGGCGACCATCTCTCCCCTACAC
Organism: Acetobacter sp.; assembly: GCF_022483985.1. Classification (NCBI taxonomy): domain Bacteria; kingdom Pseudomonadati; phylum Pseudomonadota; class Alphaproteobacteria; order Acetobacterales; family Acetobacteraceae; genus Acetobacter; species Acetobacter sp. Next base: position 1,409,082 of record NZ_JAKVME010000001.1, on the reverse strand, counting down.
AGCCTTATTCCGAACTGACATTCCGTCCGAAGAAAAATCTGACGGATGCGGACATGTGGGGGGCGACCATGCTGGATCAGCTTGTCTGCCGCATCCTGTTCAAGTCGCTACGTTATGAAGGGCCGTTCACACCGCCTTCCACGCAGGGAACGCTCGTGTTTCCGGGCAATCTCGGCATGTTCGAATGGGGTGGTCTGGCGGTTGATCCTGTCCGGCAGATCGCCTTCGCCAACCCCATCGCCATTCCTTTTGTCTCGAAGTTGGTGCCTCGTGGTCCCCGCAACCCGGCAGTTCCGGCGGAGGGCGGTGGTCCTTCAGGGGGAGAAATCGGCATCCAGCCACAATACGGCACGCCGTTTGGTGTCGAGTTGAATCCGTTCCTGTCGCCGTTTGGCATACCCTGTAAACAGCCCGGATGGGGCTATGTCGCGGGCATTGATCTCAAGACGAACAGGATTGTCTGGATGCATCGAAACGGCACCACCCGTGACAGTTCGCCCCTGCCGTTCGGCTTCAAGGTCGGCATCCCCGGTCTGGGAGGGCCGATAGCGACGGCGGGCGGCGTGGCGTTTCTGACTGCCACAGCCGACGATTACATCCGTGCCTATGACATGACGACGGGGCAGCAGCTCTGGGAAGACCGTCTGCCTGCGGGTGGTCAGTCAACGCCGATGACCTACGAGCAGAATGGACGTCAGTTCATTGTGACGGCTGCGGGCGGGCATGGTTCGTTTGGCACGAAGCTTGGTGATTATGTCATCGCCTACGCGCTGCCAGATGAAGCAAAGGCGCCGTGACGAAGTGAGCCATTCTGGAGAAACGTCACACCCTGTGGTGTGACGTTTCTATCCGGACAGGAAAACACCAGATGGGGGCGAGGATTATTCCTCGCCCTTTTTTTATCAGCCACAGGCATGGGCGAATGTGCCCGTCCAGTGTGCGTGCTGATTGCAATCCGGAAAGGCTGCCGGCGTCGAGTTGCCGCCATGCCATGGGTCGAACTGGCTTCCGCAGCCACCCTTGTAGGGAGTGGTGTTCGTCCAGTGGCTCCAGTCGGATTTACAGCCGCTGTAATGATCCTTGCCGACGCAGTCCCAGAAGTTCTTGTCGTTGCCGGAGGAGGAGTGACCGGAGCAGTCTCCGTGACCCTGCCAGGGAAGTGGCGAAGGGCTGTTGTTGGAGCAGGAACCGTGGCCGCCCCACCATGTCGGTGTCGTGCAGCCGTCATTGTGGTGATGATGCTCACTTCCACCACCGTTGTTACAGCCGCCTCCCGTGTTGTCATCACAGGAACTGGTGTGATCATGGCCCGGCGGCCATCCGCTGACAATCGAGGAAGACAGGTTGCTGTCGGCGATCACATAATCACCAGCCTTGTCCAGCGTGACTGTCAGGGAACCGGGCGTATAGCCATTTTCCGTATTGATGTTGCCGAGTGTGATGGTCTGATTGTCACTTGTCGCGATTGTCAGCGTATAGCTGCCGTTGCTGTTGGCGGAGTAGCTGGCAGAGACAGGAACGACACCACTCGAACCATTGATGGCGAATTCAGAGTTCTCGGAAACATTGTTGAAAACAGTGCTTACGTTTGAATAGTTCTGATCGAGCACAACCATGTTCTGTGTCGAGGGATCGAAATTGACAGTGCCGCCCGTTCCGTTCCCCTGTGTGTAGACAGTGCTGCCTCCCGCCAGATTGACGGTCATCAGGCTGTCCAGAACGACCCCCGCAGATTCCGAGCCCAGCGTGGAATGGTTCAGGTTGATCGTGCCGTTGCCTGAAAGGCTGCCGCTTGTGATGGTGACATTGGAGCTGTCATCAATCGTCAGGGTTCCGGAAATATGGTTGATCCCCAACTGAACCGGTGAAGCTGTGTCGATAATAAGACTGCCTGTGTCGAAAATCTGTAGTGCGGATGCTGTAAAGACGGGAGTGGCCGAGGCGCTGGAGCTGTCGCAGGCGGTAATTTTCAACGTCCCGTAATCGCCAATGGTCAGGCTGGGAACTTCAGTGGTGTAGGCGCTGCCGATGACGGCTGTGACAGGAGCCGATTCTGTCCCGGTTATGTTGATCTCATGATAATCTGTCGGCAACTGGCCTGAATTCCAGTTTGTCGGGTTCAGAAAGTCAGTCGATGTCTGTCCCGTGAAATAGTCAGTGGCATTCTGTACCATGATAACGCTCAGCCTTTTGCATGTTTTGTTACCGTTGGATTGCCTGAGGAAGTTTTCCTCTCAGTAATCTGGAAAAAATAATACATCATTTTTGTCATTGAGAAGATATTACAGATTGTTAATTTTTTGGATTTATATAAATATCAGAACGAAAAATCCGGACGAAAATTTAATATATAAAGTAAATACAAGAACTAATAAGGTTTCACTGACGACGATCTGGAAAGGGTAGTATAAATTAAAAATCAAAATATCATATTTTATACGTATAAATTAAAAAATAAGGCGCAATTTCGTCTATAAATATATAATTATAGACGAAATTATCGATTTCTTATTTTAGAGATCATGTCTGATGGTATGACGAGGAAGAACGCTCAGGCTCCTTCAAGTCCCCGACCGACCATTAGCTTCGGATTCACATACCTGTTGAAAGTCTCTTCATCCACGCCGGACGCGAGGGCGGCCTCCCGAAGCGTCTCACCTTTCTCCATGGCGCGATGCGCGATGGCCGCCGCCTTGTCATAACCGACAGCCGGATTGAGGGCCGTTACCAGCATGACGGAGTCTTCAATGTATTTCTGAAGGTTTTTTTCGTTGAGCGTGGTGCCGTCCACGGAAAAGATGCGGAAATTGTGGCATCCGTCAGCCAGAATGCGAATGGCGTGGAGCACGTTTGAAACGACGACCGGCCTCATGACGTTGAGTTCAAGATTACCCTGCGCACCCGCAAAGGCCACGGCGGCATCATTGCCCATGACCTGCGTCGCAATCATGACCATCGCTTCGCACTGGGTCGGGTTGACCTTGCCGGGCATGATGGAAGAGCCGGGTTCGTTCTCAGGGAGATGAAGCTCACCCAGTCCACAGCGTGGCCCGGAGCCAAGCCAGCGCATGTCATTGGCGATTTTCATCAGTACCACGGCAAGCCCTCGAAGCCCTGCGGACGCCCTGACCATGGCATCCAGACCACCAAGCGCGGCAAATTTGTTCGGAGCGGTGACAAAGGGTTTACCGGTCAGCTCGGCAATTTTTGCGGCAATCGCTCTGCTGAATCCCGAAGGAGCATTCAGGCCGGTGCCGACGGCCGTGCCTCCGGCGGCAAGCTGAGCCAGTCCCGGAATGGAGGCTTTTAAAGCATCGAGAGCATCTTCAAGCTGCTGGGCCCAGCCGGACCATTCCTGCCCGACGGTGAGCGGCACAGCATCCTGAAGATGGGTGCGGCCAACCTTGACGACATCCATCCACTGTTCGGATTTGCTGCGGATGGCACCAACCAGTGCTTCAATCCGGGGAATGAGAGTATTCTCGATTTCCAGCAGCGTCACGACATGCATGGTCGTGGGGAAGGAGTCATTGCTCGACTGTCCCATGTTCACGTCGTCGTTGGGGTGAACGGGTTTTTTGGAGCCGATTTCACCGCCGAGAAGCTGGATTGCCCGGTTGGCGATCACTTCATTCGTGTTCATGTTGGTCTGGGTGCCGGACCCGGTTTGCCAGACGAAAAGAGGAAATTCGCTGTCGAGCCTGCCCTCAATGACCTCGTCACAGGCGCGAACGATGGCATCCGCTTTCCACTGAGGAAGCCTGTCCTCGGCAAGATTGACCAGAGCAGCGGCCTTTTTGACAACTCCATAGGCCCGGCAGAGCTCAATCGGCATGACATCTCTGCCGATTGAAAAATGAACAAGGCTTCTCTGGGTCTGTGCACCCCAGTAGTGCTGTGCGGGCACCCCTATCTTGCCCATTGAATCGGCCTCAACGCGCACGCCCTCGGCGTTAACGCCTATGGGGATATCCCGAATTGTAAAGGTGTCGTTCATATCTGGCTCCGGTAAAGATTTTATCCAGACTAGCGATTGATGAAGGTTCGGGGGTGGAATCTCGCGAAGCTGTGATCTTTATATGCTTTTTGCAATGTATTTACCTGAGCTTCTTTTCATCTTTATTTCGAAGAAACGGTGCCAGAGGCGTTTCATGGGAAGTTAAAGATTTATCCATGAATTTCGGTTCAACCTGTAGCTCAATTCCGATGGCAGCTTGGGTGCTTAGCCGATTGTGCAACCGAGAGAACAGGCTACATGACCAGCGATCATAAAGTCCTTGATATCGACAGCAGACTCAGCTTTCTCGGTCTGGGGAAAGCGGAACTTGATCAGTTGGAAGGACTTGTCGGGGTTATTTCCCGGGCTCTCCCCCGGGCTCTGAATGATTTTTACATCAGAATCAGCGAAACTCCTGAGGTCGCCCACTTTTTTACAAGTGAGGAACAGAAGGCGGACGCAAGCTCGAAGCAGTATCAGCACTGGAGGAAAATAGTCACCGGACGGTTCGGGGCCGATTATTTTCGTGATGTGGAACGGATCGGGGTCACGCATGCCCGTATCGGACTTGACCCCAGATGGTATATCGCGGGCAATTCCCTGATTATCGAGTATATCGTTGAAGCAATCGTTCAGGAGGACTGGCCCAAGGTCGTGGGGGGAGGGTTCGTTCGAAAGCCCCGGATCACAGGGAATGAAAAGAAACTTGCCAGAGATCTTGGCCTGCTGGTCAAGGCGACGATGCTGGACATGGAGCTGGCGGTGACGTCAGCCCTCAACGAGCTTGAAAAACAGCGGAAAATGGCGAAACAGGAGCAGGAAGAAGCTCTTGAAATGCTGGCCATAGCTCTTGAGCGGGTGGCGGAGGGCAATCTTGTCCAGTCAGTGGACGCCAAGTTGTGGGAAAAATCCCCGCGACTGGGAAGCGCTTTTGAAAAGTTGCTGAATGGTCTTGGTGGGTTGATTTCCTCCGTTCGGGAAACCGCCGAAAAAGTGGAATCCGATGGGCGCGCTGTGGGTGAGGCGAGCCGTAAGGTTGCGCAACAGATGACTGTGCAGGTCAGCGGTCTTGATACGATCGTTCACACGATCGAAGATGTGACGGTTTCTGTCAAAAAGGTCGCTGATCAGACGGTTAATGCGGACAAGGCAGTAAAGAGCTGTTGCAAGGAAGCGGAAAGAGGGCAGGAGATCGTGTCCGACGCCTCTGTCGCAATTACAAAGATTTCGGTTTCATCCGGTCAGATCAGCCAGATTATCGGAATGATTGATGAAATCGCTCTGCAAACCAATCTGCTGGCTCTGAATGCCGGAGTAGAGGCGGCGCGCGCTGGCGATGCCGGAAAAGGTTTTGGGGTCGTTGCCCAGGAGGTGCGTGCTCTGGCCGGTCGCTCAGCTGATGCCGCCAAACAGATCAAGTCTCTTGTCTCTCTGAGTGTCAGGGATGTCGAAGAGGGAGTGAAGCTGGCTGGCGCTGCGGGAAGCGCCATTGGCAACACAAGGAGTTCGGTTGAAAGTGTTGGGGGGCTGATTGGTCAGATCGCGGAAGCATCAGCCACGCAGGCGACGCGTGTTGATGAAATCAGCCGGGATACGCTGCGGCTTGCGCAGGATACAAAACGGAGTGCTTCCGTTCTGCACAACACGATCAAGATAGGTCAGGAGCTTGAGGTGAGTTCATCCCAACTGCTGCAACTGGTCACGAATTTCAAGCTGCGCAACTCAGCTAATGAACACACCTCTGCCCTGTCCGCGGTTGAATGGAGTTAATCTCCGTTCTTCTGTCGCAGCGCCATGAGTTCGAGTGCGCGGGCGTAGACAGTCTTTTTCGGCAGGCCATTGGCTTTGGCCACAAGAGCAGCGGCATCTTTAACTGACTGACTGGCCAGTGCTGTTTCAAGCTGGTCATCCAGAGTGTCGGCATCCTGTTCGAGTTCATCGAATGGGCCAACGAGAACCGTGATTTCGCCTCTGGCCACCGTTTCTGCATAGAAAGAGGCCAAGGCGCCGAGCGTGCCGCGTTTGGCTTCTTCAAAACGCTTTGTCAGTTCCCGCGCAACTACAGCAGAGCGGTCCGCGCCGAAAATGTCTTTCAGATCGCTGAGCATTTCCGCCAGACGATGAGGGGCTTCGTGCCATATGAGCGTGGCTCTCAGGCCCGCTCTTTCCGCGGCATGCAGAGTGGCGAAACTCTCCTTTCGGGCAGCGCTTCGCGGCGGAGCAAAACCCACAAAAAGAAAGGGATGAGGGGGCAGACCTGAAAGGACGAGGCCTGTCAGTGCGGCATTCGGACCCGGAACAGCGGTGATGGTGATGTCCGCGTCGATTGCGGCGCGCACCAGCCGATATCCGGGGTCGGACAGGAGGGGCATTCCCGCGTCTGAGACAAGAGCAATCTGCTGCCCTCCCAGAAGGCGGTCGATCAACCCCGGAACCCGCTGCCGTTCGTTGTGTTCATGGAGAGGTTCAGCGCGCGTGCTGATGTTGTGCTCAGTGAACAGACGCGCCGTCACACGCGTATCCTCGCAGAGCACAAGATCTGCTGATCTCATGGCCTGAACCGCACGAGGCGAAAGATCGCCGAGATTGCCGATCGGCGTGGCGACGAGAGTCAGAAGCCCGCCTTTCTTGGGCGCGGCCGGTTCATCCTCGTCGGTCTCTTCTTCAGACCGGACATGACGCAGCCGCATTCCTTCGCTATGGGAGGAAGCATCATCAGGGTAACCCTCCGCCTGTGGCCCGACAGGCAACCGTTCATATGAAGAGGCGGACGATGGATCGGACATGCAGGTTCCTGTCGCGAGAGGCGGCTGATACTAAAATACATGGTTGTGACGTTACGATGCGGCCTGTCGGCAAGAGGAACGTAACGCGCAGTATTCTGCGGCATACCAGCCGAAACCTTGCGCGTCACCTTTCGGGCGTGGCGCTTCTGGCGCTCGCTGCCTGTAGTTCGGGGGGCACCAGCGGTCCGGGAGGGCTTGCTGGGAGCGATCAAACCGTGTCGGCTCCGAATGTCGGGGTGCTGCTGCCTCTGACCGGAGCGAACGGGGTGCTCGGCAATGAAATGCTGGCTGCCGCAAAACTGGCGCTGTCAAAGCAGAGCGGGACACTGCCTCCCCCCAAGCTCGACATCCATGATACGGCGCGGGCAGGCGGCGCTGCGCAGGCCATGCAGGCAGCTATTGCATCCGGGGATGGTATCGTTCTTGGGCCTCTGACCAGCGTTGATACGGCGTCCATCAGCCCAATGGCTCTGCGCGCCGGTATTCCGGTTATTGCCTTCACCAGTGATCTGGCGCAGGCCCGTCTCGGGGTCTGGGTGTTCGGCATTACGCCGCAACAGCAGGTTTCGCGTCTCGTCGATGCTGCAAGGCAGGAAGGCCGCCATCACTTTGCGGCTTTTCTGCCTGACACACCGCTGGGTCACGCTATGGGCGACGCACTCGTGCGCTCCTGTCGTGAAGGTAGTCTTGCAGACCCACTGGTCGTCTATCATGCCGGCGGCTCTGAAGCGATCCGAAGCGGACTGGCCACTCTGAGCGCCTATGACAGCCGGGTCGCAACAGCATCCGGCCAGACGACAGGGCCTGCGCAGGACCTGCCCGAGGATCTGGCGGCAGCCCTGTCGTCAGCTTCGAAGGCAAGTGTGAAAGCTGACGCCCAGTCTCCGGGTGACCCAAAAGCCTCTCCTCCAGAGCAGGCTGCAAAAGCGACGCCTTCCGATACATCTTCTTCAACCTTGTCGGCTCCTCCGTTCGATGCCCTCCTTCTGGCCGATACGGGGCTGGCTCTGAAAAACGTGATTGATGCACTCAAGGCCAATCAGGTTTGTTCCAGTGATGTCCGTCTCATGGGGCCGGGTCTGTGGGGGGCCTTCGCTGGAAAGCTGGGAGCTGTAGCCGGAGCCTGGTATGCAGCGCCGGATCCTGCGGCCCGTACACTGTTCGTGCAGCAGTTTTCGGCCCAGAATCACCGCGTTCCCAAGCCGCTGGCTGACCTGTCATACGATGCAGGCACGCTGGCGCAGTCGGTCTACACCGCAACCGGCGGAAGAGGATATCCGGTCGATCTGCTCACGCAGCCTCAGGGATTTTCCGGTGTTGATGGCGCTTTTACGCTGACTGGAGACGGTCAGACTGTACGCAGACTGGGGATTTTCGAAATTCAGTCTGGCGGTGGTGCCCGTATTCTTCCTGCCCACAAGTCTGCGGCTCCGGCTCCCGGCGCTTCCTGACACAATCCCTGATCTGAATCGTTTCGAGCCGTCTCTCTTTTTTTTGGGAGGCGGCTTTTTTTATGTTCGGCTCAGAAAGAAAGTGTCTTTTCGTTTTATTACAAAATGTTGAGAGACATTCCGCAAAGCACGACGGCTGAGATCAAGCCGAAAGAAGCAGTTTCCGATAATTACGAAATGTAACAATATCGTGTGATGATATTGCGAGCCAATCGCATTTACGACATAGCGATGACATCTTATGCCACGAGATGTAGGAATTATGACGAATCGTTTCATCCGCCATACATTGCGGCCCACACCGCTCACAGCCGGATTGACTCTGGCCTGTTCAGCTTTTCATCCACAGGCCGCTGATGCTGGAACGGTGAAAACACGCCATGCCCACTCCCGAGTGGCGATACACAAACCCGTATCAACGCAGAACGTGCCGCTGCAGGCTTCTGGCGCTGGAGGGGCGACCGCTACAAACACAAGCGCCCATGCGGTGAATACGGGCGCGAAAATTCTGGAAACAGGACCGCATTCAGAAAATATTCTGGTGCGTGGTCGTAGTATGAATGTTCTGACGCAGGATATGGGCTTTGGCCGTATGCCTCAGGATGTCCTGCATACGCCGCAGACGGTGAACGTCGTGCCGAAAGTCCTGATGGAGCAGCAGAACGTCAAGTCTCTTGAAGAAGCGCTTCGGAACGTGCCCGGTATTACCGCATCCGTAGGTGAGGGTGAGGGCGGCATGAGCGGAGACCAGTTTCTGATCCGCGGATTTCAGGCGCAGAATGATATTTACCAGAACGGTTTGCGCGATTTTGGCGTCTATAGCCGCGACAGCTTCGATTATGATCATGTGACGGTCATCAAGGGACCGTCCTCCGAAGTCTTTGGTAACGGCACGACGGGTGGCGCGATCAACGTCACGACCAAGGTTGCCCATCTGGGGAACAATTACGGCGGTAACTTTTCGGGCGGTTCCGGGGCTTATTATCGTGGCACCCTCGATCTGAACCAGCAGATCGGTGAGCATACGGCCATCCGTATTACCGGTATGGGCAATGAAAACGATACTGTCGGCCGGAATAATGTGTATTCACACCGTTGGGGACTGGCTCCGTCCATCGGGTTTGGCCTTGGCACCAAAACGACGTTTACGCTCGAATATTTTCACCAGAGCGATGACCGGATGCCTGATTACGGCGTCCCTGTTATCACGCGTCCGGGCGCCACGGTTGGAAAACCTGCGACTGAATACGGACTGAATCGTAAGAACTGGTATGGTACGACCTACGACAAGGACGATTCATCGACCGACATGCTGACGGCGCGGCTCAAGCATGAATTCAATGACCATATTACGGTGTTCAATGATCTTAAAGGCGGCCTGTACAGCCGTTACTATTCAGCATCGCAGCCCGGATGCGACACGACCTGTGCGAAAAATTTCTTTACCAACCCGTCAGCGGCCATGATCAACAGACGTGGTCATCTGGGTGGGCCTGAGCCCTATCAGCAGGATGACTGGTCTGTTCAAAACGTTTTGTCCACTCTTGCCAAATTCAATACCGGTTCTGTCAGGCACCAGATTATAGCCGGCATTGATGTGATGCATGTGTACGACCGCCGCAAGAATTATGCCTACAATTTCAATGGCCAGAACGGCACGCGCACTGATACGACCAGCATGATCAATCCCTCGATGGTGCAGCCGGGTCTGCTGCTCGGTGGGCTGGGACAGTATCAGAAAAATCTGGTGAATATTCCCAATGGCGTAGGGAACAAACTCTACAAGACAGGCGATGCAACGGATGTCGGTGCATTCTTCTCTGATCAGGTCTGGCTTGTTCCATGGTTTTCGATCAAGGCCGGTTTCCGGTGGGATCACTGGAACAGCCATTATGCCGCGACTGACGGCGCAACAACTGCCGACACACGGCTGCATCAGCAGCAGGATACGTTCAATCCCAATGTCAGCCTGATGTACACGCCGACCGACAACGCGATGGTGTATTTCAACTGGTCGGAGTCCACCACGCCTCTGGGGCTGTATGTAACGAACAGCAGTGAGCCGATGACCGTCAATGGCTCGAAAATGCATCCAGAGCGCAGTCGTCTTTACGAAATTGGCGCTAAATATAACGCATTTAAGGGGCGTGTCGGCTTTACCGTATCAGCTTTCCGCCTTGAGAAGTCGAACGCAATCCTTGGGAGCGACAGCAACAGCTCTGTGATAGCCTCCAGTGACCGCCAGCGTAATCAGGGCGTGGAACTTGGCGTCTCTGGTGAAATCATGAAAAACTGGCAGCTTATCGGGACATATGCCTATTACGATGCGACGACCACATGGTCCACGACTGCGAGCAATGTGGGCAAGCACGTTCTCTATGTCCCGAAAAACTCTGCGACTCTCTGGACAACTTACACAGTCGCACCGGGTAAGCCCTGGAACCTGATGTTTGGTGGTGGGCCGACCTGGCGTGAGGGTGTTTGGCTGAACGCGGGAAATACAGCGCGGGTCCCTGCGAATCTGGACTGGAGCGCCGTGGTGTCTCACTCGTTCCTGAACAATCACTGGCGTATAGCCATGAACGGCTACAATCTCGCCAACCGTCTGAACTATGCCAATCTGTTCAGCGATCGTGCCGTGCCTGCCGTCGGTCGGACATTCCTGTTTTCTGTCTCGGCCAATTACTGATCCGCTCACTATCTGCCGGACGGGACCAGCTTCATGCCTGTATGAAGATGGTCCCGTCAGCCCAGAGACTTACAGGTTGAAGAGAGACAAGCCGCTTGCCGATATATCGTTGGCAGGCGTTTATTTTTCAGATTGGATGAGTGGTGTACATCTCTGCGATGGCTTTCAGCCTGTATCGGAGTGTTCGTTCCCACGATGGGCCGGTGACGACCAAGCAGTAAATGTCAGAATTCACGCTTGCAGTGGCGAGACATGAAATCAGGGTCAGGCCGCTGCGACGGAGCCCTGTAGAGGAAGGGCCGGACGGATGAAGTCGAGCGCCATTTCAAAGGAATTCTCGTGGCTGAGGACGTTGCCGCGAAGAGCGTCAACGACAACCCAGTGTGTGCCTTCCGGATGGACGACGTAAGCAGGGCTTGCGTTCTCACGGACCCAGATCAGAGCCTGCTCCGAGTCTGCGAATGTCGCTTCATCGTCGATGCAGATTTCTGCATCGCAGAGTCCCATACGCTTGCCGGCTTCAAGCCAGCGGCCGAGATATTCGCGATGGCGCGGTAGAATAACGGCCATGCGAAACGGGATAACATTCGAAGGGAACACTGACGGTTCGGTCTGCATTGCCTGGGACATCCCTGATCTCTCCTCTACGTTCTGAGCAAACGGTATGGGCTTCTCTCTCGGCTCGCCAGTGAGAAAGAGGGAGGAGCGCTTCCAGAAGAGGCAGGTTTGGAAAACTGTGATCAAAAAGATACAGAACGATAAGGTGTGGTAAAATTTAAGCATAAAAAAAAATCATTTTTGGATAATATACGCACAAAAAATAGGCATAAAGTGCAAAAGAAGATCGTTTTGTAGGCGGAAAGACGTCTTTGCGATCAGAATCGTCGTCTTATTTGAATTGATTCGACGTCCCGTAAAGCTCTTTCGACCAGCGTCGGTGCAACCACAGCCAGCTTTCGGGCCGGGCCCGGATCCACGCTTCCAGCCTGTCATTGATGGCCTGCGTCAAAGTCGCGACATCATTCTGCCGGTTGCCGGTGTCCAGAAGAGGCATCGGTGGTTCCACCACGATCCGCAACCGCGCCGGTCCAAGACGTTGCACATAACCCGGGATAACGGTGCAGCGGAATTTCAGGGCCATCGCCGCCAGCGCGGGCGCTGTCATGGCGGGTCGATTGAAGAACCGCGTCTCAATACCGTCATTCATTTTCTGATCGACCAGCATGCCAAGCCGATGTCCGGTCGCTACCCATTTCAGCGCGTCTCTGGCCCCCCTCGCGCCCTTTGCGAACAGGGGAAGTGGATCGGGCATCGCGGCGTCACGCAGGTCACGGATCATCCGATCGACCAGTGGGTTGGCTGCGGCACGATAAAAGGAGGCGAAACCCGCACCATATCTGGCAACGCCCGGAGGGAGCATTTCCCAGTTGCCGATATGGCCCGAGACAAAAAGAACCGGGCCATTACTGCGGGCTGCGGTCAGCAGATGCTCTTTGCCGGTCACTTCGAAACCCGGTCCTTCCGGCGTGTTTTCCTTCAGCGATGCGATATGCGGAAATTCTCCGACGGTACGGCCAAGGTTATCCCATACTCCTCTGATGATGCGTTTCCGTTCGGTGTCGTCCAGTTCCGGCATGGCGAGGCGGAGGTTGGTATCGGCCACTTTCGAGACAGGTAGCAGCGGACCAATGCCCGCGCACAATCTGCCTCCGATATTGGAAGACGTGTCAGGTCGGAAGCGCCGCAGAAACCATAACGTGCTGCGGGCAGTCAGCGCTTCCAGCTTCATGAGCCGCGACACCGATGCGGGATTTTCTCTGGTATGGTTTGAGGAAGCTGAAGTCATAACTGGCGCGTCCGTTCTGTCAGACGATCGAGGATTGAGTCCAATTGCTCCGGGTCGGTCCATTCCAACCCTACATTCACGATCAGGATTTTCTCACAAAAGGTTTCGGGAAGCCGTGCCGCATCTTTGGGTGTGGTGACCAGCCTAGCACAATATTGTGCGGCGAGATTCGACAGATGAGCAAGATCGGTGGCGGTGAAAACATGATGATCAGGAAAGGGAACGGCTTTCACGGGAACGACGCCCTGTTCGTTCAGACAGGCAAAGAATTTGTCCGGACGGGCGAGACCAGCAAAAGCGATGACCTTTTCGTGGCGTAATGTCGCGATGGACTGTTCCATCCTCAGGCCCGCTTTCAGGATCGGATAACGAACTCTGTCCGAAAGGTTTTTCTCAACGCCGCATAAATCCTGCCCCGTGATGACAATGGCGTTCGCGGCAGCCAGTCCTGTGTCGAGCGGCTCGCGCAACGGCCCGGCAGGGAGGACCCGCTGATTGCCGAACCCGACTGCGCCATCGACCAGAACGAAGGAGAAATCCTTGTGCAACCCGGGATTCTGGAAACCATCATCCATGATCAGGAAGGTGGCTCCGGCTGCGATGGCGGCACGGGCTGAAGCGGCACGGTCGGGGCCGACCCAGCAGGGGGCGGCAGCGGCAAGGAGGAGAGGCTCATCGCCGACATCCTCGGCAGTGTGGCGGGCAGGATTGACCCGCAGCGGAGTCTGTCCCTTTACTGCCTGTCCACGGTAGCCGCGTGTCAGGCAGTGAACCGCTACGCCCCGTTGATGCAGGCGGTGAACAAGATCAAGTACAGTCGTGGTTTTACCGGTTCCGCCCACCGTGAGGTTGCCCACGCACAGCACGGGAACCGACGCACGCCAGCCGGAGCGTCGTCTGCGCCCTGTTGCCACCAGCCCAACAATGACCGCCAGAGGATTCAGCAGACCGCTCAGCAGACCGGGCGGGCGAAACCAGAAAGCTGGCGCATTCAGACGAAAAAATCCGGTCATGGGTAGCCGCAGGTCCGGTAGATGAGGTCCGCCAGCCGGGACGGTAGAGTCTGGTCACGGGTAGCAACCCGCTCTCCTGCCTGACCGAGTGCCGCTGCTCTCGTCGGATCGTCAAGCAGGGTTTTGACTGTGCTTGCCAGATCCTGAGCGGAGTGGACCACGATCACGGCCTCCTCAAGAGTGGCGAAGGTCTCCTCGAAATTGGCGATCGCCGGGCCTGTCATGATCGCGCATCCCAGCCGGGCCGGTTCAAGCGGATTATGTCCGCCGCCTGTTATCGCACTGTCAGGAGCAATCAGGCTGTTTCCCATGAAAACGATATGGGACAGGCGGAACAGGGTGCCGAGTTCCCCAAGTGTATCGACAATCCACACGGGATCTGCCGTATCCGGCCACTGACCTTGCGCGCGACGGGGAGGCTGGCCGGCGGATGGGAAAGCGGCCTTTACTTCTTCGGCAATGGCAACGCCCCGTTCGGGGTGACGGGGGGCGATGATTGTCAGCAGATCGGGGTGAGTAACTCTCAGAATTTTCGCAGTTTCAAGAATCTGCGTTTCTTCACCGGGATGAGTCGAAGCCGCGACCCATACGGGGCGTCTGCCTATAGCCCTGCGAGCGGTGTCCAGCACGGCGACATCCGCGACAAGAGGCGGGGCCGCTGTTTTCAGATCACCGTCACAGAACACGCTCGTTGCTCCCATCATCCGGAAACGGGCGGCGTCTTCCGGCGAACGGGCTGCAATCCATGACAGCGCGCCCATCATGTTTTCCGCCATGCGGGGCAGTTTGCGCCATCCCGTGAGTGCTGTGCGGGACAGCCGACCGTTCAGCAGCATGATCGGCAGTTCCGTCGCGTTACAGGCCGCGATCATGTTCGGCCACAACTCACTCTCGGTCAGGACCAGTCCGTCCGGTCTCCAGTGGCGGAGAAAGCGCTTGACCCACCGTGGCACATCGAGCGGAACGAAACTGTGCAGAACCCGTCCTGTCCGCATGGCGTCAGGCAGTTCCCGCGCCAGCGTTGCGGCGGCGGTGACGGTGCCGGTCGTGACAAGAAGTGTTGGTGCCGAGGGTTTTTCCAGAATGGCCCGGATTACCGGAATGATGGAGAGGGTTTCACCGACACTGGCCGCGTGCACCCAGAGAAGCGGTCCATCGGGACGGCGCATCGCGGCGAAGCCGAGACGTTCTCTGGTGCGGTCACGGATTTCCTTGCCGCGCCGTACCCGTATCCGAAGCATGGCAATCAGGCCGGGAGCGAGCAGGGAAGTCAGCAGCGACCAGAGTATGGGAGGACTGATAGATGATGGTTTTCGCGGTGTGGTCGGCGTACCAACAGTCCCATTCACGACAGCCTGCTCCGGCATGGAGGCGAGCGTGTCGAGGTAGGCTTCGGCCTGCATTCCGGCCTCATCCTGAACAGTGGTCAAGCGAAGAGTGAGTGTCTGGCTGGCTGTGTCACGATTTCCCGGTTCCACGGAAACAGGTGTGCCGCAGACGATGCGCCCGCGACCAAATGGCAGCGGGATGATCATCCGGTCCCATGAAGGCGCATGCAGACAGGTGCACTGCACGCCAACCGGCAGGATGGGGATGCCGGTTTTTTCAGCAAGCGCGAGAATACCCGGCTGCACGATACGGCGTGGTCCTTTCGGGCCATCCGGCATGACGGCGACAGTATGCCCCATCACCAAAGCCTGACGGATCTGACGGAGAGCCGCGGCTCCGCCCTTGTTCTTGCCCTTCTTGTCGGACGAGCCGTGGATTGGCGGAATTCGCCATGGCGTGACAATCCGGGCGATCAGTCGTCCGTCATTGTTACGGCTGATCAGGACATGCAGTCGCATGGAAGGATTGCGCGGCTCCGTCCACCACCACAGCGCGGGGGAAAGGGCGAGCGCCTCATGCCAGAAAGCGACGAGCAGCCCTGGTTGCGTCCCGTCACCGCGCTCCTGTAGCAAAAGCGCTCTGGCTTCCGGAGTGGCCTCAAAGCGCCAGCGGGTCGTGCGCAGGGCGAAGCCGAGCCAGCCACGAATGGTTGCCTCAAGGAAACGCTGGCCCAGACTGGCGGAAACCGTGCTGGAGGAGGGTGCGGAACCGGCCTGCATGCTGCGGGGGTAGCATGGAGAGGGGGAGGCGGGAAAGGCGGGCATAAGACAAGGGAGATAGGCTGGACGGCGCGACAGATACCGTTCCGTCGGCATCGTTCCTGAAAACGTCTCTGCGCCGTTACGGCTTCCATCGAACTTCTGATGCTATGGTTGCTTCAGCAGAATTGAATGGTTCCGTTCCGTCGCGACCCGTTATGACAAGCTTCAACCCATTGTCCTGCTGCTGTATAATTCGCTTCAATCGTCATTCTACTGAACTGGTGGCGCGCTGTGGGCCAAGTCCACTGGTTCCGTGATCTGATGCAGATAAGAATCGCGGGGGAAGAGCCAGATCATGCCAAATCCGAAAAGAGCGGCGATCACGGGGAGCCCGATGAATCCCATGGTGATCCATGACGACAGGCTGGCGTCGGTCAGCCGATGATCGGTCGTGTAATGTCCCCAGACCAGAAACTCGGCCAGCATGAACCCGGCAAGGCCCTGCGATACTTTTGTCACCAAAGAATTCAATGAATAGGCCAGACCGGCGGCCCGGATTCCCGTGGTCGAAACGCCGTAATCAATGGCGGAAGCCAAAGTCGTGTAATAGAGCGGGTCCGCAATTCCAAAGGCGAATGTCCCGACTGCGAATGCGATCATGAAGGCCGGTATGCTGGCACTGCTAATGGCAGCCACGGAGAACGCCACAACCTGAATGGCAAGCATGAGGAGGAATGTGCCGCGCTGGGTAAAGCGTGCGCTGAAGGCGGGAGTGAAGATCGCGCCCGCGAAACTCATGAACATCGCAACCGTCAGGATCACGCCTCCGAACTGGGCATCACGTCCCAGAACAATTCGGGCAAAATACAATGCGAAAGCGCTGTAGGATGAGAAACTGATGAATTTCAGAAACACCATGATATTGCAGATATGCCAGAGGCGGTTTCGTGCGAGCGACTTGAGCAGCGTCATGATCGTGTGGGTTTCAGCCGGTAGCTGCTGACGCAGCCGGCAGACCCGTGCCGTGAATATCCACAGCAGCGCTCCGCTGATCGACAACCCCGCCATGTAGAAACTGAAACCCATACGTCGGCCCGGCAGGGAATCAGACGTCGCCAGCATTCCAACCAGCGGCAATGTCAGCGCGGAAATCGCGAATTGACCGATATTGCATCCCATCATCCGAAATGAATTGAGACGGACACGGTTCTGTATCGTGACTGCGATCATGTTGCCCGCCGCGCCGTAGGGCGTATTGACGGCGGAATAAACCAGTCCAAACGCAATGTAAGTCACGTACGCCCACGCCAGTTGCGCGGTGTGGCCGCCGGGTGCGGGGACGAAACACAGGAATGAGAAAATACCGAAAGGAATAGCGAATATCTTCATCATGCTGAGCACGAAACGCCCTCGCGTGATGTCGATGAAATATCCGACGAGAGGGTCCGCGAGCGCATCGAACACACGCGCGACAAGAAGCAGTATCGACAGTTCAGCGGGCAGCAGACCCACCAGATCCGTGTAGTAATACATGAGATAGGAGGAACTCATGCCCCACATGAGATTCGATGAGAGATCGCCGCTTCCATAGGCTATGTTTTCCAGCCAGCCGATCCGTTCGGGCGCAGCCTCCTGACGCCGCGCGCCAATTTCCGCACTTCTCATCCCGTTGCTCCCAAAGCGTTTCGGAGAAGATCGTTCGCCGTCCTTACAGATGGCCAGCCTTCAATTCAGTGGCAAGATACTCACAGGCGCGGACAGTCAGCGCCATGACGGTCAGGGTCGTTCCCAGACTCCCGCCGGTGGGGAAACTGCTCGCATCGGTCACAAAGAGATTTGGCACGTCCCACGACTGATTATATTGATTGAGGACCGAATTGCGGGGATCACCACCCATCCTCGCTCCGCCGCTCTCATGAATGGCGGCTCCCATCACCAGCGTCCGGGGGAACATCCAGCGAATGACCGCGCGGGAAATCCGCCCCGCTTCGGGGAACAGGCCACGCCCGCGTTCCTTGACCTGTAGCATCGAAGCTTCGACATCGACCTGCCCGCCAGCGGCCTCGATCATATCGGCACACTCGGTGGCCTGCGCGGTCAGCATCGCACGCTCATTCTGGTGCAGCGCACACTGAATTCGGGGGATCGGCACTCCCCATCGATCTTGGCGTCTGGGATCGAGGCTGACGAAATTGTCGAAATAGGGCAGCATTTCGCCGAAACCCATCACCGATATATCGACGCGACCAGCGTGCCTTCCGCGACGCCCGATTGATCCCTGAAATGTGTATCCACGCGCAAACGCGTTTGACACGTCGTTGTCCCGGTTCCTGTAGCGGGGGATGTAGAAGCCTCCGGTGATGCCGTAGAACGGGTGGTGGGGCAGAGCCTGTGCCGAGACAGGTTGCGTCGCTGCCGGAACACTCCCTGAAACGATACTGACGCACTGATCCATGAAATAATGGCCAACCAGACCGGAACTGTTGCCCACGCCGCGCGGAAAGTATTGGGACGTCGAGTTCAGGAGCAACCGGATGGATTCAATTACCGATGCGCAAAGGACGACCGACTTCGCCTTGACGACATGCCGCTGCTTTGTCTGCCGATCGGCATATTCGACACCGGTCGTCTTGTTTGTCTGTGGATCGACCAGAATCTGTGTCACGACCGCATCGGGACGAAGCTTCAGGCGACCGGTGGCCAGCGCTGCGCGCAAAGCGACCGGTAGCGGGTTGGCTTCCGCCGGGACATATCGCCATGATGTGACATGACGGTTCTTCCACCGTGCGCTGACTTTTTCTCCGAAGGCGACTTCCTCCGCCGTCAACATGGCGGGCTGATCGTAACAGCCGTCAGGCGCGGAGGCGAGTTTGTCGACATTTCCATGCAGTTTCAGGAAGCGTTCCACCTTGCCGTAGTAAGGCTCGATATCGGCATATGAAATAGGCCAGTCGACGCCCTGACCATCGCGTTCGTGCCCTTTGAAATCCGCGTCGGTCCACCGGAACAATACGCGTCCGAACACATGGAGACGCCCGCCGACCTGCCGTCCGCGAAGCCATAGATACGGTGCTTTTCTTGAAGCTTTGTAGGGATGGACCCAATCCTTGACGAAGAATCCTTTGAGTTTTTCATTGAAAAAAGCGACGCGGGCCTGAAGTGGTTGTCCGGCCAGAGTTGCGCGGATACGGGGCCACAACTGGTTGTCATTTGCCTTCGCTGCCTGAGTTTCAGCCGCGTCGAAGTCTTTCTGGTCGACGGCCCGACCTGCTTCCAGAAGCATGACCGTCAGGCCCTGTTCGGTCAACGTCTTGGCCGCGAAACTGCCGGCGGCACCGGAGCCAACCACCACGGCGTCGTAGATTTTATCGTTCATCGGGTAATCTGCTTTTTTTGTCTGAAACTGCGAAATGTTCTGTCATGCTCATCATGCAATTGCGTCGCTCAAGGAGCGTCCTGCAGGACATGAGCTGCAAAACGACATCCATCTGTGATGGTCGGCACAGGTGCGGGCGACGCATCCAGTTCCAGAATGATCGGTCTTGGATGGGGTAACTGAGCGGTGGCGACGGCAAGCGCCTGAAAATCGATTTTCCCCTGGCCAAGTTCACTAAAATAGTCACGATGACGTTCGTGGATTTTCTTGTCGATCGGCGTGTCCCGCGGCATTGGAGCCGTTGCGTCTTTCCAGTGCGAAAGTCTTACCCTTTCCCGATATCGGCTCACTATGGTCGCCGGATCGCCCCCTTCCAGAAAAATATGTGCAGAGTCCGGGCAGAAATACACATAACGGGGATCGGTCAGTAGCAGGAAGAGATCGATATCCCTCGGCGCACAGAACATCGTATGCGCCTCGGTATGCAGTGCGAAGTCGATCCCTTCCGCCGCCGTAGCCATTCCAATCCGGTTAAGAAAATCCGCGATCGGCAGCGCAGTCGCCATATCGACGAAACCAGATGGCGTCACACCGTAGGTGCGGCGCATAGGCAGGCTCGCCACGATGGCGCCGCCGCTCAGTTGCGCCAGAAAATTCGCTGCCTCGCCAATTTCCCGGATCAAATCGGTTGGTAGATCCTGCCCGCCATAGGGGTCGACACGTTCAAGATCTACGCAATACGAAGAAATGATGGTCAATCCGTACGTTTCCAATTCCTTTCGGATGTTGGTGATCGATCTGAAAGCCTGAAGCAACGAGCGCCAGTCAAACGGAGCGAATGTGAGTTCGACCTCACGCGCCCCACCAGCTTGAATGGCCGCAAAAATCCGTCTCCAGAACGCCGACGGATCTGCCGTTGCGACGTTGATGATTTCGGCCGCACATTCTACGCCCCAGTAAACGGGGTTGTAGAATGTGATCAGATCGACTCCAAACTGCATAATTCAGCCTTATTTCTTGAACCCAACATATGTGAGATCGTAGGGAGCACGCTTTGACCGTCTCCCCAGAGAATGGAACACCAGCTTCCGTTCAGAACGTCGCATCAATATTAAAACCGTATGTCCGAGGCGGCATGTATCCATACCGGTAGTAGCCGCCGAACGTATTCTCGTCAGCCGTTACAAATACGGTTGAATTTTCAAGGTTTCTTACATAGAAACCAACTTTCCATTTTGCATATCGATCGGCACCAGCGAATTGCGGAATATAATCAACATTGACATTGGTCATGCTGTAATACCCCTGCTTTTCGTTGTTGTAGTTATAGAACATCAGATAACTGGGAGATGTCATCTTCGACTGGACATGGAATGCGAGGCGTCCGGTTGGTATCGCGAACCTCCGGTCAAGCGACAAACCAAGCGTATAATCAGGAGCTTGCGGAAGTGCGTTTCCAGCGTACTGGACGTTGACCCCGTTCGTCTCCGCCTGGAAATTCGTGAAACGGGCATGAAGCCACTGACCAAACAGCCCGATTGTTCCGATATAAGGCAGAGCTGCGTTGACGTTGAGTTCCGCGCCATAGACCTTGCTGCTGCCAGCATTGATGATGCGTTCCGCTGCTCCATAGGTTGTGCTCACAAGCTGCGTAACCTGCTGGCCGGTATATGTCTCGTAAAAGCCGTCCATATCGACGTGCAGTCGATTGTGCCAGAGCACGCTCTTTAGCCCGCCTTCATAGGCAAGGACCGTTTCTGGACCGTAGGCGTTGATCTCGGTAAATCCGCCAGGCTTGTAACCTGTATCAGCCTTGAAATAGAGAAGTTCAGTCGGCTTGAACTGCCATTCCGCACCGGCATGCCACGTTGCCTTGGTCCATGAGGCGTTCGCATTCTGCTGAGTCGAACTGAACGTGAAAGGGGGCGCAAGCTCGTTGGCGCTCTGGATCGCGCCGACGCGATCCTTGGTGTCCCAATTGTAGCGTACGCCGCCGGAGATCGAGAGGCCGTCTATGAGCTTGACCTTAACATTGCCATACCCGGACAGGGACCGGGATGTTACGTCATACTGATAACCATTCAGTCGTGTATTGTTGGAATAGCTTGTCGGTGTGCCGTCGTAACTGAACAGGCTGTTATCTTCTTCAAAATAATAGGCGCCAGCCTGCCATGTCACACGCCCGCCATTATGTGACGCAAAACGGATTTCCTGATTTTGTGTTCTGGGACTCTCGTTGGCGTTCCAGGTATCGATAGATGCGAAAGGGGGGGAATTGGACGGGCCGCCGTAGTTTCTCGCCTGCTTCATTCGCATGGCGTCGTATCCGCCGATATAACTGATATCGAAGGGATTGAGATGATAGGTCCAGGTCCACCGCAGGGTGCGCTCAAGCATGTCGAGTCCCGATGGGGAGGGATTGTCAAACTTGTGCGAATTTATCTTGGGTTTTTCATGACTGACAGAACCGTCGGCATTGTAGGAAAACGGAATGAGTTCGATACCCTGCCCATAGCCGCCCTGATGCGTCATCTGGAATTCCAGAAGCCCATCCAGATGCTCGGTCGGCTGAAACGCCAGTTCGATACGCCCTGATTTCGCATCCTCGTCGTCGCCACGTCCGTTGGGTGGTGTGACCCGGTATCCTTCGTGCGAACGGGATGTAAAGGCGACACGAGCCTGAACCTTGTCGGTAATGGGAACGTTGACCATCCCGTCGAAAATCAGCGTGTCGTAATTTCCATATGTGAGAGCAACCTCACTTTCGAATTTCTTTTTTGGTTTTGCCGTGACGATATTGATCGCGCCGCCGACCGCATTGCGTCCGTTAAGCGTGCCTTGGGGGCCTCGCAGAACTTCTATTCTCTCCATATCGAACAGAGTGGAATTCAGCGCGTAGGTTCTGTTGAGATAAAAGCCATCTATATTAACGGAAACCGCCGGATCTCCGACTTCGGACGTATCGCGGCTGGAAATGCCTCTCACGGTAATTATGCTCTGATTTCCAGACGCAGCCAGACTGACATCTGGAGCGATTGCAGATAGCGATGCAAGGTCATGGACGTTTTGCGATTTGATCTGCTCTCGTCCATAGACGCTCATTGCGATCGGCGTTTTTGAAGTCGTTCCGACCCGATGTTCAGCGGTCACGTTGACCGTCTCCAACTGCCCCTGAACACCTAATTCCGCCGCAGAAGAAGGCCGTTTTCCACCGGCCACCTTGCGTGGAGCCGGGGATGTGGGCTGATGCCGCTTGCTTGAATTCGCGGCGTGAAGACGGCCGGGCTTTGCGGCCTGAACCGTTTCGGCCGATGCGGACAGAACAGAAATTGGACTCACTGAACAGCACAGCAGG
Source organism: Acetobacter sp. (assembly GCF_022483985.1). Taxonomy (NCBI): domain Bacteria; kingdom Pseudomonadati; phylum Pseudomonadota; class Alphaproteobacteria; order Acetobacterales; family Acetobacteraceae; genus Acetobacter; species Acetobacter sp. The sequence continues at coordinate 1,386,479 of NZ_JAKVME010000001.1, read as the reverse complement.
ACAAGGAACGTCGCTGTGCCGACAGAACACCTCTTATACGTCATCGTAGATTACCCCGCAGCAGGAAAACTCAAGAGTTCCCATATCAGCCATTTCGTTCCGGAATCGTTATGGCACCCGGTTGTCATATCATTCGGATGGTGAGGTCACAACGAGGCTTGAGTGCTGATAAATTTCGAAATGAAATCAAAATGATTGGTCAGAGACGGAATCGAAACGAAATATCTTTCTTTATGAATGACCTACCTATATCGTTATGTCAGTTTTGCATGTGGAACGTTTTTTCTGAAGCATGTTGTGTGAGACATGCGGTGGATGGAGGTAGTAAAATTATGGCACGCGGTTGCCAATATTGGGACAAATGAATTGGATCGGTGGTAAGAGGTTCATAAATCAGGAAACCGGTGATCAATTTCGCGGTCGGCGCGTCAGTTCAGGCCATCAGGGACCGAGACGGGAGGCAATGTGAACAGCACAAAAGGAAATTCGGGCGATGCAGGCGCTCCGCGTGTCAGGCTTGCTGATGTGGCGCGGTCGGTCGGGCTGAATCGTTCGACGGTCAGCCGTGCGCTGTCCAATCCCGATCGGGTGAATCCGGAGACCCGCAAGCTCGTTCAGGAAGCTGCGCGTCGAATGGGATACACTTTCAACCATTCCGCCCGAAGTCTCAGCAACGGACGCACGGAGACGATTCTGGTCGCGGTGCCCTCCCGGGGTCAGCAATCCATCTCTCCCGTCGTCATCGACGTTCTTCGCGGTGTCTTTGATGAGGCGAACCGGCAGAGTTACGGCGTCCTGATCCGGGAGGCCAATCCAGGTGACGTGTCATCCCGTGCTTATTGCGCTCTTCCCGGCGGGATTGCCGATGGCATTCTGAGCATTTCCGGCACGGCGCAGCATATGCGCCATACCGGACTGACTGTCGAAAGCGCTGGCCTTCCCATTGTCAGTCTTCTGACAAATCACGTCTCACGACAGATACCCAGTATTGTCGCGGCCGAGGAGCAGGGGCTTTACGAGTTGACCAGCTACCTGATTGATGCCGGTCACAGAAAGCTCGCCTATGTGTCCTGCGCGCCAGACAGTGAACATGATGTTCCGAGATATCGTGGGTTCTGTCGCCGGCTTGCCGAGAGCGGATTGGAGGACGACCATGTGGCCTTCATGGGAGGGCGTCTTGATTTTCCGGGTGGCGTTGTGGCTGCGGAGAGCTTTCTTGCCCTTTCCGAACGTCCCACCGCTGTCGCCTGTGTCAGTGACGAGGTCGCCATGGGTTTCATCCGCAGGGTGAAGGACGCCGGGCTACAGGTGCCTGACGACGTGGCTGTGGCCGGATATGATGATCTGGCGGGGGCTGCCTATAATTGCCCCAGCCTCACGACAGTCTCGCAGCCGACCTATGAGATCGGCGTGGCGGGCGCCCGTCTGCTGATCGACATCTGCACGGGGCTGACGAGCGCGAGCCCTCAGCTCGTGATCATGCCGACCACACTTGTCCGTCGTGAATCAGCATGACCCACTGTTCACATCTGACCATGAATGCCGTGAGTTTGTTCACCAGACCGTGCCACGCGGTCGCCGGTTATCCTCAATATCGCGACCTGCCGGAATACGGCATGGAAGACCGTATTCCCGACAGAGGAGACCGTTTCTTTCGTCACGGCCCGTCGCTTTGGCAAGCCGAATGCGATGGGCCTGATCGTGGGCCGGTCGCGTTCCGGGACGGGACGACGCCGACACCGGAGCGATCGTATTCGCGTCGGGCCTCCGCAGCCGACGGGGATGATAGGGCGGACGAACCAAATTGCCCCGTGCGAAGGCAGCGAGCGGTGAGAGAAAAGGTCTTTTTATTATAATTCATTTTCTAAACGTCAGATATTCCGATCGGATGACTGTCGTCCTGTCAGAGACCCTTCCTTGAAAGAGCGGATACGGAGAGACACGATGCACTTCACGTTGAAGCAACTCCGCTATTTCGTAGCGGCAGCCGAAGTCGGATCGATTACGGTGGCGTCCAGACGGGTTCATATTTCCCAACCGGCGATTTCGGCCGCGATCGTTCAACTGGAAACCATGCTCAATGTGCCCCTGTTCATCCGTCATCATGCTTCAGGTCTCTCGCTGACGCCGGAAGGGCAAAGCTTTCTGCGTGAAGCCCGTAGTCTTCTGACTCACGCTCATGATCTGGAACTGTCGGCCACGGGCTTGTCCGGCCAGATCGTGGGGTCGGTCGAAGTCGGCTGTATGACGACGCTGTATCCCTTCGTCGTTCCGGCTCTTCGGAGGCGTTTCAAGGAGAAGTACCCGCAGGCCGATCTGAAGTTCGTTGCGGGCCACCATGCGGAACTGGTGGAGAAACTGCGCGGTGGCGATATCGTCGCCATACTGTGCTACGACATGGAACTGCCACGCGACGTCGCGTTCGAGCCTCTGTCTTCTCTCCCTCCCTATATCTTCGTTGCGGAAAGACACCCACTGGCTCACAGGGACGCCATCCACCTGAACGAGATCATCAAGGAACCGTTCCTGCTTCTCGATCTTCCATCCTCTCGTGATTATTTCATGTCCGTATTCGGAGAAAACGGATGCCGACCCACCCGGATCGCTCCTTTTCCCAGCATGGATATCATTCGCAGTCTCGTCGCGCATGGGGAGGGATATAGTCTGGCGAACGCCCGCCCCCGAAACAAGGCATCCTATGATGGCTCCCTCCTTTCCTACGTGGCGATCAAGGACCCGGTTCCGGCCCTGACATACGGCACCGCACAGATTCTCAATGCACGGGCAAGTCCCAGAACGAGCGCCTTCATCCAGTTCTGTCGGCATCTGCTGAAAGACCAGCCGCTTCCGGGCAGCGAATGATCTCCCTTGCACATCCAGCGTCGTCGTTCTGACGAGAGCCGCCGGAAAGCCACCGCACGCGTCCAGTAATTCGCGCAGGATGTATTCGTCAGTCTTGTGGACATGATCCATCGACCCTGAACCACATATGATGGCTGGCAAGCTGCGTCGTTTGTTGAATATTCAGTAAAAGTTAAAAAATATATCGTTCTGAATTGCAGTTTTTGTAAGAGGTTCTGAATTGAAAAGCAGCCCGTCTTCCTTGCGCGACATATCGGAATGGAGGTTGGTGACGGCAATCCCGATGCAGGCCGGTGAACCTCAGTCCATGAAAGTAATGCGCTTCCAAAATAGGTAGTTTGAGTCATGGGTGTCCTCAAATGCCCTGACCCGCATCCGGCAGGTCAGTCTTCGGTGATGACAGCGTCTGTAAAAAAGCCATCGATCAGAAAAAGAGTTTTTTTCGAATCATCGGAACAGAAAAAAAGTTGCAATACCCCCTCGCCGAAGGGGTGGTAGATCTCCTCCATAAGGCTGATGATGTCGTTTCCGAATCAATCTACGGATGTATTCATGTCCAATACGGTGACCGAAGCCGGAGCCGTTCATAAGGCCCCACCGGAACACAGGGCGGCTTTTGCGATCTGTTCGTTGTATGGTTCGGCGAAAACATGATGCTGGCCGTCGCGTCCGCGCGCAGCAAGATCAGGCTGCGTCAGGGCCACCGATCATTCATCGTCACGACGTGAGAGGGCATGAGATCGCCATGACGGAAAACAGACAATTACGCCTCGGAATGGTGGGAGGCGGACCCGGTTCGTTCATCGGACCTGTTCATCGCATGGGAGCCTTGCTGGATGGACGGTTTACGCTGGCCGCTGGCGCTTTCAGCCGCACACCGGAAAAATGTAGGGAGCAGGGCGTGAGGTGGGGCGTTGACCCTGAACGGAGCTATGTCTCGTGGGAGGACATGATCACCGGAGAACGCATGCGCCCTGACGGGATCGATGCGCTTGCCATCGTCACCCCCAATTACATGCATTATCCGGTCGCTCATGCTGCCCTGCGGGCTGGTCTTCCGGTCATCTGTGACAAGCCGGTCACCACCACACTGGAGGAAGCGGAGCAACTGCGGGCGCTCGTCCGGGAAAGCGGCGTTCCCTTCGCCATCACCTACACCTACGCCGGATATGCGATGATCCGCGAGGCCCGGGCCAGGATTGCCGCTGGTGCGCTTGGAGCGATACGGAAAATCGTCGTGGAATACTGGCAGGGCTGGCTTGCGACCTCCGTCGAGACGGAAAATCTTCAGGCGCAATGGCGCACCGATCCGAATCAGGCCGGTGCCGGCGGCTGCATTGGCGATATAGGCACCCATGCGTTCCATCTGGCTGAATATGTGACCGGATTGCGCGTCAAAGCACTCTGCGCAGATCTGCCGCGTGTCGTTCCGGGACGCACTCTTGATGACGATTGCTCCGTCCTCCTGCGGTTTCAGGATGACCAGCCCGGCCTGCTTGCCGCGTCGCAGGTCGCGACCGGAGAGCGGAATGGCTTGAGGCTACGTGTTTATGGAGAAACCGGGGGGCTGGAGTGGTGTCATGAGCATCCAGACAGGCTTCGTCTGCTGTGGCCCGATGCACGGGAGGAAATCCTCTATCAGGGGGGTATCGGCCTGAGCGACGCGGCACGACGTGGAACGCGCCTTCCTGCCGGTCATCCTGAAGGCTTCATCGAAGCTTTTGCGACCTTGTATCAGGATTTTGCCGACGTGATCAGTGCGGGTACATGCCCTGACACCAACGGTTTTCTGCCCTGTATAGAGGATGGCGTGCGTTCGATGCATTTTATCGAGGCCGCCATAAAGTCTCATGCAACACGCAGTTGGCACATATTGGAGGATTGCCTGCCATGAACGCGATCAAGGGGCCGGGAATTTTCCTCGCCCAGTTTCTCGGCCCTGATGCTCCCTTCAACTCGCTTGAGGGGGGGGCGCAATGGGCGGCCCAACTTGGTTATGTCGGCGTCCAGATTCCATGCGATCCTCGGCTGATCGATCTGAAACGTGCAGCCGAAAGTCAGGATTATTGCGACGAAATCAAAGGAAGTCTCGCTCGATACGGAATTGAGATCACCGAACTTTCGACGCATCTTCAGGGGCAGCTCATCGCCGTACACCCTGCCTATGACGCGCTCTTCGATGCTTTCGCTCCGGAGGCTGTCCGCGGACGGCCTCATGAACGGACGGTCTGGGCGACCGAGCAGCTTCATCTTGCCGCCCGGGCCAGCCGTCGTCTGGGACTTGCCGCGCACGCAACCTTCTCCGGATCGTTTGCATGGCCCTATCTTTATCCTTGGCCGCAGCGCCCCGCCGGTCTGATTGAGGAAGCCTTTTCAGAGCTGGGGCGACGCTGGAAACCGATCCTCGATACGTTCGACGCGGAAGGCGTCGATCTTGCCTATGAGGTTCATCCCAATGAGGATATTCATGATGGCGTCACCTTCGAACGGTTTCTCGAAACCGTAGAAACGCATCCACGGGCCACGATCCTCTACGATCCATCCCATCTTCTTCTACAGCAAATCGACTATCTGGCTTTCCTCGACATCTATCACGACCGTATCAGATGTTTTCACGTCAAGGACGCCGAATTCCGGTCGAATGGCCGCAGTGGCGTGTATGGTGGCTATCAGCCCTGGCGGGACAGGGCCGGACGGTTTCGGTCTCCTGGGGACGGCCAAATCGATTTCAGGGCGATCTTCTCTTCTCTGGCTACCCATGATTACAAAGGCTGGGCCGTTCTGGAATGGGAATGCGCTCTGAAGGATGGACAGGCCGGAGCGAAAGAGGGGGCGGCCTTCATTCTCGAGCATATCATTCCGCCCGCGACCAATGCGTTCGACGATTTCGCCGCCGCTTCAATCGATGCTTCAACGCTCCGGTCCCTTCTGGGCATTTGAAATACATCGATCTGAACTGGTCAGATGCCCCTTTTGCTGCCGCACATGTAGCGAAAGGGGCTGAAAATCCGCTGAACCCAAGGGGCGCTATTCAGCCATTATTTCACGACATGCCCGGAGCGCCTCGGAAACCCTGTTCTGATCACTCGCGGCCAACGGTAGAAGAGGACGCGGAGGCTGGGCAGCCGACAGCCCTAAAAGGTTCGTTGCCGCATAGGCCACACGGAGACTTCCGAACTCACGGAAAAGAGCCCACATCGGCTCCAGAACCTGTTGATATTGCCTTGCGGTGGAAACGTCGCCTTCCTGTGCCGCCGTCACCATCGCCTTGGCCAGCCTTGGCAGGAAGCCGCCCAGAACGCTGAACCATCCGTCGCATCCGGCCAGAAGCGCTTCGGTTGCAATCCAGTCTCCGCTGTACCCAATGACGAATTTTCCAATCGGACTGTCACGCAACTCCGCCAGTTCCTGCGTGACCATGCCTTCCGCCGGAGCAGGCATTTTCACGGCGACGATGTTGGGAATCTCCGCCAGCCTTTCCAGCAGATTGCGTCCAAAGCTGAAGTGGGTTGTGGTCGGGTTGTTATAGATACAGAGCGGCAGGGAGGTTGCTTCGGCGACAGCGACATAATGCTGAAAGGCTTCTTCCTGTGTCAGGGGCGTGTAGGACACAGGAGCCATCAACAGTCCGTCTGCGCCCTCGGCAGCGGCATCACATGCAAGGTACCGGGCCTCGTCGGTGCGTAGCGTGCCGATCCCCACGATCAGAGGTGTTTTACCGCCGACTGCCTTGATGGCGGCGCTGGTGGCACGGCGTCGTTCGGCGCGGCTCAGATAGGCATAGGTGCCGGTGCTGCCCAGCAGACCGATGGAATCCACGCCGTTGGCCGACAGATGGGCCGTCAGACGCATGACGCCATCCGTATCGACCTCGCCATGTTCGTCGGCAGGGGTAATGGGGAAGGCCGAAAGACCGTGAAAGATCGACATGTCAGACCTCGTTTTCCGATGGAGTCTTCTTCAGATTACGAAGATGTAGCAGGCCCTGAAACCTTCTGCGATCAGGCTGTTTCATCCCGGGATGAGGGGTGTCCACCTGATCACGCGCGGCTCTAAAGGCATCTGCCGCACGATGGCGCGGATGGTTTTGAAGTCGCACGTTCCATGCGGATCGAGCGGTGTTTCCGGCTGGGTGTTCCGCCAGACTGATGGAGTTCCCGGTCGCGCGTCAAGTTCACGCGATGTGGCAGCCAATCAGGAGATACAAAAAATCCGGTTCTCCCGCGAAGGAAAACCGGATCGGATTGTGCGGAGGCGGGGGATGACTCTCCTGCCTCCGGACGCACTGTTCAGAACGGTGCGTCGATATCGACAACGTCAACCAGCTTGTGGTTGACGAATTCCTTGATGCCGAGACCGATCAGTTCACGACCGAAGCCGGAGCGCAGAACGCCGCCGAACGGCAGGTCGGCCTTCACCATCGTCGGATGGTTGATGTAGACCATGCCGGTTTCGATCTGCTCTGCAACACGGACGCCACGGGCTTCGTCTTTCGTAAAGACCGAACCGCCAAGGCCATACGGGCTGTCATTGGCCATGAGGATGGCTTCGGCTTCGTCCTTCACGCGGAAGATCATGGAAACCGGGCCGAAGAACTCCTCACGCATCGCGGGATTGCCGTCCTTCACTTCGCTCAGGATGACCGGACGGAAGAACGCACCGGCATTGGGCATTTCCAGCGGAATCTCTTCCGCTTTCGCGCCGGCGGCGACAGCGCCCTCAACCTGCTTCTTCAGATCGTCGGCAGCTTTCTGGGAAGACAGCGGCGCCAGCGTGGTGGCCGGGTCCATCGGATCGCCCATCTTCAGCTTCGCAACGCCTTCGCGATACTGCTTCATGAATTCGTCATAAACAGCGTCAACGATGATCATGCGCTTGGAAGACACGCAGACCTGACCGGCGTTCCAGTGACGACCGAATACGGCCCATTTCACGGTCTTCTCAAGATCGGCGTCTTCAAGAACGATGAACGCGTCAGCGCCGCCAAGCTCCATCGTACACTTCTTCAGCGCCTTGCCAGCTTCGGCTGCCAGACGGGAGCCTGCACCTTCCGAACCCGTCAGGGCGAGACCGCAGACGCGGTGGTCGGCGAGGATACGGGACACCTGATCATGCGTCGGATACAGGTTCTGGAACGCGCCTTTCGGAAGACCAGCCTCGATCATCAGCTTGTCCATGGCGGCGGCACACTGCGGCACATTGGATGCGTGCTTCAGAACGACCGTGTTACCGGCGGAAAGCTGCGGCGCGATGATGCGGGCGACCTGATAGAACGGGAAGTTCCACGGCTCGACGGCGAGCAGAACGCCCAGCGGCTGGTGGATGATCTTCGCGCGGCCTTCGTCCTTGCTGGCGACCGGCAGTTCCTCGGCAACCAGAAGCTTTTCGGCGTTCTTTGCGTAATATTCGAAGATCGCGGCGGACAGCTCCGTCTCGGCCTTGGCTTCCCCAAAGACCTTACCCATTTCGAGGGTCAGCAGCTTGGAGTATTCGTCGATGTTGGCGCGCAGCAGGTCAGCGGCCTTCTGCATCACTTTCGCGCGTTCCGCAAAAGAAGTCGTGCGCCATGACAGGAACGCAGCGTGAGCGGAATCGAGCGCTGTGTCGATCTCGGCATCCGTCGCGGTCGGGAACACCTTGATTTCTTCGTTGGTGAATGGGTTTACCGTTGCGTAGGCCATTGCCCAGTTCCTTTCTTCTCGCCGTGCAGTGAAGACGCCGCGTCCCTGAAAGAGACGCGGTCGGGCTCAGTTCCGGAAGTCCAGAACGGCGCGTCCATCGATACGGCCGTTCTCCAGATCGTCAAAGATACGGTTGATGTTCTCCAGTTTCTCCGGCTTCACAACCGTATGTACCTTCCCGTCTGCAAAGAAGGACAGCGCCTCGATCATGTCGAGCCGCGTGCCCACAATTGAACCTCGGATTGTCGTTCCGTTCATGACCATATCGAAGATCGATACCGGGAAATCGCCCGGAGGGAGGCCATTGAGAACGATTGTTCCACCTCGACGTGCATAACCCATCGCCTGCGAAAAGGCGATACGGGAAACAGCCGTGACCAGAGCGCCATGGGCTCCGCCCACTTCCTTCTGCACGAAGGCGGCGGGATCAGTGTCCTTTGCGTTAACGGCCAGAGCCGCTCCCAGTTCCTTCGCTGTGGCCAGCTTGTTGTCGTCAATATCAACGGCGATCATGTTCAGACCCATGGCGACGCCGTACTGGATGGCCATCTGACCAAGCCCGCCGACACCCGAAATGGCGACCCAGTCACCGGGCTTCGTGTCGGTCATTTTCAGGCCCTTGTAGACCGTCAGCCCGGCGCACAGAACCGGCGCGATCTGGAGCGGGTCAGCTCCTTTTGGGATATGGGCGACATAGTTCGGATCGGCCACCACATACTCGGCAAAACAGCCGTTCACTGAATAACCGGTATCCTGCTGCTTCTCGCACAGCGTCTCCCACGCTCCAAGACAGTGTTCGCAGTGACCGCATGCGGAGTAGAGCCAGGGGACACCGACATAGTCGCCTTCCCTGATCCAGCTTACATTGCTGCCGACCTGAACGACATGGCCGACGCCCTCGTGACCCGGAATGAAGGACAGGGTCGGTTTGCTCGGCCAGTCGCCCCGCACGGCATGGAGGTCCGTATGACAGACGCCGCATGCGTCCATCTTCACCAGAATCTGGTTGGAGTTGATCTCCGGAATATCCAGTTCCTCAATGGTGAGCGGTTGGCCAAAAGCATGGGCTACAGCCGCTTTCATCTTGCCTGCCATCACACTGTTTCTTTCCTGTAGCGACTGCCGTGGCAGCCCGTTGTCAGTTGGTGCCGAGCGCCTTGAGCGCTTCGACCATCTTGCCCAGAACCGCCTGCGCGTCGCCGAAGACCATCGTCGTGTTGTCGAGGAAGAACAGCGGATTCTGAACGCCCGAATAGCCGGTGCCCTGACCGCGTTTGATGACAAACACCTGCTTCGCCTGATCCGCATTGAGAATGGGCATGCCGTAAATCGGCGAGGACTTGTCGGTGCGAGCGGAGGGATTGACCACGTCGTTCGCGCCGATGATCAGCGCGACATCGGTCGTCCTGAAGCTGTCGTTGATGTCGTCCATGTCGTAGATCATGTCGTAGGGCACACCGGCTTCGGCGAGCAGCACGTTCATGTGTCCCGGCATACGACCGGCGACCGGATGGATCGCGAACTTCACGTCCACGCCAGCGGCCTGAAGCATCTTCACCATCTCGTACAGCTTCTGCTGCGCCTGAGCCACGGCCAGACCGTAGCCCGGAATGATGATCACGCTGGACGCGTAGCGCATCGTGGCGGCGGCGTCGGATGGCTCCGTGGACTTCATCTTGCCTTGCGGACCACCGGCGGCCTCGCCGGAAGACGAGCCGAAATTGCTGAACAGCACGTTGGCGATCGAACGGTTCATCGCCTTGGCCATGAGCAGTGTCAGCAGCGTGCCGGCGGAACCGACCACCATACCGGCGATCATCAGGGCCGGATCGGCCATGACATAGCCTTCAAGACCGACGGCCAGACCCGTGAAAGCATTGTAGAGCGAGATCACCACCGGCATGTCCGCGCCCCCGATCGGCACGGTCATGCAGATGCCGAAGAACAGTGCGGCAACAAAGAAGAGAAGCGAGAAGAAGCGGGGGTCAGGCGCGTCCTGTCCCTGAGTGGTCACTGTCAGCAGAGCCAGACCGAGGATCGTGACGAATACCAGAAGATTGAAAATCTGCTGTCCGGGGAAGCGGATAGGGTTCTTCATGCGCCCGTCCAGCTTGGCCCACGCGACCAGTGAGCCGGTCAGCGAGATACAGCCGATCAGTCCGCCGAGAGCCGTCACGCCGAGATGCAGGCAATCCGTCTCGTCATGACGCATGAGCGCGAGCGCCGAAATGGCGGCAGCGGAACCACCGCCCATTCCGTTGAACAGGGCCACCATCTGCGGCATGGCCGTCATGGCGACGGTTTTGCCTTTCCAGCCTGCCCATGCTCCGCCAAGCAGCAGCGCGAGCACCGCAAGTCCGAGATTGACGGGCAGGTGCGGCAGCACTTCGTCAGGGACGTTGAACGCCTGAAGAAAGGCGATGGCGACGACAAAAGCCATGCCCCAGCCTGCGATGACGATGCCGCGCACCGCCGTCACAGGAGAGGACATGCCCTTGAGGCCATAGATAAACAGTCCGGAAGCGACAAGACCGCTCAGGCCGATGATATAATCAATAGCGCTCATGGCTCAGGCCTTTCCGTCCTGTGCTTTCTGCTCAGGCTTCTGTGTGCTTGGCTTGAACATGGCCAGCATCCGGTCCGTGACGACATAACCACCCATCACGTTGCCTGCCCCGAACATCACGCCGATGAAACCGATGGCCTGTTCGGGGATATTCGTGGCGGACAGCAGCACGCTGAGAGCGCCGACGACGACAATGCCGTGGATGAAGTTGGAGCCTGACATCAGCGGCGTGTGCAGGATCGAAGGCACGCGGCTGATGACGACATATCCGGTGAAGGCCGCCAGCATGAAAATATAAAGCGCTATGATGAAAGTCATGGATGTCACTGGCATTGGATTACCCTTTCGATCCCGTGGTCGGCGTCGTGCCGGGAGCCGGTGTCGAAGCGGGGACAGGCCCCTCGACCGCTTCACGCACACCGTCGTTGGTGATCTGTCCGTCGTGTGTGACGAGTGTCTTGGCGATCACCTCGTCCGTCATGTCGAGAGACAGTTTTCCGTCCTTGATGATCTGCTGAAGCAGATTCAGAATGTTTTTTGAATAGAGCTCGCTGGCCTGCTCGGAGAGGCAGGAGGGCAGATTCACCGGACCGACAAGAAGAGCGGGACCGACCTGAACCGTCTGACCGGCGATAGTCCCTTCACAGTTGCCGCCGCCTTCCGCACCCATGTCGATGATGACGGAGCCGGGTTTCATTTTCGAAATCTGCTCGGCGTCGATCAGGCGTGGCGCTTTCCGGCCCGGCACGGCGGCCGTGGTGACGATCAGATCGGCGTGCGCGATATGATCGGACAGGACGCTTCTGACCTTCGCCTTCTCGTCTTCCGTCAACTCGCGGGCGTAACCCCCCTGACCGGTGGCATCCACCCCCGTCTCGACGAACTTCGCACCAAGCGAGTGCGCTTCTTCTTTCGTCTCGGGCCGGACGTCATAGCCTTCGGTCACAGCACCCAGACGGCCTGCTGTGGCCAGAGCCTGCAAGCCCGCGACGCCGAGCCCCATCACCAGCACCTGAGCGGCTCGCAGGGAGCCGACGGCGGTGGTCATCATGGGAAGAATCTTCGGCATGTGAACGGTGCCGAGCAGGACGGCGTAATACCCGGCCAGCGTGGCCTGACTGGAGAGCGCGTCCATGGCCTGCGCCCGGCTGATACGGGGAATCTGCTCCATGGCGAAGCAGGTGATCTTCTGCGCCAGCAACGCCTTGACCACATCCGGATGATTGCGCCCGTAGATGAAGGATATCAGGATCGAGCCGGGTCGCATCTGGGCGATCATGTCCGGGGCGGGTGGATTGACGGCAAGGACGATGTCGGCGTTGGCGAGCAGGGCGCCGACATCGCTCTGTATCGTCGTGTCCGTGTAGGTTGCATCAGGATAGAAGGAAGAAGCACCGGCCCCGGCTTCGAGTGCTGTAGTGCAGCCCAGATGCTGAAGACGCTGGGCCACCAGAGGAATGAGCGCAACACGTCGCTCACCCTGCTCTCTCTCCCTGATCGCAGCGATGTTAAGGCTCATTGATCAATATCCATTTTCTGGAATTGGCGTTCCGGATTCACAGACCTCCCTCAGGAGGGAGGGGCTCGCGTAGCGCCCACTCGGTATTGATGATTATTTCATGATGAAAAAAACGATGTCCTTGACGTGCATCAATTGTATTGAAATGGTCATTTCCGGTTGGAGAATTTTCTGAAAAAGACCCGGATATGTGAAAATTTCCTGATCCTGCTTGTGGAGCATTGCAGGATTGCGCTTCTGGACCGGGAACCGGAGGCGGGAGGCGTCGTGTTGTCGCCCAGTGGAGACCGAAGTCTTTTTACGGCGTCAGCTCCGGCGTGAGGGGGAAGTCAGCCCGGCAACTTTTCAGGGCAGAAACAGCGAGACGATCAGACAGAAAACCAGTCCGCACACAGCAATCAGCGTCTCCAGAACCGACCATGTCTTGAGCGTCTGCGGCACCGTCAGACCCAGATATTCCTTGATCTGCCAGAAACCGGCGTCATTCATCGGGCCAAGCGCCACGGAACCGGCGCCCGTCACCAGAACCATCAGTTCGGGAGACATGGATGGCGCGTGGCTGAGAATAGGCGCGACCACGCCAGAAGCCGTGGCCATGGCGACGGTCGCGGAGCCGCAGGCCACACGGACGATCACCGCCAATAGCCACGCCAGAACCAGCAGCGGCATGTGAGCCCCCAGAGCCGCGTGAGTGATCGCGTCCGATATGCCGCTATCGATGAGAACCTTTCCAAAACCGCCACCTGCTCCGACAAGAATCATGATCAGGGCTGTCGGTCCAAGACATTCCGTTGAGAAACGAAGAATGGTCTCTCGTGAAAAACCGCGAGCCAGACCAAGAACGTAAAAGGAGAGGATGGTCGCCAGAGTCAGGGCGATGACCGTATTGCCGAGAAAATGCAGGCTGACATTCAGGGGGGTACGCGGAGCCGCGATGAAATCCGCACAGGAGCCCAGAAGCATCAGAATGACCGGTGAAAGAATGGTCAGCAGCGTTACGCCGAAGCCCGGCATGTTGTCAGGAGGCTCGGTGCTGACAAACTGCGCGGCCAGCGGATTTTCTTCGAGCAGAGGCACACGGCTGGCTGCGAAGCGTCCGAAAAGCGGCCCGGCAATGATGGCGGTGGGAATACCGACAAGCAGCCCGTAGAAAATGGTTTTGCCGATATTGGCGTGATAGGCGCTGACGGCGAGCAGGGCCGCCGGATGAGGCGGAATCAGGGCGTGTGTTACGGAAAGGGCAGCCCCCATCGGCAGCGCGATCCGCAGAAGCGGGGTGTTGGTCCGTGCCGCCAGCACAAAGGCGATCGGGATCAGCAGCACGAAGCCGATTTCAAAGAAGACAGGCAGCCCGACCAGCAGGCCGATGACCATCATCGCCCAGTCCGCATGCCTGCGACCCGCTCGTCGGGAGATCGTCAGGGCAATCTGATCCGCACCGCCTGACTCGGTCAGCATTTTCCCCAGCATGGTGCCAAGGGCGATGACGGTTCCCACATGCCCGAGCACGTGACCTGCTCCATTTTCGAATGATCCGACCACCTTGTCGGCCGGCATCCCCGCGATCAGCGCAATGACAATCGAAGTGACGAACAGCACGATGAAGGGGTTTAGGCGGAAGCGGGCAATCAGCAGGACAATACTGAAAATCGCTCCGGTGGTCAGGGAAACAGCGAAGAGTGGACTCATTGTTCTTGTTATTTCCGATTATGAGACTTTTGGTCTTCACGGGTTCATCTTTTGGATACCATTCCTGTTCTGTGTTGCAAAACGGCGGGAGAAAGAGACGGCAAAAAGGTTTTCCAGAAAGACGGTGTTTCCCGGCTGTCTGCGTCAGGCCTTCAGCACCTTCGCCACGTGCTGCGGAGAGGCGTTTGCGCGATCATTCAGTGAATCGCTGATTTTCCACAAAAGCCGTGTTCGTCTCGGTTTTAAGGCTCTCTACAGTCGCTTTGGTGGCTGCACGGGGCGCACAGTCCGGTGGTATGATGGTGGTTCATTTTCTGCTGATGCAGACCCAGTCGTTTACAAGGGTGATTGATCTGCCAGAATAACGACGGTCTGTTCGCAAGGTTTAACAGTGTCAGCAGACGCTGATGATATGCTCGCAATCCTGAGTGTGTTTTTCGGATGGCTTTTGGAAAAATGCAGCATTCCAGAGCGTATATCATCCTGACACAAAAAAGCTCCAGTCCGATCGAATGATCAGTCTGGAGCCTTGATGGTGTTCAGAAGACCGCTTCCCCAGAAGGAAAACAGTCAGCCTCTCAGGGCGTCGCCAGAAAGCGGCGCAGGCCAAAGCCTGTCGGCTTTTCGTCGAGAACCGGCGAGGGTTGGGTGGCAATCGTGAAATGGTGCAGCGCCCGCTCCCACGCAGCCATATCGGTGTTTCCCGACACTTCCACGGTATTCACGCCGCAGCGGATCAGGAATTCATACTGATCCGGAAGAATGTGCCCCGATGCACGGACTTCACCCGTAAAATGCAGATGTTCCCGAAGAGCGCGGGCCTGACTGAACGCCCGGCCATCCCGGAAAATCGGGAAGGTGACGACAATGACAGCCAGTTTCGGCAGCGCTTCTTTAAGGACAGAAACGGACTCGCTGTTTGGCAGTATCACACCAAGCCGCCCTTCTGCGCGGCCAAGCCCCTCGCTCAGCCTGTCGAAAGGCACGATGACGTCCCCTGCGCCAAGCGCCTCGCCTTCGACAGCGTAGCGCCATGTGTCCTCGACCGGATGGCCATTCTCAAGCAGGGGCATAAACAACATCCTTGAAGGCAGCGGTGCCGACGCGGCGATAGGTATCAAGAAACCGCTCGCCGTTTTCGCGGCGCACGAGATAGAGATCAATCAGCCTTGCAACGGCATCTACCGTTTCATCCTCAGCCATGGCCGGGCCGAGAATCTGGCCGATGGACGCATCTTCCTCGCCCGATCCACCGAGCGTGATCTGGAACGCTTCCTGTCCGCGCTTGTCCACGCCAAGGATACCCAGATGCGCGGCATGGTGATGACCGCAGGCGTTGATGCAGCCCGAGATATTGATCCGCAGATCGCCAATCTCGCGCTGAAGTTCCAGATCGGCGAAGCGGGAGCTGAGCTTCTGCGCGATGGGGATCGAGCGTGCATTGGCCAGAGCGCAATAATCGAGACCGGGGCAGGCGACGATATCGGTGATGAAATTCACGTTCGCCGTGCCAAGACCCGCCTGCGACAGACGCTGCCAGACCGTGTGCAGCTGGTCCTGCCGGACATGGCCCAGAACCACGTTCTGGAGATGGGTTACACGCAGTTCGCCAAAGCTGAATTCGTCAGCAAGGTCGGCCAGCAGGTCAAGCTGCTCCGCCGTCGCATCGCCCGGAATGCCGCCCGCCGGTTTCAGTGAGACGACAAGCGAGATATAGCCCGGAGCCTTGTGCTCGTGCGTGTTCGTGCGGACCCATGCGTCGAACCTCACATCCCGACGACGGTCCTCTGCCAGCACGGCGGCGGCGTTGCCTTCCGGAGCGAAGTCCGGGGCGCCGAAACGGGCCTTGATCGCTTCCACAAGCGCAGGCTCGATCCGGTAACGCGCCCGGTCCATGGCTGCGAATTCTTCCTCGACCTGCCGACGGAATTCATCTGTGCCAAGGGCCTGCACGAGGATCTTGATCCGCGCCTTGTAGATATTGTCCCGACGTCCGTGGGCGTTATAGACGCGCAGGATTGCTTCCATATAGGCGAGCAGATCTTCTTCCGGCAGGTCGTCACGCAGGCTGACACCGACCAGCGGCGTGCGGCCCAGTCCACCACCGACGAACACCTCGAAAACAGGACGTCCATGCGGGCCGGGACGGGCGATCAGACCGATATCGTGGAAGCGTGCGACAACGCGGTCATGCGGACTGCCGGAAATGGCGAATTTGAACTTGCGCGGCAGGAAGGTGAATTCCGGGTGCAGTGTGGACCACTGACGCAGGATTTCCGCATGGACGCGAGGGTCGAGCAGTTCGTCCTTCGCAGCGCCAGCAAACTCGTCCGATGTGATGTTGCGGATGCAGTTGCCACTGGTCTGGATGGCGTGCATGTCGGCTTCCGCCAGCACTTCCAGCGCAGCCACAGTGTCTTCCAGCTTGATCCAGTTGAACTGGATATTCTGGCGCGTGGTGAAATGGCCGTAGCCCTTGTCGAACTCGCGGGCGATGCGGGCGAGGGCGCGGACCTGCTTGCTGCCCAGCGTGCCATAGGGCACGGCCACGCGCAGCATGTAGGCGTGAAGCTGCAGATACAGCCCGTTCATCAGACGCAGCGGCTTGAATTCTTCTTCGGTCAGATCACCGGCGATGCGGCGATTGACCTGATCGCGGAACTGCTCGATCCGCTCACGCAGGAAGGTGCGATCGACCTGATCGTAACCGTAACGGCCGACCGGCAGCACGGCGGGAGCAGCTTCAGCGCGTGTCATGGTTTCTGTTGACATGGCGCACCTCTCAGAGTGGGGAGAATTCGGGGTGAACGGAAGGGCCGAAAGCGCGGATACGCTCACGGGACGTCACGGGAACGATCCTGCCGTCAGGAGAGTCCTGAACCTGAACACCGTAGATGCCGACCAGACCCAGCTCCTGAGCCTTGCCCTGCAATGAAGAGAGAAGGCCTTCTACTTCCGTGTTGGAAACCGGTGTGGATTCAGTGATGCGTTCTTTCCACGAGCCATCCGCAGCCCGCCAGACAGTAATGCCGTCCAGCAACCGGTTGGCGGTGATGACGCTCTGCCCGTCTGCATCGCGTCTGTTGCTTCTGATATCCACCACGTCGAAATAATTCCCCTGAACAGGCGTTCCGGCTGGTGCCGGGGCCAATCAACTACGCTTTTGCGTCCCTCGTGACAACAGAAAAGCTGTAATCACGCTTTTAATCTGTTGAATTTCACGCGGCGGCGGCGTGTCGATCACTTTTCACACTCAGCAGCGCCCCGTCCCGGAACAGACGGGCCGCTTCAATATGCAGTTTGACGCCGGAAGGGACAACCGGTTCGCTACCTGAGCCGAGAACCTCCACAATCCGTCCGTTCAGATCAACGGCCAAACGGGATAATCCATAGCGCGAGCCGATACGACGGACCGGTGCGCCGCTGGCGTCTGCGGTCAGTCGGACTTCATGCGGTCTGATCAGCGCGACAGCGGGGCCGTCTTCCTCGATCGTGACCGGGAAAGGCACGACGTGCGTCGTCTCGGGCAGGAACAGGCCACCGGAGACGGTTCCGCGGAAGGTGAGCGTCTCTCCCAGAAACTCCATGACGAACGGGGTGGCAGGGTGGGCCTCAAGCTCTCCCGCATCCGCATCCTGCACGATCCTGCCATCCTGCATCACGACCAGCCTGTCAGCGACATCCAGCGCTTCCTCCTGATCGTGGGTGACAAGAATGGTTGTGAGACCCAGCCGGTCATGCAGCGAGCGAAGCCACTCACGCACCGCCCGACGAACAACCGGATCAAGCGCGCCGAAGGGTTCATCCAGCAACAGATGCTTAGGGTTTGTCGCCAGAGCGCGGGCGAGGGCCACGCGCTGCCGCTGCCCGCCGGACAGGCGTTGCGGATAGGCGTTGCCGAGGTTGGGAAGCTGGATCAGTTCCAGCAATTCTTTCACCCGGCCTTCGATCTCGGCTTTGCTCGGACGGTCCCGTCCCGGCAGAACGTCGAGGCCGAAGGAGATGTTCTTCGCCACGGTCATGTGCTGGAACAGGGCGTAGTTCTGGAACACAAACCCGACATTGCGCTCACGGGGCGTCAGTTCGGCGGAGTCCCGTCCGTCGATCGTCAGCAGTCCCGATGAATGCGGGTCCAGCCCGGCGATGGAGCGCAGCAGGGTGGTTTTGCCCGCGCCGGATGGTCCGACCAGCGCCACGAACGAACCATCCGGAATATCGACGGAGACGCGGTCAAGCAGGATACGGTCCGGGTTGCCCGGTGCGCGGCGGATGAGTTTTTCGATGTGTACGCTCATGATCCGGCATCTCCAGCCAGCGCGGCACGTCGTGCCCGGTTTTCAAAAAAAGCCCTGAAACCCACCGTCGTCATGGCCATGATGGCCAGAAGCGCCGCCATGGAGAACGCTGCGACCGACTGGTAGCCATTATAGAGCGTTTCGATGTGCAGCGGCATTGTTTCCGTCATGCCCGGAATATGACCGGACACGACGGACACCGCACCGAATTCGCCCATGGCGCGGGCTGTGGTGAGGAGCACCCCAGACAGCAATGCCCACCGCGCATCGGGTAGGGTGACGCGCCAGAGGATCTGCCAGAAGGATGCGCCCAGCAGCGTGGCCGCGTCTTCCGCGTCCCGACCCTGCTGTTCCATCAGAGGCAGGATCGTGCGCGTGACGTAAGGGAAGGTCACGAACAGCGTGGCGAGCAGGATGCCCGCCGGAGCAAACGCGATGTGGATGTTGTAACGCTCCAGTGCGGCGCCCCACCAGCCTTGCGAGCCGAACAGCAGCAGCCACACCAGACCGGCAACCACAGGAGACACGCTGATCGGGATTTCGATCAGGGCCACCAGTGCTCCCCGCAATGGAAAACGGTATTTCGAGATCAGCCACGCCGCCAGAACGCCGAACACGGAGTTGATGACGACGGACAGGACCGTCATCTCGACCGTCAGTCTGATGGCGGAAATGGCGTCCGGGTCGGCCAGAGATTGCAGGGCTGTGGGAAGTCCATCGCGCAGGGCTTCGGAGAGAACCAGAAGCGGCGGCAGGATGAGAACGACGGCGACAATGAGCCATGTGGCGACAACCAGCGACCAGCGGGTGAGAGCGCTCATCAGTTCACTCCCGAGATCAGGCCGCGCGCCACGCGCCGACGCAGCATGGCGACACTGGCAAGGCAGAGCATGGAGGCGACAAGCAGGATGAAGGCGATGGAGGTCGCGCCCGCGTAGTCGAACTCCTGAAGGCGGACGACCACCAGCAGGGGAGCGATTTCGGTTCTGAAAGGCTGGTTCCCGGCGATGAAAATGACCGAACCATATTCACCGATGCCGCGTGCGAAGGCCAGACCGAAGCCGCTGACCGTGGCCGGAAGCAGCGAGGGCAGCACCACGCGCCACACGGTCTGCCACGAGCTTGCACCCAGCAGTCCTGCGGCCTCTTCCTGTTCCGGTGGCAGGCCGCGCAGGACCGGCTCAACACTGCGAACGATAAACGGCAGGCCGACAAACATCAGCGCCACGACAATCCCGGCGGTCGAGTAGGCGATGCTGATCCCGAGATGCGCCAGCGGCTTGCCGAGCCAGCCCTGCGGCCCATACAGCGTCGCCAGTGTGATGCCCGTCACGGCGGTCGGAATGGCGAACGGCAGATCAATCAGCGCATCCACGATCCGCCGTCCGGGCAGACGCACCCGCACGAGTGTCCAGGTCAGCAGCAGGCCAACCGGCACATTGATCAGGGCGGCGAGAAAGGCGGTCAGAAAGCTGACGCGCAACGCTGCGAACATGCGACCGTCATGAAGAGCCGTCGTCATGGCGCTGAGCCCCTCCTGCCACGGACGCAGGACAAGAGCGGCAAGGGGCAGCGCTACGATCAGTCCGATCCAGAGCAGTGTGGAGAACAGCGCCAGCCGGAAGCCGGGCAGAGGGTCGCGGGTGCGGTTGCGCAAGGAAAGGGTTGCCTCAGCCATGCTGCGTGTAAATCTGGTCGAAGATTCCTCCCGCAGCGAAGTGCTTTTTCTGAACGGCGGCCCAGCCGCCGAGGCTGGCGATATCGAAGGTTTTCACTTTCGGGAACTGTCCCGCGTGGAGGCGCGCCACCGCGCTGTCAGTAGGGCGGAAATAGTGTGTTGCCGCAATATCCTGCGCTCTGGAGGAGTAGAGAAACTCCAGATAGTGCTGGGCGATGGCGGTCGTGCCGTGTGTCCGGGCATTATGGTCGACGAGTGCGACCGGAGGTTCGGCCAGAACCGAGAGGGACGGCACAACAATATCGAACCGGTCAGGTCCGAGTTCATGCGCGGCCAGCAGGGCCTCGTTTTCCCATGCGATCAGAACGTCGCCGAGATCGCGCTGCACGAAACTGTTGGTCGCTCCACGTGCGCCTGCGTCAAGCACAGGCACATGCTGGAATAGCGCCTGAATATAGGCGCGGGCCGCAGCCTCCGTCCCACCAGTCTGGTGCAGCGCCCAGCCCCATGCCGCGAGATAATTCCACCGTGCCCCGCCGGAGGTTTTCGGGTTGGGTGTGACGACCTTAACGTTGTCTTTCACCAGATCCGCCCAGTCGTGAATGGCCTTGGGATTTCCCTTTCGCACCAGAAAGACGATTGTGCTGGTGAATGGCGTGGAATTATGCGGCAGACGTTTCTGCCAGTCCGTCGCCACGAGACCTTTCTGGGCCAGCATGTCGATATCGCGCGCCAGACCGAGTGAGACGATATCGGCGGGAGCGCCTTCCAGCACGGCTCGGGCCTGAGCCCCCGATCCTCCATTGGATGTGCGGACCGTTACGGATGACCCGCTGCTGTTCTTCTCATTTTCAGAAAACGCCGCGTTGATCCCATGATAAAGCTCCCGCGTCGGATCGTAGGAAACGTTGAGCAGTGTCGTGGCCGCAAGGGCAGTGGTGCCCCGCAGAAATGCGGCTGAGCCTGCGCAGGCCAGTCCCCCGAGAAGAAGGGCGCGCCGGGGAAGGGCGGAAAGGACGTCTGACGGCATGACAGGCACTCGGTCGTTCTATATTACGGCACTTGATCGTTGTAATATGGGTTCACACATAAGAGGTTGCTGGCATTTAAGCAAGTTGATGAGGTAATGAAATTATACACTATATAAAAATGTTATTTATTGATCGGCGCAAGGGGCACTGGCGAAGCCTGCTGAGTGTCCCGAAATGGTGTCTGTAAGTGTCTGGCTGAAAGTGAGGCGAGTAGATTGCAGCATGTTATGATTCATGGGTTTTGCGAGAACCTGATGAGATCAAGGCAATCTGGCGTATGTGGTAAGCGATCTACGCGATGGGGAATGCGCGCTGTTGCCCGTGAGAGACGATTGGAAGCCGCGAGCCATGTTCCCGTCATCCCACGCGTTGCTGATGATCGTTCGTATCAGCAGAGTTCTACGTGAAATCAATCAGACTGACCTCGGATTCAGGCTCTAAAATAGATATTTATTATTAATAAAACTCTATTTATCTATATAAAGGTCGTCGTATTGCTTTATTTTTTCTATCATTTTCTTGTTGTTTTTGTATTTTATCTTTATTTTATTTGAATTTATTTTTACGTAATGGCAATATGTTCTGGAATCTTTTTCCATTTGTTTGCGTGTGTCTGCTGGAAGTGAGGAATCATATTCTTCACTGATAAACTGACATTCTTTTGCAGCATTGAGAAATTGATCAACATCTGATGGAGATGCTGTAGCGTAACCACTTAACAACCACCAAATGCATAAAACCGAGGAGCATGTTTTTTTCATTTTTACCACCCACCAACCGACCAGTGTGGTTTATCTTTTGTGCCGCCGTGGAACTTAATAACACCATAAGAACGACCTATTTCATGGAGATCACTGTTCATTCCTGTTTTTGGATTTGACGTTATTGTAATTTTCTCACCAGATTGATTTTTTATTATCAGATTTCCGTTCTGGTCATATGCCTTCCGGTTGCTTTAAGAGCAGGAGCAACGTTCAATTCTGTGATGCCAAAGGCATGAGCCATAATAGTCGCTCTGGCAATATCCTCTTTTTCGTTGCCGGTATTCCAGATAATATCTACGCCTTCCATAGGAGGGACTTCTGAGGGAGTGCATTGTTGTTTAAATATTTTCCATGACCAGTGCATCATATAAGCCCGTTCAGGTGGGCGATAAGTGTTGGTGACAGTTACTTTTGCTCCAGCTTCTTCTAATGATGATATAAAAGAAGCAACATATTCACGAAAAGGAGAGGATATATCATTAACAGATTTGCTGGCTTGGAATTTTGTAGTCCATACAGCGCCGATAATTTCGGGAATTTATTTTCCTTACTTTAAGATATTTCTGTATAAGTGACTTCATATTATATATGAATTATATTGGTTTTATCTCTTTCAATCCATCGTGGGTTCTTAATTATCTGGCGATAACCAATGCATATTAAGGCGTATGGGGATTTGCAAGAAGCTTGAGATATGATTCAGACTTTCAGTTTATCGTGAACAGATAGGTCAGAGTAACTGGCAGGTCAGAAGGGTCGGTGCTGACCTGCTTTGTGATGGTCACGCTATCGGTCCCATGGAAATCAGGATTGGAGCGATATTGCAGGACAGAGCCCCTGACGGGGATGGTGTTGCATTTCGTCAGGGGGCCAACAGCATGGTGGGCCACGCCGGTTGCGGACGTGCTCATTCTTAATGCGCCATGAACCGGACCTTTGACCAGTCTGATCGCGGGGACATAGCGTGCCGAGCAGTCCATATTGAGGGCCGAGTAAAATACCGAGACGATTTTACCCGCCTGCACGCTGATTGTCTGCTGGCTGGCCTGCGATGCCGCATGGCCCTGCCAGACGACACGATTATCATACGCATAGAGATGGCAGTTTCCTGAGGCTTTGCCGCAGGCTGACAGAGCGGAGGCGATGGGGTCGGCTGAGTGTGCTCCCACACTTTCCGCGTCGTCGCCCACAACAAACGCTCTCGGCGTCTCCTGCGCCAGAAAGGCCTGATAAGCCTTGCGCATCATGTCGTTTCGGGCGGGCAATCTGCTGAAATCGTTCAGTTCCGCATAGCCGGAAGCTGGAGGGGGAAGGGCTGGAAGATAATCGGCTATGACAACCCTGTAGGGGAGCCCTGCCTGTTCGAGCATCGCATCCGCCTGAGCCATCCACGGCCTGAGGCCGTCAGGATCATTCAGAAGGGAGTGGGAATCATTGAGAAAGGGAGGAACATCGACCAGTTCCGCCCGGGGATTCTTCTCCTTGTAGGCGGCGTATCTTGCTTTCCACGCTTCTGTGGTCGCCAGAGAATCATTCTCGCCCTGTACCCATAAGGTCGGCAAACGGGTTTCGGCCCCAAACTCACTCGCACCGGCCAGCAGCCTGTCACCGTCATTGTGGCAGCTCGAAATCTGCATCAGGGGAAAGAACAGGAACTGCGCCCTTGTCCCGGGAAGCGGCATTGTCCCCATGGCCATCTGCACCCAGCCGCCAAAACTGACGCCAGCGGTGACAATCCGCGAGGCGTCAATGTCCGGAAGCTGGAGAATGGAGGCTGACACATAACGGATATCGTCGGCATTACGGCGGGCGGTCGTGGTGACCTCACATCCATCAGAGATCAGGTGGCCTTCCGAACCTGCAAATCCTCGTGGCATGGGGCGCAGGACCGCATAACCGCGCGCAAGAAAATATCCGCTGAGATAGCTGTAGCGATCGCGTGGTCCGTGATTGGAAGACGAAATATGGGAAGCGCCGCCACTGACAATGGCAAGAGGAAACGGGGCGGTTGTGTGAGGCAGAAGCAGGGTGGCTTCAAGAATGGTGCCGTCTCTGGCTGGCAGACGAAAGAACTGTTCCGAAAAAGCCTTATGGTGCTCTGACAGTGTTGTCTCTGTCTCGGATAGCGGTGCAATGGGGGCCGCGTGCAGGGCGGACACCGTGAAAGACATCGCTGCGGTGATGGCAAGGGATGAAACGACATAACGATGCATCAGGAGACGTCCTTGTTGAACCTGCCCGGATTACACCAGTTGAAATGACTGGCAAGGCACAACAAGACAGACCTGATCACCGGCGGTAAGGAACGCCCGTCTCCGGAAGTTCCTTACCGTGCCGCATCCTGCGAAACTGGAGTCTGAGCCGGGCCGGTCAGGTCGCTGTCCGTGCTGCGTGTCGTCACCGGGACATCGCCGACCGGTTTTGGGGTATGCAGACCGTCATACTGCAAGGGTTTGAAGGGGCGTATCTGCCTGAGGGCAGGGAGATCCTGCTTCGACCAGCCGCCGCCAAGAGCGCCGATCAGGGCCACGACCGACTGGCGCTGCCGTGTCTTGACCCCGACAAGGCCGACGCGGGCGACAAGTGCGGCCTGCTGCGCCACGACGACATCAAGATAGTTTGTCAGGCCGCCGGTATAAAGCTGCATGGTCATCGTCTGGGTGCGGAGGGCCGCATCCACGGCTCTGGCCTGCTGATCCGTCTCTGTCCGCAGGCGGTTCGTGTTGGTCAGGCCGTCCTCGACCTCCTGAAAGGCGGAGAGGACCTTCGATCGATAGGTCTCCTCGGACTGACGGTATTGCGACCATGAACGCTGCAACTCGGCGCGACGCACACCGCCCTGAAACAGGGGGAGGATGGCCTGTGCTCCGAACTGGTACATCGAGTTCGACAGCGACGCGAGATCGAAGCCGTTATCCATAAAACCCGTCATCGCGTTGAACGTGACATGCGGATAAAAGGCCGCACGGGACACTCCTATGGCGCGATTGGCCTGCGCCATGGCCCGTTCCGATGCGGCAATGTCCGGGCGGCGTTCAAGTAGGGTGGAAGGCAGTCCTACCGCAGGACGAATATCGGCAAGAGCGATCCTGTCCCGTGGCGTGATATGAAAGGAGGCTGGCGCCATGTTCACCAGAACGGCAATGGCATGTTCCATCACGTCCCGCCGCGCCCGGATGTCGGTCTCTTCAGCCTGTGTGGAGGCAAGCTGGGCCTCCGCGCGTGACACATCCAGACCGGCGGCGATGGCGCCCGCCAGACGCATATGGGTGATCTGCACCGCCAGTTCGTAATATCTGATTGAGTCTCGATACACGGCGTCCTGCGCGTCAAGCCCCCGGAGCGCGATGTAATCGGAAGCAAGCTCCGTCGTCAGGCTGAGGCGCGCGACAGCATAGTCAGCCGCGCTTTCCTGAGCCGACTGCTTGGCGATCAGCGTCCGGTTTCTGATGGCGTTCCAGAAATCCGGCTCCCATGTGGCTGCCGCCTGATATTGCTCGGACGACATGTAAATCGGGCCTGTGGCTGTGCCGCCCCGCCACAGTCGGTGCCGGGAGCTTTTATCCTTTTCACCGCTCGCTCCGCCGATGACTTGCGGATACAGGTGGGAGGCAACCTGCGCGGCCACGTCACGCGACTGGGTAAAGCTTTCGGCGGCGGCCTGAAGGTCCGGATTGGCGGCCAGCATCCGCTCTTCCAGTTGATCCAGTTCCGGGTCGCCGAAATCGCGCCACCAGTCTGATCGCGGGGCGCCATCATCCGGTCGCCCGTAACGCATCACGCCCTGACCTTCCCACTGAGCCGGATACAGCAGCTTTGCGGGAGCGTAGCGTGGCGCCAGATCACAGCCGGTGAGGGTTGAGGTGGCTAAAAACAGAAAGGCGACATGACGGGAAAAAGAGGGCCTCATTCGCGGGCCCCTGCTTCTGCCGACGGCCTGTTGTCTTCGGGCATCGCCCTGACATCATCGCCCTGAGACGAAGCGGCAGGCTTCTTCGGCTGGGTGGAGGGTATGTTGTATCCGCGTGTGCCCGGCACGATGCGGACCTTGTCACCGTCGAGCAGCCCCGCGGACGGGTTGTTGATGATCCGGTCGGAACGGCTGATGCCGGCCAGCACCTGCACGGTGGTTCCGAGCACGGTGCCGACCTTGATTGGCACCAGATGCACATGGTCGGTCGGGTCAACCACGGCCACCTGCATGCCCTCGGCCCGGAAAATCAGGGCGCCCTGCGGCAGGATCAGCATGTTGGCGTCGCCCGGCGCTTCGAAGTGCGCTGTGGCGAATGAGTCGGGCCACAGTTCCCCAAGGGGGTTATCAACCATCAGTTCCGTGGTCACGGTACGGGTATTGGGATTAAAGGCGGCGGCTGTCGCGACATAGCGCGCCTTGAAAGTCCGGCCGGGAAACTGGGGGATGCTCAATGTCGCGGTCAGGGCGGGGCTGATGATGTAGGCGTAATCCTGTGGCACCGAAACGAAGATGCGCATGGCGTGGACATCGGCCACACTGAACAGTTCCGTGGCGTTCCCGCGAGAACCGACATCGCCCCGTCCGGCATTCACGTAGTCGCCGACATCCGCCATACGGGCCGTCACGACACCATCGAAGGGCGCTACGATTTTCTTGAACCCTTCGAGAGCCTGATAGCGCTCCATTTCATGACGGGCAGCTTCAACCTGCGCCTTTTCGGCTTCGGCGTTGGCGGCCTGCACATCGACTTCCTGCTGGGACACAGCCTGCGTGCCTTCCAGAGCCTTCCAGCGTCTGGAGGTGATCTGCGCCAGCTTGTAGCGGGCGACCGCCACGTCCAGATTGGCCTTGGCTGCCGCATACTGGGCATCGAGACCCGGCGTGTCGATTTCCGCCAGAACCTCACCCGCCTTCACGTGTGCGCCGATGTCCTTGTACCACATCTTCACGTAGCCGGAGACCTGCGCGTAGATCGGCGCCAGATACCAGGCCGAGATGTTGGCTGGCAGGTCAAGGCTGAGGTGATCCGGTCCCGGCTGGGCAGTGATGATCTGAACCTGCGGGAGAGCGTTTTCCGTCGTCTCGCGGGCGAGGTGGTCATAGTGCATGTTGCGCTGGAAGATACCCCATCCAGCCAGAACAATGGCGAGAATGACGACAAGGATCAGCACGAGGCGTCCGCGTGAAGTCTGGGCGCTCATGCGATTTCTCCTTCCGGATGTGACATCTGTTTTCCATGGCGGCGTGAATGGATGGCGGCGAAAACGCACGGCACGAAGATCAGCGTTGAAATCGTCGCGACGATCAGACCTCCCATGACAGCCCGTCCGAGCGGAGCATTCTGCGAGTTGCTCATGGCCATGGGCAGCATGCCGACGATCATGGCGGAGGCCGTCATCAACACAGGACGGATACGCTCGAATCCGGCGTCGACCGCCGCCTTTACGGCGTCGCCATGACGCAGCAGTTCGTCACGGGCGAAGGACACCACCAGAATGGAGTTCGCGGTCGCCGTGCCCATGCACATGATCGCACCCGTCAGCGCAGGAACGGACAGGGCGGTTTGGGTCAGGAACAGCGACCAGGCGATACCGGCCAGCGCGCCGGGAAGGGCGGTGATGATGATGAACGGATCAAGCCACGACTGGAAATTGACGACGATCACCAGATAGACCAGCAGGATCGACATGGCGAGACCGCCGATCAACTGGATATAGGCCGCGTTCATCGTCACGCCCTGACCGTTCACTGACATGGATGAGCCGTGTGGAAGACGCGCCTGCTCCTGCTCGACAATGCGGTCCACCTGTTTCGCCACCCGTCCGAGATCCAGCCCTTCATTGGAAGCGTAGATGTCAAACACCGGCATGATGTTGTAGTGCGCGATCTCTCCGGGTGTGCCGGTCTGCTCAATCTCGCTCAGACCGCCAAGAATCTGCGGCGGCACGCCCGTCGGATTGCCGTCTCCCTTGTCGATCGGGGTCAGTTCCAGATCATTCAGGGTCTGGAGGAAGTGCGCCGGGGTCTGGATATCGATCAGATGCGAGACGCCGGTCTTTGGATCGAGCCAGTAGACCTGTCCGACCTGCGAGCTGCCCGACAGGGAGACCAGCATGTTGTTGGTGACGTTCGCTTCCGTGATGCCGGTTCCCAGCGCGAAGCTGCGTCGTGCATTGACCAGCAATGTCGGGGTGGTCATGGGCTGCTGAACGGAAATGTCCGTCAGGCCCGGTACATGCCGGAGACGGGCGGCAAGATGGTTTGCGAAGGCGAAATTCTCTTTCAGGTTTCGTCCGACAATCTGCACGTCGAGTGGGGCAGGCGCGCCGAAATTCAGGATTTTCGCCGTCAGGTCAGCGGGCTGGAATGTGATCTGTGTGCCGGGGAAAGCGCGCCCCAGTCCTTTACGCAGAATCTGCCGATATTCCGCGACAGGGGATTCTTCGTCCTTGAGCGTAATCGTCAGATCGCAGTCCTGTGTGCCAACCGTAGGCGTGGGGATGAAGGCCTGATTGAGGGCGCTGAAAGGCAGTCCGCAGTTATCGACGATCGTTTCGACCTGTCCGGGGAGCAGGCGGCTGATCTCATCGTTGATGAGCTGGGAAATCTTGCCTGCCTCTTCGATGCGGGTACCGAGGGGAGCCCGCATATGCATGGCGAGCGAGTTCGATTTGATCTCGGG
Organism: Acetobacter sp.; assembly: GCF_022483985.1. Taxonomy (NCBI): domain Bacteria; kingdom Pseudomonadati; phylum Pseudomonadota; class Alphaproteobacteria; order Acetobacterales; family Acetobacteraceae; genus Acetobacter; species Acetobacter sp. The sequence goes on along the minus strand of NZ_JAKVME010000001.1, from coordinate 1,357,738 downwards.
GAAGAAATCCTGCCCTACGAAAAACAGCAGACCAAGCGACGAGAGCGAGGCGACAAGAAAGCCGCCGATAAAGGAGCCGCGCATGGTCTGGAGGCTGGCCAGCATGTCACGATAGGCGTGGCGGAACTGCTCGAACTTCGCCTCGAACCCGCGCTGGAATCGCCCGAAGAACGATTTCGGCTCCCCGGCGCCATGCCCGTGTCCGGCGGCGACCTGTGCCGCCAGCATGTATTTGGCCATGGTCGGAACGAGCGTTCTGGACAGGATAAAGGAGGCGATCATCGCGAAGATAATGGCTTCGGCCATCGGCATGAACAGCCATCCAGCCACGCCGCTAAGCTGGAAGAGCGGCATCCAGACGATACAGATGCAGAGTGTGGAGACAAAGGTGGCGATGACGATCTGGTTGGCCGCGTCGATGATGGCCGTTTCGAGATCCTTGTCCATGGCCAGATGCGCGTCAATATTCTCGATCATGACCGTCGCGTCATCGACGAGGATGCCGACAGCCAGCGCCAGACCGCCCAGCGTCATGACGTTGATGGTCTGACCGGCCCAGCGCAGGGCGATGATCGAACACAGCATCGCCAGCGGAATGGACGTCGCGATGATGACGGTGGAACGCCAGGAGCCAAGGAACAGCAGCACGACCAGCCCGGTCAGGCAGGCCGCCGTCAGCATTTCCTGCACCACGTCCCGGACGGATTCCTTGACGAAGGTGGATGCGTCATTGATGACGCGGATATCCACGCCTGAGGGGAGTGTTTTCTGAATCCCCGGCAGGAGTTTCTTGACTCCCGCGACAACGTCGAGTGTCGAGGCGTCGCCACTTTTCATGATGACGATCAGCACGCCCTGCTGCCCCTTGACCAGCACGAGATTGGTCTGCGGGGGGCCGCCCTGATGCACCCATGCGACGTCGCGCATATAGACGACGGAATTGCCGACCTGCTTGATCGGCAGCTCATTCAGTGAGTCGATCTCTCGCGGCGAGGCGTTGGTTTGCACCATCCAGTCGAACGTGCCGATTTTCTGGTCACCGGCGGGGAGAACGATGTTCTGTTTTCCAAGGGCCGTGGACACGTCCACGGGCGACAGCCCGTGTGCGAGCAGCTTGGTCGGATCGAGATCCACCATGACATTGCCCGGCTGACCGCCATATGGATTGGGGATGGCCGCACCTGCGACAGACACCAGCGCCGGTCTGATCAGGTTCGACGACATGTCGTAGATTTCGGAGGCTGTCAGATGCGTCGAAGACACCTGAAGCGTCAGAACCGGAACGGAAGACGCGTTGTAGGTGAGGACCAGCGGAGGCGTGGACCCTGTCGGCATCTGTTTCAGAACGGTCTGGGAGACGGCGGTGATCTGGGTCTGTGCGGCGGAAGGGTCCGTGCCGGGCTGAAAGAACACCTTGACGATGCCGCGCCCGTAATAGGACTGGCTCTCGATATGTTCGATATTATTGACCGTCGCGGTCAGGGCGCGTTCATAGTAATAAATGACACGCCCGGACATATCTTCCGGCATGAGGCCGGTATAGGTCCAGACGACGGCCACCACAGGAATGCGAATGCTCGGAAAGACGTCTGTCGGCGTCGATACAATAGCGCGAAGGCCAAAAACCAGAATCAGGATCGACAGGACGACGAACGTATAGGGACGCTTCAGCGCGACCAGAACGATCTCATTCATGCCGACCTGTTTCCGGCCTGCTCTGAACTGGATGGAATGTTCATATCGCCCTCTGTGACAGCAGGCACGGCGGGGTGCCAGTAAATTACTTTTTAGGATGCGTTCTGTGTTCGACGTATCCGCGCCCAACATGAAAGCAGGGTGAACCTCTGAGAAAGTCTCCTGCGTCCGATGTCGTGCATGCTTTCCTGATCATGGCTTACTGATGGTTTTCTCAGAGGGCAAACGCTTCCTGTGAAGATGCTTTCGGAAAAGCGGCGTTTCTGGGTCTCGTGGCAAATTGTATCTGATGAGATTTTTTCTTTTATTTTTGGCAGAGGGGCCTGTCTTTTAAGGATGCTGCGAAAAATATTTGTGACAATGACGCTCTTATAACAAAATTCAATAGTGATATATTATATACGATTTTATCAAGCGGTTTCGATTCTGTCGGATAAGAGAGATTATGGATGTGAAATTTTTTTATGAAAGTGTGGTATGAGCAATTTTTATCATAATTATCTGATATAATTGAATTATAATTAAACTATATAAAATAGTTATATGATTTTTTGTTGTTATTATATCATCTTACGCTGTCGTTGTTTATTGACCCTGCGGTGTGAGTGTGCCTCTAATGCACCGTCAGCACGCAGGATGCTGTGAGAAAGATGAGAGGCATGCACGCGATGTCAGATCGAATGTGTCGCACGGCCCGATGTCGGGCCGACTGCGTCGGCACCATGATGGGTGTCACTTACCCCCGATAGCCGGCAGCGATCTGCCGGCCAGCCATTTTGGTCATGAAGGCAGATTGCCATGTATGAATCTCATACAGTTGAAATCGATGGTGTTTTTCTGGGCACCATCATTCTGGACACCAACCGGACGTCCCATCGTTTCTACGCGACGCATGACAGCGTCCGCGCCCTGCATAATCAGATTCTGAACGAGCGAAGAGAACTGGTGCGTCGCGCAGTCTCCCAGTTCCGTGGTTCCGCGCGAAACGGAGGCTCCCGTGTTCATCGCCCGGTCTGAGCGTCTCGCGGTCGGGGCGTTGATGCAGGGAGATCGTGAGCCTGTGGCTGTGTCCCACAAAGGCCACAGCCTGCCTCTTCACGCACAGGAAGAAAGCTCGGCCGAACTCTGGCAGACAATGCGCAAGGAAGCGCGTCTCAATGCCGATATGGTTCTGGTGGGGCTGATCCGAAGCTGCATTCTGGATCAGCCCGATCTGGCGGGAGGGCTGGCGCGTCTCCTCTCCTCCAAATTTGCGGGAGAGATGGTGCCCGCTCAAGTTCTGGAAGTCCTGATCCGAGACTTCTTTCTGACATGGCCGGGCGCTGTTGAAACGGTGGCGGCGGATCTGCGTTCAATCCGGGAAAGAGATCCCGCGGCTGTCGATCACATTACACCGTTTCTCTTTTTCAAGGGATTTCAGGCTGTGCAGGCGCATCGTGTCGCTCACTGGCTATGGCAGGAAAACCGGAAATTTCTGGCGCGTTATATTCAGGGTAGGGCGTCGGAACTCTTTGCTGTGGATATTCATCCAGCCGCGAAACTCGGGAAAAGAATCATGTTCGACCATGGTACCGGGATTGTGGTGGGTGAAAGCGCTGTGGTGGAAGATGATGTCGCCCTTCTCCAGAACGTCACGCTGGGCGGGACAGGCAAGGAAGGGGGAGACCGACATCCCAAGGTGCGCCGTGGCGCGCTGATTGGAACCGGCGCAAAAGTGCTGGGCAATATCGAGATTGGCGAAGGCGCCAGAATAGGCGCGGGAGCGATCGTTTTGAAGTCTGTTGAGCCTTATACGACCGTTGTTGGTAATCCAGCACGGCCTGTGGGGAAAAAACACACGGGATTACCTTCCCTGACAATGGATCAGTCTCTTCCTGCCGTGGATTATGTAATCTGAACCGACGCATGATCCGCTTTTTCTGACATAAACCAAAACAACTGCTGTTTTCTCAAGTGACCGGGCTTTCCATGAACACGACACTCCGCCGAACATTGTTTCTGGCTTCACCGTTTCTTGCTTCCACTCTTCCGCACCATGCGGAAGCGCGTTCCACCGACCCTGAAGTGCTGGAGTTGCGCCGTGAACTCGCGGCCATGCGGCAGGAAATGGCGGAAATGCGTCATGATTTTCGGGCGCAGGTCAGTGGTGATCATGGCCGTGGCAGCCCGCTTCATGAAAACGCGGCGCGGTTCCGGCACCATGACTCCCATCTGGCCAGTGCTGGCTCCGATGAAGTGAAGCCGGTTTTCTCGCAGGTTGCCGCCCGTCCGAGTGGACCGCGGTCTCCGTCTGAAAGCCGGATTGCCCTTCCGGAAGGGCCTGTGCAGTCATGGGCTGATTTCAAGGCAGCCAATGCCAAGAACGAAACCCTACAGATTGGTGGCATGCAGATTGGTTTCCCGAAGGGAAGGCCGACCATTGCTTCTGAGGACGGTTCTTACGCCTTTTCAGTCGGTCTGCTTGCGCAGGAAGATTTCGGAGGCTTTCTCGGAGCGGGCCCGCGTGGTAGTGAAGCCAAGGGAAATTTCAACAATTTTACCCAGAATGCGCGTCGTCTGCGTTTATATTTTTCCTGGCGCTACAAGGACTGGGTCGTCAACGTGACGCCTGATTTCGGGTCCAGTTCCGTCGATGGCACTGTTGGTCTGTTTGAAGCGAACCTGAACTATACCGGTCTCAGGAACACCATGCTGACAGTGGGCTACTTCCAGCCGCGTATGGAAGAAGAAAGTGCTGAACGCTCGGGTGCGTTTGAATTCCTTGAGCGTCCTACCATCGTTGATCTGGTCCGTAACATTGCAGGCGGCGTTGCGCGCTTCAGCGTGGGCGGCGAGCATTGGGAAAAACGCTGGCTGGCAGCGGCCTATTTCACGGGCCAGAAATTTGGCGACCGTAACAAGGATACGACCATCACCGACAGCCAGACGGGTGGTGTGGCCCGTATCGCCGGTCGTCCTTATGTGAGCAAGGACATTGATGTCCATGTTGGCGCTGGAGCGACAGCCGCTTTCAAGCTTAATGAAAACTCTTCTGGTCGTAACTATACCTTCAGTGACAACATGGAGGTTCCGCTGGGAGAGACTTCCCTGCTGACATCCGGTGCGCTCAAGAATGTGTCGCAGATATGGGCGGCAGGACCGCAGCTTGCCTTCCGCTGGAAAAATCTTCTGCTGAAAAGCGAATATTACCATATCGGCGTTTCCCGCGGGAATCAGCCTGCGGGCAGCAACCTGCCTTCGCTGGGCTTTGACGGCTGGTATGTGGCCGCCAACTATACGATTTTCGGTCATCCGCGTGCCTACAATCCGAAGATCGCCGCGTTTACAAGCCCGGGTGTCGAATATGACTTCGATCCGGCTCATAATCACTGGGGCGCGCTGGAAGTCAGCGGTCGCTGGAGCGTGACTGACCTTGGTGACGTCGCCAGTCAGGGAGGAACCGGCGTCAACGGTAATCAGCAGACCGTGTGGCAGGCAGGCTTCAACTGGTATCCCAACCAGCACATCAAATTCATGCTCGATTACGCCCGCTACATCGTGTCCCGCTCGAAAGGTGTCAGCGGTGGCGTGAATGTTCTCGGCCGTGATGGAAACGCCATTGTTGCCAGAGCGCAGGCGGCATTCTGAGCGAAAAGACAGGAAGACATGTCATGAAGAATACTTTTGCTTTCAGCCGTCGTGCGCTTCTCAAGGGCGGAGTGGCTGCCGGTGTGGCCGGTTTTGTGGGGGGCGTGCATGCAGCGCATGCCGCAAGCTGGTCGCTCCTGAATGTTTCATATGACCCAACGCGTGAGCTTTACGCTGATATCAACAAAGCTTTTTCCGCCTTCTGGTCAAAGGATCATCCTGATGACCGGGTGCTGGTGAAAACCTCTCACGGCGGTTCCGGCGCTCAGTCACGCTCTGTTCTGGAAGGCGCGCCGGCTGATATCGTCACGTTGGGGCTGGCCTACGATATCGACATTCTGGCCCAGCACGGTCTGCTTGCAGCCGACTGGCAGAAGCGTCTGCCACATAATTCCACTCCGTTCACCAGTACGATCGTGTTTCTGGTGCGCAAGGGAAATCCGAAGAATATTCACGACTGGCCTGACCTGATCCGTGACGATGTTTCGGTCATCACGCCCAACCCCAAAACATCCGGCGGCGCACGCTGGAACTATCTTGCCGCGTGGGGCTGGGCGCTTCGCACACACGGTCAGTCGGAAGATGCTGCAAAAGACTATCTGAAAGCTCTCTTCAAGCATGTTCCTGTTCTCGACACAGGAGCGCGAGGGGCGACCAACTCTTTCGTGCAACGCCATCTGGGTGACGTGCTGATTGCGTGGGAAAACGAAGCATTGCTCGCCGCCCGCGATGTCGGGCCGGATCAGTTCGATATCGTTGTGCCGTCTGTCAGCGTTCTTGCGGAACCGCCTGTCGCCGTCGTTGACAAGAACGTCAAGGCGCATGGCACCGAGGCCGTCACGACCGCTTATGCAGAGTTCCTCTTCACGCCGGAAGCACAGAAACTCGGGGCAAAGCATTATTACCGTCCAGTTGACCCTACGATTCTCGCTGAAACCAAAGGTGTTTTTCAGAAGATCGAGACGTTTGATATCGCCAGCCTTGGTGGTTGGCAGGCTGTGCAGAAAAAGCATTTCAGTGAAAATGGCGTATTTGATCAGTTGTACAGCAAATAATATGCGCGCAGTTTCTGATGGCTGGTATGGCAGCCAGCCATCAGCTCTGGATTACTGAGACAATACGGGACATTGCTCCAGGTTTGGCTGCCTGGAGCAATGTTCGATCAGACGGAAACATCTGATCGAATAAGTTTCATTAATAAACCATAAGTTATGTTTGTATCTGTAATCCGGTCTGAATGGACGGAGCCAGAGGGAACGCGATCAAGCGTGGCGTTCTGACAAGACATGGCGACCGACAGCATCGTCCGTCGCGCTGCGCCAAACTGTCATTGATCAGAAGGTGGATCGGGCAGAGTGGCCCTTCTGTCTGGAGAAACGATGCTGATGGTCCTGCGTCGGTACTGTCTGGCCTGCCCGGAGTGATCGCCTTTATGCGTTGCTGCCGTTGTTGTGCCTCTGATACGCTGAACGTGTCCCAGTATCTCAAGCGGCAAACGCTCCAGACGTTACCCGCAGGCTTTTTTCCTCTTGATATTGTTGAAGGCCAAGCGGTCGAAGGAACCCTTTTCTTTTCGTTGTTACGGCCGACAGGCGGGTTTACGCTGATGCAGTCGGTGACCAACACCAACAGAGCAACGGCCTGTCGGAACATATGCTTCAACCTGCCGCTGGTTCCGTATCGGGAGACAGGCCTAACCCTGATGTTCCGGATGAAGCCTCAGACTGTTCATCGGTCTAACATTCTCTGAAAATACATCTTCAAAATCTGGTTTTCAGAGCCAGAAGGATTTATTGCCAATCAGCAGGTCAAACCACGGAAATAAAAATCTGATTTAAAATAAACCTTGTAATTACAAATACTTGATATGTTCTGCTTTGAAAGCCCAGCTTGAGGTGATGGTCTGGAAAAGAAACGGCTTTGTCGCAATATGCCTGAAAACCGTCGGTTTTTTTATTCCGATATCGAAACAGAAAAGCTATCGAATACGCATCCTAACGAGCTTGCGAGCTTCATGAGAGGAGCGTCATGTCTGTGATGAGATTGTTCACGATACAAAGAAAAACGGTCTTTTTATCTGCACTCTGTATGACAACGATTTTGTCCTCCTATCCCTCGTTCCACAATGGCGCTCTTGCCGCCAGCACGCATCGTCATCAGGCGTCCGGATCTCCCAACGCTGCGTCCAAACCGGCGGTGGTGGCCCGGAAACACAAGGCTCCCACTTCCATGGAGGCCTCTGGCGAAGGGGAAGCGATCAAGGTTTCCATCCGTCGTCGTGCGGCCGCTGGACATGTTCTGGTCACGAGAGCCGCCATCGAGCGTCTGTCTCCGGGCATGAACCCGATGGCGGCCCTGAATCAGTCGCCGGGGATCAATTTCCAGTCTGCCGATGCACTGGGAGCGTCCACATGGGGAACGCAGATCTACATGCACGGCTTTGCCCAAAAGGATGTCGGCGTCACGCTGGATGACATGCCTCTCGGGGAAATGACTTATCGCAACTATAACGGTGTTAATCCAACTCTCGCGGTGGCGCCGGAGAATGTCGCTGGGATCGATGTGTCGCAGTCGGCTGGCGCGGAAGAGGTCGCGGCCAGTAATAATCTCGGTGGTTCACTGGCCTATCGGTCCATCGATCCTGCCCACAAGCTCGGAGCTTCCATTCAGCAGGGGTTCGGCAGCTATTCGATGTACCATACCTATACGCGGATAGACAGCGGCGATCTGAACGCGACAGGAACAAGGTTCTATGTTTCCTATCTGCGTAATGACCAGCAGAAATGGAAAGGCGCTGGTCAGCAGTTTTCGCAGCAGGCTACCGCCAAGCTGATCCAGCCGATCGCGCAGAAAAGCGCCTTGTCAGCGTATTTCAATTATTATGACATGCATTCTTACGAATATCAGGACCTGTCACCGGAAGTTATCCAGAAACTGGGATACAAGGTGGACAATTACTATAATGGGAAAGCAAGCGGATATCTGGCGGCCGTCAACGCCAGCAAAGGGATTTATCCCAAAGGGTTTGAGAAACTGTCCGACCCGCTGGACGCCTCCTATTATGACGGACCGACCAACGAACACGGTTTCATGGGATACCTGAAATCGGACCTGACCCTGACAGACCAGTTGAAATGGGTGACTACCGCCTACGGTCATGCTGATATGCAGAAAACCGGCTGGAATTCTCCCTATTTCGCCTCGCCCAATGGTTCGCCGCTCAGTGAAATTGTCAAACAGCCCTCTTTCCGGCGGTTCGGTATTCTGTCCAAGATGTCCTACGACATTGCGCGGAACCATATCGGCCTTGGTGTCTGGTATGAAAACAATTCCTACCAGTCTTCAATGTGGGCGTATGAACAGCCCAATGTTGTCAATGGCCAGATCGTGGGAGGGCTCCCGAACAATCTCGGGCGGTTACGCAATCCTTTTGCCGAAATATTCAATCAGAACTACAATTCCAACACCTTTACAGCATTTGTAAACGATACATACCGTCCCATCCAGAATCTGGCCCTGCATTTCGGCTTCAAATCCATTCTCTCGACACAGAGGGTCGGTGACGGATATCTGAGCACCGCCTACTATGGCACCTCTGGTGGAGGCATCACCTCTGGTGAAAGCCTGACTACGGCAAAGGCCTTTCTCCCGCATATCGGCGTCGATTACAGATTCCTGAAAAACCATGAAATATTTATAGATATTTCTGAAAATGCCCGAACCTACATGGAATCGGGCTTCAAACTGTCAGCCTCGCCTTTCGCAGTCACACAAGCGGCCTATAATCTGAGCCGCAATTCAATCCGACCGGAGAAGGACTGGACATACGCCATCGGTTACCGTTACTCGGATCGCCTGATGGATGCTTCGGTGTATGCCTACCGGACCAACTATTTCAATCGCCTTCAGCAGATCACCTCCGGGTCGCTGCTCAATCCAGTGTCAGCGGTCGCGAATGTTGGCAGCATAACCATGAACGGCGTGGATGCGCAGTTTGTCATCCGTCCGATCCATAACCTCTCGATCTCAAACAGTGTAAGCTATAACCACGCAGTTTACGATCAGAATATTACACAGCAGGGTGTGGCTTATCACACGAAAAATCAGCAGGTCGTGAACTATCCGCGCTTCATGTACAAGGCAAATCTCGCCTATGACTGGCGCAGCCTGAGCTTTTATATCGAAGGAAACTATATCGGTCACAGAAATTACGATTATTCCGGGCAGATTCACGCTCCCAGTTACTGGCTCGCCAATCTTGGCCTGCAATGGCATGTCAAAAAGCCATCGGATGATGGGTCGCGTCTGGGAGGTTTCGTGAAAGGTCTGACCGTGGCGTTCAACCTCAACAACATCACCAATCAATATTATATAGCCACGATGGGCGAAAACGGAAACCCGTTGGATTCAGCGAGTGGTTACAGCTTCCAGTCCATGATCCTTGGCATGCCGAGGACTGCTTTCGGTTCTATCAAGGCCGATTTCTGAGAAGACCACGTCGATCTGTGGATCGGAAAGACGTAATGTTTCGGCTCGGGGCCAGATCCCTGAGCCGGAACTCTAAGAGTGTGGCGACGTGGATTGCAGACATGCAGACGTGACCGCCGTGATTGTAGAAGGCTGCTCTCGCAGTCAACCATTCAGTCTTGTAAAGACGTCTGAATAAAATGGAGTTTTCTACAACTCTGTTAAAGAAGAATCCTGTTTTCGACTTCCCTTCAACGGCATGTGGACAGTGCTGTTTCGTTCTGTAAGAGGCTGACAGACCTGTTTATGCAGAATTGCCTTCAAAGCAGGAGTGTTGGGTAGTCTAGCGAAGCCGGTGGTGGCCTTTGCCATTCACACCGGATACCAGAGAAAACTGGTTCTGTTTCCAGTCACATATCCACTCCAGACCAGCTATTGCCTGCCTCCCTTATATCAGGGAAATGACAGGCGACTTCCCGTTTGTCGCCTACCGGCTGGAGCGCAGGCGCTTCCTGTGAACAGCGGTTTTCCGCTTTCGGGCAGCGGGTATGAAAGCGGCAGCCGGAAGGGGGCGAGATCGGCGACGGTACATCGCCATGCAGCAGGATGCGTCTGTCTTCGGCTCCGATGATCGGCTCCGGGACAGCGGAAATCAGGGCCGCCGTATAGGGATGCGCAGGATACTGCATGACTGTGTCGGTATCGCCGAGTTCCACGATCGCGCCGAGATACATCACCGCCACACGCGTCGAGATCTGTCTGACCACGGCGAGGTCATGCGCGATAAAGATATAGGTCAGACCAAGCTCTTCCTTGAGATCGGTAAAGAGATTGACGATCTGGGCCTGCACCGACACATCCAGCGCGGAAACTGGTTCATCCGCGATGATCAGTCGTGGCGAGAGCGCCAACGCACGGGCGATGTTGATCCGCTGGCGCTGCCCCCCGGAAAATTCATGCGGATAACGGGCCAGAGCGGAGCGAGGCAGGCTCACGAGGTCCATCAGTTCATCAAGCCGCGCCTCGATCGTGTGACGATTGCGTCTCTGACCGTTCTCATCAGGGTGGACGCGCAACGGTTCGGCCAGAAGATCACCGATCCGTCGCTTCGGGTTGAGTGCAGCGTAGGAATCCTGAAAAACCATCTGCATCTGACGGCGGACAGGTCGGAGCGCACGATCATTCACGCGCGAAATATCCTGCTCTTCGAACAGGATCGTGCCGGATGTCAAATCGGTCAGGCGCAGCAGGCAACGCCCCAGCGTGGATTTGCCGCAGCCGGATTCCCCGACAAGGCCGAGCACTTCTCCAGAACGAACCGTCAGGGAAACAGTGTCGAGAGCCCGCAGTGTCTTTCCATGAGGAAGACGATATTCCTTGCAAAGGTCGATGGCTTTCAGAATCTCGCTCATTGAACGGTTCCTGCAGTCAGACGCGGTGCAAGCGGGCGGTCTTCCGTCGGGAGAACACAGGCGACATCCTGTTCGGCCCATTGCACAAGCGACGGCAGAACCTCGCAGGCATCATGCACATAATGGCAACGTGGCGCAAAGGCACAGCCGGGGGGGCGTTCCAGCGGAGCAGGGGTAGCGCCTGCGATGGACGGCAGGCGAACTGGCCGTGGTCCGGTCAGTGGCGGAATCGAGTCCAGCAGCGCCGCCGTATAGGGATGAGCGGGCTGGGCAAAGATCGCCGACGCAGGTCCACGCTCGGCTACACGTCCGGAATACAGCACCATCACATGGTCACAGGTCTCGGCCACAACACCCATATCATGTGTGATCAGCATGACGGCTGAACCGTAATCCGTGCGGAGATTGCGGAGAAGATCGAGAATCTGCGCCTGTACCGTCACGTCCAGCGCCGTGGTCGGTTCATCGGCGATCAGCAGGGCCGGATTGCAGGACAGCGCCATGGCGATCATCGCACGCTGGCGCAGGCCGCCGGACAACTGGTGCGGATAGCGGTTGGCGGTGCGCTCCGGGTCCGGCACGCCCATGTCGCCAAGTAGCCGCACCGTGCGTGTGCGGGCCTCGGACTTCGAGACGCGCTCATGAACGCGGATCGCCTCGTCGATCTGCCAGCCGATCGTGTAAACCGGCGTGAAGGCCGTCATAGGGTCCTGAAAAATCATCGCGATTTCGCGGCCACGTATGGGCCGGAACGCTTTCTGCGGCAGAGTGGTCAACTCCTGCCCACGGAACCGGACTGAACCACGCAGACTGACGCCCGGATCGTCGATCAGACGCATGATGGTCATAGCCGTCACGCTCTTGCCTGAGCCTGATTCCCCAACGATGCCAAGGATTTCCTGCTCACTCACGGTAAACGAGACGTTTTCGATGATCGGCACATCCCGTCCGCCCGAACGGAAGCTCACGCAGAGGTCGCGCACGTCGAGAAGGGGAGCATCACCGGCCATCACGGACTCTCGGGTCGAGAAAGATGTAGATCACATCGACCAGCGCGTTCGCCAGCACGACGAACACGGCGGAATACATCACGCTGGCCATGATGAGCGGCAGATCGAGCGCAGAGAGCGCCTGATAGGTCAGCCGCCCGACACCCTGAAGACCGAACACCACTTCCGTCAGCAGTGCGCCGCCGCCGATCAACTGCGCGAAATCCATACCGAACAGGGAGACGAAGGTGATCATGGAGGTCCGCAGACCATGCACCAGCAGCACGCGGCTCGGGGACAGCCCTTTGGCGCGGGCCGTTCGCATGAAATCCTCGCCGGACACGGTCACAAGATCAGAGCGCAGCACGCGGGCATAGACGCCGATGAAAAGCACCGCGAGCGTGCACCACGGAATGATCAGCGCCTTGAACCAGCCGACCGGGCTTTCCGCGAATGGCACATAGCCAAGCGCAGGCACCCAGGAGAACAGCCATGTGTCGTGATAGCGCGCCTGCGTGATGAGGTTGCCGACCTGACCGAGCCAGAACACCGGAATGGAGATGCCGACCAGCCCGATGGCCATCAGTGTCCGGTCGATCCATGTGCCGCGAAACGCCGCCGCGACCGTGCCCATGAGGATGGACGCCACCACCCAGATCACAGCGCCACCGGTCGCCAGCGACAAGGTGACGGGCGCGGCCTTGATCAGTTCAGGCACGACCTTCTCGCCACGATTGGCGTAGGAGGTCAGATCCTGCGTGATGAAGAGCTTCTTCATCATGGTCGCATACTGGACAGGCAGAGGACGGTCGAACCCGTATTCCTGCCGCACCTTGGCGATGGTTTCGGGCGAAGCGTTCTTGCCGGCGATGCGTGAGGTCGGGTCCGCTCCGGGTGTTGCGAAGAACACCAGAAACACCAGAACGGAAATCCCGAACAGCACGAAGACAGTCTGACCGAACCTCTGGAGTAGGGCTTTCAGCATTACGCGCCCCTCTTGCTGGTCTCGCGCTCGTCCAGCGCATCCCGCAATCCATCGCCCAGCACGTTCAGCGCCACCACGACAATGACGATGGCCAGACCCGGCGCGATGGCGACCATCGGGCGGGAGTAGATCAGCCCTTCGCCGTCCTGAATGATCGTCCCCCACGAGGCAGTCGGAGCCTGCACACCGATGGAGAGGAAGGACAGCGCGGACTCAGTCAGCAGCGCAAAGGCGGCCAGCAAGGGAGCCAGCACGACGATGGAACTGGCGACGTTCGGCAGGATGTCCACCAACAGGATACGCCAACGTGGCACGCCGAGGCTGCGCGCCGCCATGACGAAATCGGCATTTCGCAACGCCATGACCCGTCCCCGGATCGGGCGTGCGGCGTAAGGCATATACACCAGCGCGATAATGGCGATGGGGATGATCAGGTTATCCGCTTCCAGTCTGATCGGACCGATATGCAGCCCGTCACTGATGGTCACGATCGAGAGCGAGATGGCGAACAGATAGACCGGCACGGCCCACATGATGTCCATGATGCGTGACAGCACCATATCCACGATGCCGCTGAAGAATCCCGCAAGAATGCCGACCACGCTGGCAATGAGGATACACAGCGCCGCCGCCGCGAAGGAAATCAGCAGGGAAATCCGTCCGCCATACAGCAGCCGAGCCGCCACATCCCGACCCTGACTGTCCGAGCCGAGCATGTAGGCGGACGGGTTCCATGTCGGACCCGCGGGCGTCAGCCCCAGATGCAGCGGATTGTCATTCGGTTGCATGATGTCGATGGTTTTGCCGTCCAGCGTGAACGACCCGGCGACATTGGCGCGGAAGGGATTGGTATGGGCGATATCATGCGCGTAAAACGGTGCGAGTAGACACAGCAGCACCATAAGACCCAGCACGCCCAGCGCCGTCATTGCCGCACGATTACGCGCCAGCGCCCGGAACGCGCTCCGCCATGGTCCCGGAGGCGTTGCGTCCTGCACACCGCTCACCGCGCTTCTCCTTGGGCATCTCCCGCCCGGCGCAGCTTCATCTGCGAAAAAATGGCCTCATAAATCGGAGTGTCGAACGCGCCATGGACGCGGGTGGACATCAGCGCCACGCGGCGGGTCTGATCGAGCGGCAGGGCAGGGGCCTGCGCCATCAGGGCGCGAGACGCTTCGGCCCACAACGCATCGCCCGCTTTCTGATCCGTCAGAGAAACTTCCTCGGCCCTGTCCATCAGCGCGTCCAGTTTCGGGTCGCAGAACTGGGAGGCATTGATGGAATTGCTCGAATGCGGAACGAACGTCTCGCAGGAAAACAGTGTGCGCAGAAAGGAGGATGCGGAAGGGTAATCCGCGCTCCAGCCCGTCAGCCCGATCTGAACTTTATTATCGCTGTTCTGGATATAACTGAACTCGATCACCGGCGTAATGGGACGCACGGAGGCGACATAGCCCAGATCGACCAACGTGGAGCGAATCTCGTTGGCGATGGCGCCCGAGCCACCCGAACCCGGCGTGACAATAACCACTTTCTGGCCTTTGGTGCCGCTTTCTTCAACCAGTTTACGGGCTTTTTCGAGATCGGGTTCTTTCCAGTCCGGAGCGGGATGATCCGGGGATGCGCCCTTTGTGTAGGCGCAGCCCGGCTCATATCCAGGAGCGCCCGTAGGCAGCATCTGGCAGGCTGCGGTGGAGACTGCCGGACCGCCATTATAGATCACCACCGCTTTGCGGTTCAGTGCGTAGTTCAGTGCCTGCCGGACGCGAAGATCGTTGAAAGGCGGCAGGTTCACGTTCAGCGCGGCGTAATAGATGGCGAGCTGATCTATCAGTTTCACGCGGTCTGAAAAGCGGGCTCCGACTTCCGCCTGCCGGTCCAGCGGCACGCTTTCTAGCATCCAGTCATACTGGTTGTTCTCGATGGCTGTGACGGCGGCTTCCGGGTCCAGCCCGAAGGAGTAGCGGATTTCGTCGGGATAGCCTGCCGGCTGCGCCACAACATCCCACTGTCTGAAGTAGGGGTTGCGCTCCATTTTCAGGCCGGAATTGGGCTCATAGGAGACAATCCTGTAGGGGCCGGTCCCGAGGGGGGCGTCATTGCCGGTATCATGCGCCGGAGTGTCGGCAGGCATGATGGAGGCGTGCTGAAACGCCAGCCGGTCAAAAAATTCGGCGTCCGGATGTGTCAGATGAAAGGTGACGGTCCATGCCTTGTCATCAGCGCTCACGCCTCCGGCAAGCGTGCAGTGACCGGAATCTTTCAGGCAGGCATCACCGCCGACGATATGACTGTAATACGGGCCTGCGGTCGGGCTGTTCACCTTGAAAATCCGCTGCATGGAAGCGACCACGTCATCCGGTGTCACTTCCTTGCCGCTTGAAAAACGAATGCCGTGCCGCAGATGAAATACATAGGTTCTGCCATCGTCCTGCGGTTCCGGCAGAGCTTCCGCGAGGTCAGGGACGGCGTGACTGCCGAGCTGGCTTGGCGTCTTGGCGAAGGTGGTCAGCCCGTCATAGACGATGGCTTCCATCTGATAGGTGATGTGAACGTAGCTGATCTGCGGATCGAGCGTTCCGCCCGAGTTCTCGGCGGTTATGCGGAGGATACCGCCAGCCTCGGCGCTGTCCGGCGCGCCGGGCGTGACGGTTGCCGCATGCAGAGTCGCCGGGAGTAAGGCCATGTTCAGGAAAAGAGATGAAACAATCTTCTTTTTTCTGATTTTATACAGGAATGCGGGAAATAACGGCGCAGAACCGTCATCAACAGAGTTGAGAGCCGCTGGAAAAGAAGATCGGAAACCACGATGCATCCGTCAGTGCTGCTCCAGAAGAGTACGGAGACGTTTTTCCATGTCTTCGGCGCTGGCCGCAGTTTCGATCGTTCCCGTGTAGCGTCCCTCGGGGTTCATGATCACGATGCGCGGAGAGATTTCGTATGTATATTCCCATTCCGGATCAGGATGTCTCACGATTGGAGCCTGATATTCTCTGGCGACCGCTTCAAGAGTGGCCGGCGCAGCCGTGCCGGTGATGATCTTGGCGTTGAACTTCAGGGCATACTGCCGAAGATTCATTGCAAGATCACGGTTTGGATCGAGGCTGATGAAGAGCGGTGCGAATTTCTTCCGCGCCGGATCGACGGCCTGAAGAGCTGTGCTCAGGCGGGTCAGGGCGGGTGTGCAGGCGTCGTTCGTGCAGTGGATCGCCCCGAACATGACAAGCATCCATCGCCCGCGGAAATGTGTGTCGGTCATGGTGCCGTCCGATGAATCCATCAGACGGAAGCTGCCGCCAACTTCATTGCCATTTGACGAGGCAACCGGCCCCATGGCGTCCGAAGCCCTGTAGGCGCCATACCCGGCAATACAGGCGACTGCCGCGATCGCCAGTGTGAGAAGCAGCCCTGTTCTTTTCTTCAGACCGGACGGAGGAGGGAAAGTGTTCATCAGTGCGCCTCGGCCCAGTTGGCCCCAATGCCGGTCTCGACAACCAGCGGCACGGGCAGGTCTGCCGCGCCTTCCATGATTTTCTTCACCAGCGCGGCAGTTGTCTCCGCTGCGCGTTTTTCGACTTCAAACAGAAGTTCGTCATGCACCTGTAACAGCATCGTGGCAGGCAGACCGGCTTCCGCCAGAGCATGCGGCAGCCGTACCATGGCCCGCTTGATGATGTCCGCAGCCCCTCCCTGCAATGGCGCGTTGATCGCCTGACGCTCGGCATAGGAGCGTTGTGCGCCGTTTTTCGCCGTAATGCCGGGAACATAACAGCGGCGTCCGAGCGGCGTTACGACATAGCCATGTGCCTTCGCTTCGATCTTGCGTTCGTCCATGTAATCCCGGATGCCGGGATAGCGGGCGAAATAGGCGTCGATATAGGCGCGAGCCTCACCCATGGAAATACCGAGTTGCTTGCTCAGTCCAAAGGCCGAAATGCCGTAAATGATGCCGAAATTGATGGCCTTGGCGCGTCGGCGGGTCAGCGGGTCCATGCCTTCAAGCGGTACACCGAACACTTCGGAGGCGGTGCGGGCGTGAATGTCCTGCCCCAGAGCGAATGCTTCCCGCAATGTCGGCACATCCGCGACGCTGGCCAGCAGACGGAGTTCGATCTGGGAATAGTCGGCGGACAGCAGAACCTTGCCTTCAGGGGCGATAAAGCTCTTGCGGATCTGCGCGCCTTCCTCCGTGCGGACAGGAATGTTCTGGAGGTTCGGGTCGTTGGAGGACAGGCGGCCTGTTGTGGTGATGGCCATCTGAAATGTGGTGTGAACCCGGTTTGTGGCTGGGTCCATCTGCTTGAGCAGTGCGTCCGTGTAGGTGCTCTTCAGTTTGGAAAGCTGACGCCACGCAAGGATTTTTTCGGGAAGCTCCTGTCCCTGATCCGCCAGTTCCTGCAGCACAGAGGAATCCGTGCTCCACGCGCCGGTCTTGCCACGCTTGCCGCCGGGCAGTCCCATTTCATCAAACAGGATTTCACCAAGCTGCTTGGGCGAGCCGACATTGAAGATGCGTCCGGCAACCGTGTGAATCTCTTTCTCGATGACGCCCATGCGACCTTCGAAATTCTCCGAAAGGCGGCGCAGTTCATGGGCATCGACCTTGATGCCGGTCTGCTCCATGTCACTGAGCACAGTGATCAGCGGACGCTCATACCCTTCATACAGAGCCAGCGCCTTGCTGGTGCGCAACTGGGGACGCAGCTTCAGCCATAAACGCAATGTCACATCGGCATCTTCGGCGGCGTAGGCTGTCGCCTTGTCCAGTGGCACCTGCTGGAAAAGGATACGGTTGCGGCCCGTTCCCGTGACCTGATCATAAGTGATCGGCACATGGCCAAGATGCAGCTTCGAGAGTTCGTCCATGCCCTGACCATGCAGACCGGCCGACTGGGCGTAGGAGATCAGCATCGTGTCGTCGACCGGCACGATGGGAGCCGCGCCCGCACCACGGAAGACCAGTATGTCGAACTTGGCGTTCTGAAAAACCTTGAGCACGGATGAGTCCGTAAACAGCGGCTCAAGCGCAGTCACCGCCTCCGCCACGGAAATCTGGTGCCCGACAGGGGCTTCCAGCGTGCCTTCATGCAGCAGCGGCACATAACAGGCTCGGCCCGGAGCAGTCGCCAGCGAGAGACCGACCATGCGGGCCTTCAGCGGATCGAGGCCGTCCGTTTCCGTGTCCACGGCGCAGACACCGGCGGCGCGGGCCTCTGCTACCCATTTTTCAAGCGTGACAAGATCCGTGACGGTTTCATAACCGTTATAGGGAGCCTGTTCGGGAGAAGGCGTTGCGACCGGTGTGGTGCCGCCGTTGGCGAAGCGCATCGCCGCTGCGGACGCGGCCTGCGCCAGAGGCTTGCCGTCTCCGAGACCGAACCGATGACGGATCGAACGGAAACCCATCCGGTCGAGCCAGTCACCCAGCGCTTCTTCATTCGGCTCCTGCACGGCCATGTCAGTCACGGGGACGGGCAGGGGGATATCGTTTTTCAGCGTGACCAGCTTGAGTGAAATGCGGGCTGCTTCTGCGTGCTCAATCAACGAATCGCGACGTTTGGATTTTTTCATGTCCGGCGCGGCGGCCAGAACGGCCTCCAGATCGCCAAACTCGCTGACCAGTGCGGAGGCTGTTTTCGGGCCGATCCCGGGGATGCCCGGCACGTTGTCGGTCGGGTCGCCCATCAGAGCCTGCACGTCGATGACCCTATCCGGCCCGACGCCGAACTTGGCTTCGACTTCCTCGGCCCTGATCGGTTTCTGTTTGATCGGGTCCATCATCTCGACCTGAGGGCCGATAAGCTGCATCAAATCCTTGTCGGAAGAGACAATGGTGCAGTGGCCGCCGGTCTGTTCGATGAAGCGGGCGTAGCTGGCGATTAGGTCGTCGGCTTCGAAACCTTCGAGTTCAATTCCGGGCATACCGAAGGCTGCGGTCGCTTCGCGGATCAGCCCGAACTGCGGAATCAGATCCTCCGGTAGGTCCGGACGGTGAGCTTTGTACTGCGGATAGATCTCGTTGCGGAATGTGACCCGTCCGGCATCGAAAATGACCGCTAGATGCGTGCCGACATGCTCCCGCATCAGGCGCGTCAGCATATTGCAGAAGCCATAAACGGCGTTGACCGGTACGCCTTCCGGATTGCTCATGGGAGGGAGGGCATGAAAAGCCCGGAAGATGAAACCACTGCCATCCACCAGAATCAGGTGAGGCATGCCAGCGTTGTTCCCCGTTTGGGTCATGGAGTGAGAAACCTCAGTGCGCGCTATCCGGTGTGGCGTTCGGGTCCAGCACGAAAAGGCGGGAGCAGTAGGGGCAGACTGTCTGATCACCGCCAATTTTCAGCCAGACCTTGGGGTGTCCGAGCGCTCCGAGGCCACCATCGCAGGAAATCTTGCGGTTCTGCACGATCACTGTCTCGACATGGCCGAGCCGGGGCCGTGGGGTCGGGTTGGTAGGCTGAATAAGCATGAACATGATCCTGTGAGATGGTCCTGCGACCGGCTTCAGGGAGACACACCGGTTGGCCTGTCGGGTGCGCGATGATACGCATGAACGCCGTGAGTTCAAACCACCTGCACGCTCTTTTGTCTGGCTTTCATCATATCATGCGATTTTCCGGGCGATTGGCCGCTTTAACCCTGACTGCACTGACGCTGACAGGCTGTGCCCGTGAACCGGTTCTCAGGGTGCCTCTCCGTTACGCGACATATGCCCGGCTTGTGCCACCCGATCGTATGCTGACGCTGTCTGACCGCGCCCGTATTCCTCTCCGTATCTGGCCAGCACAAGGCGCTGAAAAAGGCGTGATTCTGGCGTTGCATGGTTTCAACGACAGTCGCGACGCCTGGGAGACATCAGCACCTCTGTTCGCGCAGGCGGGGTTCAGCGTCTGGGCTCCGGACCTGCGAGGGTTCGGAGCGGCGCCTGCCCGTGGCGGCTGGGTTGGTTCTGGTCGTCTTGCCGAGGATGCGCGGGAGGAACTGAAGCAACTTGCCGCCGAGCATCCGGGGAAGCCCTTATGGCTGATGGGCGAGAGTATGGGCGGCGCCATTGCGATGGTTGTGGCCAGTCACCCGAGCGGTCTTTCTCTTTCCGGTGTGGTTCTTCTGGCTCCTGCGGTCTGGGATACTGGACTAGTCGGCAGAACTTCTGCCCATCTTCTGGCTGCTATTGCGCCCAATGGAGGCGTTTCTGGGCGGGAGTTGCCGGTTCATGTGGTGGCGAGTGACAACATCGAGGCATTACGGCGACTCTATTTTGATCCTCTGACGCTGCACGTTACGAAACTTGCGGCACTGAGTGGTCTTGTCGACCTGATGACACAGGCGGCTCACGCCGCCAAATGGCAGACGCTTCCCACACTGGTTGTGTATGGAAACCGCGATCAACTTGTTCCTGCTCAGGCTATGGCAGAGGCGTGGGAGCGCTTTCCTTCTTCAGTAAGGCGAGACCTGATTCCTGGAGGGCATCATCTGCTGTTGCGGGAAAAGGCAGGGAGGCGTGTTTTGGTGGATGTCCTCTCCTGGCTCAGTCAGCCTGATGTTTTGTTGCCTTCTGGAGGTGATATTTCCGCTGGAATATGGGCTGCTGAACAGCAAGGCGGACAAGATGAGGAGACGCCTTTCGGGTTGCTGCCTTCTCGGACGGACAGACTTTCTCTCCCATGATGAAGGTGGTTTTTGCGTAGGCGTTTATCCTCTTGGCAAACACAGCCTGTCTGCTGTAGTAAGACGCGCAGTGGACCCGTAGCTCAGCTGGATAGAGCGTTGCCCTCCGAAGGCAAAGGTCGAAGGTTCGAATCCTTTCGGGTCCGCCAAGGGTCTACAAAATCCGCATAAATCAGCCGATTTCCGCTAGACTTAGACAATCAAAAAACACCCTTAGACAATCAGCGCAATTTATCGACGCCAGATTTTGCCATTGTCGGTTGTGATGCAGCGCGAGTGTATCGTCCCACTTCGGCGAGTGTTTTGTGCCCTGTGATGGCCGCGATCTCGTGTGTCGAGCACCCTGCTTCAGCCAGTCTCCGAGCAACCGCTTTTCGAAGCCCGTGAGGTGAGCAGCGTTCCGGTAAACCCGCCTCACGGCACCAGTCCTTGAAGACGTTGTAGAAGCCGTTCTCTGACAGTGGTCTGCCACGCGTACCAAGAAGATAGACCTGTGCCTCACCGCGCCACAGGTCTATTTCTCTCTGAAGGGCTGGATGAATGGGGATGATCAGTTCCGCCTTCGTCTTCTTCTGTTTGATGTGCAGATTGCCATTACGAACGTCAGCAGGCCCCATCCGGACCACGTCTGATCGGCGCTGGCCGGTGTAGAGCAGGAGAGTGAATGCTAATCGCTGATAGGTTCCTGATGGCCAACGATTCTCATATTGCTCAATCTCTCCATCGGTCCATGAGTGTATTCCCTCTGTCTTCTCTCGTCGCGGCGGCTTTACGCCAGCGGTTGGGTCTCCTTTGAGAACAGAGATGGCCATGCTTATTGAAAGCCCAAACTCAATCCAGTGAGGGCCAACGGTAGCGCCTTTAGCATCCACCCTTCTTGAAGACTTTACGAGACGATCAATCGTCTGTCTCCGGCATGCAGGGCTTTGCGTATGCCGTTTCTCAAATGGGCGGCAATGCGCAGTCAGCGGCGCAATCTCTCCAGAATATGGGGAATTTCCTGCGGTCATCTCCGGGGGCGCGTCTTTCCTTTCGCGTCTCGGTATTCAGGCGCAGGATGCTCACGGCAATGGCGGGCATCGCTGGCGCTGCTTCGAGTTCCATCCAGCGGTCGATGATCTTCAGACGAACGTCGGCCCGGTAGCCTGCGATGAGGTTGAGGGTCAGGTTCTTGGGGAGATTGTAGCATTTCCGCTCCTCCCCCTTCACGTCAACATAGACGCCCCCAAATTTGGGGTGGTCGATTTTCACATCATCCAGCATCTTTTCGATATCACGGATAACGTGGTCGTGCCTCTTTCCCGTCAGTTCCGCAATCTCGCGGGAGGACATGGTGGCGATGGGTGTGGTGAGAGTGTTCATCACGCAGCCTCCAACTCACGGACGCGATCCTGAACGACCGGCTTCATGTCCTTGTTGTGGGTTGGCGCTTTCGGCTTGAGTATGGCGCGGATGGATGCTTCATCAAAAGAGGTAGCACCTATGTTCGCTTTTATGCTAAATTTCGGCATAACAGTGTTTTCCTTATTCACTGTGAGAGACGCTGGGGATGAGTTTGGCGACCGCCCCTGCGTCTCGATTGCTTGCTTTTTCCAGCCAAAACAAAACTTCTGCGTTTTGACTTCTTTTGTTTTGCTCTGCTGATTTTTGCACCCATTCCTTAAGATGCTTTGATAGCCTGAGTCTTAGAGCCTGTTTGGAAATTCATGGATGAGCGTTTCGTCGGGTGAGATTGGCGCCCATGGCGACGAAGATCATGGCCTGTGAGACATCGATGCGGCGCTCGTAGTCGCGCACGAGGCGTCGCCATCGGGTCATCCATCCGAAGGTTCGCTCCACGACCCAGCGCCGGGGGAGGACCTCAAAGCCTTTCGCTCCGTCCCTGCGACGAATCACCTCGACGACGAAGTCCAGGTAGGCAGCCTTGTCCATCAACTGAAGCCGGTCATAGGCACCGTCCGCGAATAGATGCTTGACCCACGGCCAGCGCTTGCGGATCGCGTCCAGGATCATCTGCGCTCCGGCGCTGTCGGAGATGTCTGCCGGCGTCAGGTTAACCATCAGCAGGCGTCCGTCCGTATCCACGGCGATATGCCGCTTGCGCCCGACAATCTTCTTTCCAGCGTCGTAACCTCTTGTTTTCGCGTGCGGCGCCTTGATGCTCTGGCTGTCGATCACTCCGGCCGAAGGGCTGGCTTCACGACCCGATCGCTCCCGGTCAAGCATCAGTTCCACATCATGAATGGTCTGGAACAGGAACCGCCGGGCCAATTCCCTGAGCATCTCCGGAGAGTCGCCTTCTGTATTTCTCTGTGATTTTATCAATGTCCGAGATGTAGCATTCCGGGTCGGCTGAAGGGATTGAGTGATCGCCGACTGGGATATCTGGCCGCAGGCAATGCTGAAAATCCATATCAGCATTTATTTCAGCTTTAAGCTGCTTCCATCCAGATCGGCCCACTTTTTGGCGCAAAGCATAGTAAGCTTGATCCATAATAAGCTCAGCCTTCGCAGCGTCGCTATTCTGGCAGAGCATGACCGCAATACTGTCGTCTTGATTGACCTTTGAGCAGTCAAAATCAGGCTTATATGTCTGTGCCTGAGCAGAAACCCCCACAACCAACCCAAGCACGACAACAATCTTCCGCATCACAACCTCTGCCATCGAATGTAGCGAAAGGTTAATGCGTGGTAATGGGGATGGGAAGCCGCCAGTTCACTCGGCCTGCCGTGAGACCTCAAGCCGCGACAGGATATTCCTGCACCAATAAATCCGCAGGTAGCCCCAGAATGCGAGAAAAGGCCCTCACCATACCCATGCTCAAGCCACGCTTGCGGTTAAGCGCATCGCTCAGCCTGCTTTCGGCAACACCGGCTTCTGCGCAAAGCTGGCGGCGTGACATGCCCTTGTCCTCAAGGCGGCAGAGAATGGCGTCGATAGGGTCAGGTAGGCCGACAGGGTAGCGTCGGTCCTCATAGGCCGACACAAGGTCCGTCATGATTTCCAGCCGGTCGCCGTCTTGGCTGCCGTGCTTGGGGTTGAGTTCCATTAGACGACCAATCTCGGCGATGGCAGCATCGAGATCGTCATCATTTCTGATAGGTTTGATATCCATCACACTGTCTCCGGGTTGATCTTGTCGTATTCCTTGTGTGTTCCAACGAATTTAATCAGCACTACCTTGAACTGGTAGTTGATGTGAGCAACCAGACGATAGTTGTTGCCGCCAATGTTGAAGATCACACGATTGTCACCAACGAAATCCGCAGAATTGTAGGTAGCGCGAACATCGGCAGGGCCAGCCCAAACAGCCTTCTTCACAGTGACGTGCCACGTTTCCAGCGAAGATTGCGCGCGTGGGTGAACGGTCCAGAAGGCAGTGAGGGTTTTCTTGGCGACGATCTGCATAGGCATCGTATAACCTAAACTTACCAAATTGGGAAGCTTATTGAGGGGTATCTATGTGTGTGGGGGGGGTAGGTATTAAAGGGGCTATATTGGGAATTTATCCTCTACCCTTGTAATACGGTAATATACTGGTGCACCCTCAATGGATTGGCCGTGAACATCAACAACGTAGATCATCTTGAATAGGGCTCCTCCCAGCATATCTTCTTTGACGGCATCATTTGAGAAGCCGATATTAACTGGCTTGTCAGAAATACTTTCAATGATGCCTTTATCGCCGCCCCGTCGGCCTGACTCTTCTCGAGCCTGAAACCAGCGGAAAACAACACCTTGTCGTGTGAATGTAGCGGGAAGGCGCTGTAGTCCAGCCCAATTTAACGCGCTAGACCGAGCTTCTCGTGCTTCATGAGGTCCGAAATTTATTGTGACATTGTTTGTGCCACCATCTGTGGCGATTATGTTCATTCCTCCACCCCCACTATGCGTTGTGGGATAAAGTACATCAGCGAAAGCTGTGCCCAATGTGAAGAGGAAGGCGCTGGCGGGGGTGTGAGGTTATGGGGCGGTCGTAGTGGCCACCCTTCATTCTCTTTTGCTGGAATGTTAAGTAGATATGATGCTTGATTAGTATTAATTTATTATTAATGCAGGAATTTATTAAAAAATTCAAAAAATGAAAGGATATGACATTTTTTGAGAACTATCTCATGTTGATAGTCTAATTATGCATTATTTGTGATATGGATTAATTAACTTTCTGCTGGGTGTGTATTTTTAGGGTTATCAGAAACTTTGTGGATAGAATTAATAATTGAAATAGTTTTGAGTGTATCCATCTTCTGTATATTCGGTAATATTATTGCAGAATTGATCAGGGTTGGTGTAGGTATAATACTATATTTAAATAGAGCATCTTTTGAATTCTCATTCATGTTGCGCAAATCGATACCCATAGTATAACCCGCAGCGTGCTCCATGTTGTAATTGGAGGGTTCGAAAAACCTTTGATTGACTTCTCTTGTGCCTGATTTCAGGTTTTTAGCGTGTTGACTGCTGCTTCCCTGGTCTAACTTTTACTCTGGGTTTTGAGCAGAGCGATGGTTTCCTGCTCTGGATTGCTACGCGGCGGCGTTAATCCGCTCCAAGAGGAGAAAGCGGCGCATATTATAGACGATATTGGCCAGCCCGACCCTCATGGTGGCCCGCGTTATGCCTACGGTTCGGACGAACAGCCCCGTCTGTGATTTCTGATCGGCAAAGACATGCTCGACACGCGACCGGATAACGGACTTTCCTGCGTTGGATCTCTGGATATGGCGTGGCATAGGCTTGAGATGCGGCTTTTTCCTGTGAACCTTCGAGACAAAGCCCTGCTTTTCCATGAAGTCCTCATTGGCTTTTGAGCGGTAGGCTGTGTCTGCCCAGACCGTTGAAGCTGTATTGCTTTTATCAAGCAGGCCCTCCCTCAATCGCGCGCCATCACTGGCGGCGGCATCTGTCGTCTTCCATTTGCGGATCAGCCGAAATTTCCGGTCGATGGAGATGTGCGATTTATAGCCAAAGAACGGGATGGCCAGATCTGTTGCAGGGATACTCCCGTCCTCCTGTCGCTTCGCTTTCGTGAACTTCAGGGTCCAGCGCGCATGCCTGTCCTTGTGGGACAGCTTTGACGGCTTGTCCTGCCAGTCCTGAGGGATCCGTCCTTCACGCAGATCCGCCTTCTCCGCATTGGTATTGCGCTGCTTCGGAGCCGCTACCAGCGTGGCATCCAGGATCTGGCCTGACATCGGCAGATAACCAGCGTTACGCAGGGTTGCGTCAAAGCGATTGAACAGACCACCAATCGCACCAGCCTGGGTCAGACGCTCTCGAAACAGCCATACCGTTCTGGCATCAGGTACACGGTCCGACAGCCCCAGACCTAAAAAGCGCATGAAGGAGAGACGGTCGTTGATCAGGTATTCCGTCCGTTCATCGGACAGATTGTTGAGTGTCTGGATCACCAGGATCTTGAACATCAGCACCGGATCAAACGGTGGACGCCCGCCTTTGCTCCCGTCTGAATAGGCCAGTGCCTTGTCCAGTTCCGGGCGGAACACCTCAAAATCCACAGTCCGGGAAAACGCTTCAAGCTGGTCGCCAAGACCGCTTAACCGAGCAAGCCGCTCTTCAACGTCAAAAAATCCCGCCTGTTTCATAGCGCCATTCCTCCAACCAGAACCAGAAAAATGGAATCACAGCGTAGGCCTCAATACCAAGAGGTTTTTAGAACCCTCCAATTCTTAGCTAAGGAAGATTCTATAATAGATGCTAAATGTTTTTCAAAATATATTGAATATTTCTCCCTTGGAACTTCTGAGAGACTATTTCCATGTCACTTCGCAAATCAGCAGAGTAATCCCGACTGAAATTATCATTTGGAGAAGGATCGTTTGGCGATTTGTTTTCTGCTGAAACTTCTGGATTTTTCTCAGGAGAAGTACCTAGAAGGGTATTGGAAGAAGCTATTCGATAATTGTAAATTATCCACGACACGGACGCGACTATGACCAAAACTGGCGCAATTATATTTGCTACGGTTAAAAGGCTCATTCTTCCAGCCTCCATAAAGTGGATCTAGCTGCGAAGTGAGTAACGACCGAAGCTACGACCCACAATGATACGGCGCCTCGTTCTCACACATGACAACCGCGACGGCGTGCAGAGTCGGCACATAGACCGCCTTCCATAGCGCCGACGGCACAGCGACCTGATCCGGTCCTATCGTCCCCAGATCGTCCACGAACGCCGGGCCGGTGACGATGTAGATTTCACCCTCACGCTCGGCCAGAGCGCGCAGATTGCCCTCGATCCTGTTTCAAGCGCCTGAGTTCAGGCTTGCAGCCTGTGGAACGATGTTGGACAGGGCAAACGTCTCGGCTCGCGTTTCTCGCGTAGGGGTGTCACCAGACGGTGACAGATGACCGCGCGACCAGCCTGAACGCTTGTAGTCGTAAAGCTCCGCTCGGTCAGACACTGGTATGCGTGTGTCCTCGTAAAAACCCGACCTTCCTTGCAGCGTACGGGCCTGCTCCACGGCCTCTTCCGTCAGATGCTCTGCGCTCCAGAGTGATTCTTTCATTTGCCCGGAATAGCCGATGGCGAATGCGGCCGAGCAGAGCCGAGCAGAGCAGAGCAGGGAGGTGGGGTGGGGAGTAGTTGGCGCTGCGCCGTTGGCAAAAAGATCAACGCACTCAGCCTGCGCCGCCGTTGGCAGCGCGAGCAAGGTGGCGAGCAAACAAACGAGTTTCATTGGAACGTGTGTGCCGGGAAATGCTCCTAGGCTCAATACTGCAACAGGCCATCCTTCAGGATGGTCTTTCTCAACACTGCAAACCTCTTGCGCTGTGTCACAAAAACTGGCATATTCGTTTAACTTCACCAGAGTTGCGTTGCGAGGCCATTCTCAGTGTTGGTCTTCCTTAAAAATCCCCGGAAAACAGATGACAACGACGTTCTACGAGGTGCCTGTTTCGGCTGCGCCTCAGTCGTTCTCCGTCAGTATTTCCGGCGTCCAATACTCCATCCGCCAGACCTACTGCGATGCGTCCGACAGCGCGGGTTGGCTGATAGATATCAGTGATTCATCAGGGTCAAACATTCTGACCGGTATCCCGCTCGTTACCGGGGCTAACCTCCTCGGCCAGTTTGGATATCTTGGTCTTGGCTTTAGCTTGGTGGTGACGACGAGTGGTAACGCTGACGCTGTCCCGACATACGATAATCTTGGTGTTTGATCCTATCTCTACGCGGTAATCATTTCGTGACCCAGCAATTCATCCGTGCCTTTTCGCTGGTGGTTGGGGACGCTTCGGGTTCCGGACTCGACCTCGCAACTCTCCGCGTCACCTTCAATATCACGCACGGAACGACAGAGACGCCGCGTATTTTGTCAGCTGCTACCCACGTTGGAGGCGCTGATCGGCGCTGTTTCTATATCACGCGTGACTGCCACGCTCACGCAGGCTCACGCAGACCATCATCGCCGCTGGTCTGTGATTTTCACCATCCTCGCATTCCTCGTCGGCTTCTGGGCTGGCGGGGTCTGCGTGGCGCTTGTTTTCTCCTGTTATCCGTGGACCTGCTGATGCCGTGCTTTGCTGACCCTGATTCGATCTATTCCGTTGCCATCGAAAAGTTCCAACGTGAAATCCGTGAGGATGAAACAGAGATTGGCCGCCTGAAACGGGATCGGGACTGGTGGCGCGAATATGCGTCCGCTCTCCAGAAGCGCATCCGTGAGATGCAGCGCAATCCGCCCGTGTTCGTGGTGGAGGATGCGCGATGACCCGCAAACTCGGTAGTGGAGAAGACAATACTACAGGCGCACATCTATGTTGCGGTTCGGAATAACACTCATAGGGACGGCGCTGTGCGAGTTGACGTGAAGGTAGCGTGATCAAGGTATAGTCTGATTATTTATATGATCACGCTGAATTTAAAATTATAAACTAATTATTGAATGGATTTTTTTTGTATTCTTAGGCATCTGAAAGTTTAAATTCACCATATTCTATTGGCATATTTTGATGGTTTGTATTTGGTTTCAAGCCATCAAGAATATCTTGATTGATCTCTATGAGAGGTTTCAGTGGGATATCATGTAGCATCGCGCGAATGCTATATCGTGTTGACCAAATCGCCAAATTGAGAAGGTCTTTTCTCAATATATCAGAAATTCCGTTGTCTTCAATGCTCGTTTCCAAGAGAATTGAAGACCACAATTTCTGATTCATGGTGAGAGCATGGATACGCTCTTTTTGATTTTTTACGTTTTTTAAAAGAAGAATGGTTTGTCCGAAAGCCATCACTTCAATCTGCCGCGAAGTCATTTGTAATGCCGAATTCTGATTGTAACGTTTAATGCCGTAGCTCATGAGACATACCTTTAAGTAAGGAGTTCTGTTGCCATGTAGTCATGAAGAGATGCTGCTACGAGTTCGATTGCATGATGAAGACTGCCCGGCTGAGACCGAAAGATTTTCATTGTTGGATACCAGGGGCTATCTTCCCGATTTTCTAACCACCGCCAGCAGCAATCACTTCTTGTGATCATCCAGACAGGTTTGCCGAGAGCGCCTGCTAAATGGGCAACAGAAGTGTCGACGCTAATGATTAAATCTAGATTAAAAATTAGTGCTGCTGTGTCTTCCATATCTGAAACATTGACCATTGGGTCAAATATTTCTTTTCCTCTCCAGTCTGCTAACTCTTCCTGAGGTTTTCCTAACT
The DNA here is from genome assembly GCF_022483985.1 of Acetobacter sp. Classification (NCBI taxonomy): domain Bacteria; kingdom Pseudomonadati; phylum Pseudomonadota; class Alphaproteobacteria; order Acetobacterales; family Acetobacteraceae; genus Acetobacter; species Acetobacter sp. Next base: position 1,328,212 of record NZ_JAKVME010000001.1, on the reverse strand, counting down.
GAAGATTTATGAAATCTATGTTTTCTATGTTAATAATTTTTGAAAACATATTCAAAGAGGATGAGCGATTCCGATAATTCAAACCATGCCGAGGACGGTTTTCTCCCGACCAGACCAAGCCAACGCGCAGCTTTGTCTTCTCTTTAAGCATTGCTGCAAATTTGTCGATGTCAGCCTGCTCTGGATAAAGATAAGGAACGGAAGACGGTATTTCATAGCCAAGCTGAGGAGCCAGATAGAGCGGAAGAGACAGGAGAGAACAGCTGAAATCATAATTTGTATTGGAAAAATCATTCCCTATGACATGAATGTTATTAAAAGACGATTGCGAAATCCTTTGGAGGTTTTTAGGCACGGACAAAATAATTTCTGCGCCTTGATCCTTAAGGTAGGGGATATATCGCATGAACTGGAGCATATCGCCCAGACCTTGCTCACCGTAAAGTAGAAGCGTTTTTCCATTTATAGAAAAATCGCCTTTCCACGGATTTCTGGCGCCTTCTTGTTTAAATTCAGGTGGTGCAAATTCAGCCAGCTTCCAGCCTTCTTCGTATTGACCGTCTTTTAGAAGAGCATGGCTCAAATTATATTGCACGGCCCTGACTTCTGGTCTCAAGCTCAGATACTTCCGAAACGCCGTCTGTGCTTCAGATGACCGATTCAGGCCAAGAAGAGATATTCCATACTCGTTTAGCATGGATAAAGCGGTATCTGGAGAATGAGCCTGAATTGATTCGATAACATCTGCGCAAGCCTGAAAAGCGCCGATACGAATTAAAGCCTGAGCAAGAGAGGGAGCGTATAGGATTGCTTCAGGAGAAGATCTGAAGATCTGAAAATAAACTTCGCATCCCTCTGAGATGAGGCCGGATTCAAGTAATTGCTGGCCGAGTATTGACGAGAGAATGTCGCCATTTTTATAGTTTTGCGAGCGCCATTTAATGGCGGCAATAAGAATCTTTGGAGATTTGGCTGCGGCCATAACGGTCGCTATTTTTACGCAGATAGCTTCATTTTCAGCATTATGTATAAAGAGTGTGAGTAACTCATTCAGAGCAGAATCGATATCTCTTCCTATTTCAAGCTTGCAGAAGAGTTGATATATTTTCCATTCTATATTTTTTGGATTTAATGAAACTGCCTGCGAGTATGCTAAGTAGCTTTCTTCGTAATCAGTGATGCTTCGGTAGATATCACCAAGCAATGCATAACCGTCAGCCCACTTTGATTTTGCACGAAGGATATTCTTTATTTCTTCGATTGTTTTTGTGTAATCGTTTTTTTTTGCGGATTTTTTTAGACTGTCGCTGATTTTTTTAATTTCGTTGCTGGTGAATGTATTTGTCATAATATGTATCCAAAATAAAAATGGGGGGCAAAGCCCCCCATTCCCGATCTTAGCGGAAGAGGCTAAGAATGTTCTGAGACGAAGATTTCGCAACGCTCAGAGAAGAAATTGCCAACTGCTGCTTTGTCTGCAGAGACGTCAGCTTCGCGCTTTCCGCTGCCATGTCGGCATCGGTCAGTGCGCCGACACCCGAGGTCAGGGAGTCGGAAAGGTTGGAAGAGTAAGACGCCATACCGTCAACAACCTTGGCATTTGTTGCCAGCGTTGAAGCCGCGTCTGTCATGGCTGTGATAGCGTTCTGAACCAGAGTGATCAGCGCTGGCAGGCTTGTGCCCGTCAGAGAGGTCAGTGTCGTGCCCGTTCCTGCTGTCACAAAGGCGTTGATGCCCGAACCGCTGCCACCAACAAATTTGTCACCAGCAGCCATCTTGCTTGAAAGGCCAAGAACGTCAGTCAGCGTATTGGTGTCGACCTGAGCAGCCGTTCCAACGGTTGCGGCGATGACTTTGCCCATACCAGCCGTGCCGGTGGTGACGTTTGTGATCTGGTTGGTCGAGCCCTGAAGGCTGGTGACGTAGATCAGGTTGTCAGCCGTGACAGGCCCTGCGGAACCGGAGGCAACGCCGTTGGCAACGTTGGAATCGTTCTTCGAAGTCAGCAGATTGACGCCGTTAACCGTGGCGTTTCGTGCGAACGTGTTGATCTGGTCCAGATAACCGTTGATTTCGTCCGATGTCTGGGCGAGAGCTGTCGGGCTACCCTGAATGTCACCCAGGCTGGTTACGGCATTCTGCAGAAGGTGCAGGGTGCTGATGATGTTGCCGACGGCCGTAGACGTGGTGCTCAGGGTGCTGGCTGCGAAGGACAGACCATCGTTGACAGCGGAGAGACCGGAAATGTTTCCGTTCATCTGCTGAGCAATAGCGTAAGAAGCCGGACCATCTTTGGCGCTGGAAATTTTCTGACCCGTCGAAACGGTGTTCTCTGTGTTGTTCAGAGATGTCGTCGTTGCATTGAGGCTCTCAAGAGCAACCATTGCAGCGTTATTGGTGTTGATCGAAAGTGACATTTGGAGTTTCTCCGATTGGTTTACTGCATTTTTTGCAGTGAACCTATAAAATGATAAAAATCCTAATTTTGAGTTAATCGATTTCTGATTCGGTGGAAGTGCCCGGTGAGACGCTTGCCTGACCGATCACGGCGTCTTCATGCCGGATGATTCTGCGGGCAATTTTCAAGGCCTGATAAAAATTACCTTCAGATGCGGCTTTCATGGCTTCACTGAGAATCAGTCGGGCCGATACAGACGTCGTTTCCTGCATGAAGGTGGTGATGTGGTAGGTTGCCTCGGCAAGGGCCGCCATTTTTTCTTCAGGGGTGCCGACATAAGCGGTTTGCAGCGCATAATAGATGAGGCGCGCCGGGCTGGTGGCTTCCTCCGGAGGCATGAGCTGCCGTCCGAAGAGAAAATTGGCCCGGTTTGTCAGTCTGATCTGTGCGGCGGTGAGGAAGTGGATGCCTGCTCCGTTGAGGATCATCCGGTCGCCGGCTTCAAGCCTGATGCCTAACCCTGCCATTTTAAGCCCTTCTCATTGCGTGTTTCGCGATGAGGGGAGGCTGACATCAAAATATGTATAAATAGTTATCTGTGGCTTGGGGGTATTGTTCAATAAGGTTTTGAGAAAGCATTGCCGAGACAATTTGCGACTGTTATCCGATTTTCTGGCTGCGCTCCACCCATTCGCCACACGCATCTTTCAGCGCGGCGATAAATCGGCCGACAAGCGGAGCCGGACGTCCTTTCAGAACAGCAATGGCCAGAGCGGCGCTTGGAGCAGGTTCTTCAATGCGGTGAAACGTAACGCCGCCTGCGTGAATCTGGGAGAGGGACTGGGGGACGACCGAGACGCCCAGCCCAGCGGCGACCAAGGGGACCGTGGCTGCAATCTGGGGAGCCTGCTGGCCCATCCGCGGTGTAAAACCGGCATGCTGGCAGGCTGACAGAATGGCGTCATGAAATCCCGGCCCCAGTTCTCTGGGGAAAATGATCAGTGGTTCGTTTGCGAGCATTTCAAGGCGGATAGCGCCGCTACCTTCATAGATATGGCCGCTCGGGAGCGCTGCCACGGTCGGTTCATCAAGCAAGGGATAGACAGCCAGTTCCCGGTCGTCGGTGACCGGAGGACGGACGATCGCCACATCAACGCGACGGTCATGCAGCGCCTCGGAGAGGGCCGGGGTGTTGCTTTCCTCAAACGAGACGACAACTTCGGGCCACGTTTCCCGGAAGTGTCGGATTGTCTGCGGAATAATCGGAAGAAGCGAGACCGCTCCGGCCAGGCCAACCCGAAGATGGCCCCGCTCGCCTCGGGCGAGACCATGCGCCAGACCGAGAAAATCCTCTTCCATCGCAAGGATCGCCTGTGCCTGCCCGATCAGGGCTGTTCCAATATCGGTCAGTTCAACGCCGCGCGTGAGACGATGGAATAATGTTACGCCAAGAGCGCGTTCAAACTGCTTGATCTGCTGACTTAAGGGAGGCTGCTCCATGCCAATGGCCATGGCGGCTTTGGTGAAGCTGCCATGTTCGGCAACGGCCACGAAATATCGTAGCTGCCTCAACTCCATGATGCGTCTCCCTGACAGTCAGGCAGGATCAGTAGCATAAATTGCTCCAAAGCAAGGTCTTGACGGTAAAGCCTGCGAAGATCGCAGGGGGGCTGTAATCTGATTGACAATGGAGCTGTTTTCACATAGGTCGCACCCCATTGCCGGGAAAGTGGACGGACCGGCTGGCCGATGGGGTGTATGCTCCCCCGGGCCAGTAATACGGGACGCGCCCGCTTCAGTCTGTTCCGGACTGGGGACTATCGGCGTCACAAGCCATGTCAGGTCGAAAGACTGGGTGTGGCTGTTTTATGAAAGTAGAGCGCGCCCATGAGCAAGCGCCTTGAGAGCAAATACAAGATCAATCGCCGCCTTGGCGTAAACCTGTGGGGCCGCGCCAAGTCGCCGGTCAACAAGCGGGAATACGGTCCGGGCCAGCATGGCCAGCGTCGTAAAGGCAAGCCTTCCGACTTCTCCGTCCAGCTGATGGCGAAGCAGAAACTGAAGGGTTACTACGGTAACATCAGCGAGAAGCAGTTCCGTAAATACTACGAAGAGGCAGTCCGTCGTAAGGGTGACACCTCCGAGAACCTGATCAGCCTGCTGGAGCGTCGTCTGGACGCCGTTGTTTACCGTCTGAAGTTCGCAGTGACTCCGTTCGCTGCCCGTCAGTTCGTGAACCACGGTCATGTGCTGGTCAACGGCAAGAAAGTGAACATCCCGTCCTACCTCGTCCGCGAAGGCGACGTGATCGAAGTTCGCGAGAAGTCCAAGCAGCTTGCTGCCGTTCTGGACGCCTCGCAGAGCGGCGAACGCGATGTTCCGGAATACATGGAAGTGGACCACCGCCAGATGAAGGGCTCGTTCCTGCGCGCTCCGAAGCTGTCCGATGTGCCGTATCCGGTGCAGATGGAGCCGAACCTGGTGGTCGAGTTCTACTCTCGCTGATTTCAGGACGCTCTGGCTCTTGCGGGCCAGGTGCTTTTTCAGACGCCGGGCGGAGACACTCTCTGTCCGGCGTTCCTGTTTTTTCTCCCCCATTTCAGAGCCTCTTTCGCCATGACAGACATCAATGACGGCCCCGCAATCCAGTCTTCTCTTGCAGGAGCCATCAGTCGGCGACGGACTTTTGCCATCATTTCCCACCCTGACGCCGGTAAGACGACGCTGACAGAGCGCATCCTGCGGGCGGGTGGCGCGATTCAGTTGGCGGGGAACGTCAGGGCAAAAGGGGAGAGGCGTCGGACCCGTTCGGACTGGATGGGTATCGAGCGAGACCGCGGCATTTCTGTCGTTACGTCCGTGATGACCTTTGAATATGGTGGCTGTGTGTTCAATCTGCTGGACACGCCGGGTCATGAAGACTTCTCGGAAGACACCTATCGGACACTGACGGCGGTTGACTCGGCCGTGATGGTGATCGATGCGGCCAAGGGTATCGAGGACCGGACACGCAAGCTGTTTGAAATCTGCCGTCTGCGCGATATCCCCATCGTGACGTTCATTAACAAGATGGACCGTGAATCGCGTGATCCGTTCGAAATTCTGGACGAAATCTCCTCTTCGCTCGCGCTGGATACGACCCCGCTGACATGGCCTGTGGGACGGGCGGCGACCTTTGTCGGCACGTACGACATCAGGAATGGTGAGATTCATACGACGACGCCGATCGATGAGAGTGATCCGCGCATGGTGCAGGTGCGGGAAGAGCTTGAGCTTGTGTCCGCCGCTCTTCCTGAATTTGATCGTGAATCGTTCGATGAAGGTCATCTGACGCCGGTGTTCTTCGGTAGCGCCATGAAGGAAATTGGCGTGACCGACCTGCTGGACGCGCTGGTGGCCTTCGGGCCTGCTCCGCGCGCGCAGAATACTGAGAGCAGGACGGTTACGGCGGACGAGCCGCAGATGGCCGCGCTGGTCTTCAAAATTCAGGCCAACATGGACCCGAATCATCGTGACCGCATTGCCTTTGCCCGTGTCTGTTCAGGCAAACTGACCCGAGGCATGCGGCTGCTCAATACACGGACAGGCAAGAGCTTCGTGCTGCATACGCCGCAGTTCTTCTTCGCCCGTGACCGTCAGCTTGCCGAGGAAGCCTTTGCTGGCGATGTGGTGGGCATTCCCAACCACGGCACGCTGCGGATCGGTGATACGCTGACGGAAGGCGAGGCCATCCGCTTTACGGGTGTGCCGCATTTTGCGCCGGAAATCCTGCGTCGTGTCCGTCTGGATGATGCGATGAAGGCCAAGAAGCTCAGGCAGGCCCTGACGGAACTGGCTGAAGAAGGGGTTGTGCAGCTCTTCAGGCCACAGGACGGGGCTCAGCCTGTCGTGGGTGTTGTGGGAACGCTTCAGTTGGATGTGCTTCAGGAGCGTCTGAAGGGCGAATATGGCGTGATGATCGGCTTCGATTCCACGCCGTTCTCGCTAGCGCGCTGGGTGACGGGAGACAGGGCGAAACTTGAGACGTTCATGATGGCCAACCGCTCATCCATGGCGGATGATCTGGACGGCGATCCTGTGTTTCTGGCCAGTTCCGGTTTCATGATGCGTCGTACCGAGGAGATGAATCCCGATCTGGCGTTTCACGACGTCAAGCAGATTGGTATTGAGATCGGGTAAGCCCAGACGGGCAACCTGCTTCAGTCTGGCCTCGTCTGTGAAAAAGGACGCCTGTTAAGGCAGGCGTTTTTCCCCTTGCGGCTTTAACGAGACTGTTTTCGCTTTTTCTCACGGAGTGAGGCGGGGAAGTATTCAGGGGGAAGTATCGGAGGGTTGGGGCGCTGTGCGAAACCCGCACAGGAAAGGCTGATTTTTCAGCGCTCTTTCAGCCTATCCGACGAGACCGTGTTCTGGTTTTTGTTGTTCATTATATTGAACACGATCCCGTATCTCGGATATATCCGATTCTTGAGACCGACGTCAAGGACACTCATGGGTGATGATGATGAAAGACAGTGAGGCAGTTCCGGCTCTTCGGCGTGCGGTGAAAATTCTGGACCTTGTCAGCGCACAGGGGGCGCCGCCTAACGCTGCGACAATCGCTCGGCTGCTCGACCTTCCCCGTAGCTCGGCGCATGGGCTTGTGACGGTGATGGCGGAGCTTGGACTGCTGGAAACGACCGGAGGCGCTGGGGGAGGCGGTTTCAGGCTCGGTTCAAGGCTGCTCGACTGGGCGGTGCAGGTCAGCCCGAGACAGGATTTGCTGAATGCGTTTCATCAACTGATTGGTGAAAGGCCGGAGCTGGGCGCCTACACCGTCAGTCTGAGCACGCTGGAAGGCGAAGAAGTGGTGTATGTCGCCAGCCGGGCAAACGAGAAGGGGTTTGGCATCCATTACAATGTCGGGTTGCGTCTGCCCGCCATGTACACCGCGACGGGTATGGCGCAGCTTGGAGCGATGGAGGGGGCAGGCCTCAGAAAATGGCTCACGCTCTATCCCATGTCATCCTGGCCGGCTCCACCGACCACGGCGGGCGCTTCTGCTCCTGTCGCGGTGATGGACGAGATCGCCGGTGTGCGGCGTCGGGGATACGCGGTTGACGATGAGCAGGTGCAGGTTGGGGTCTGGTGTTTTGCCGCACCCGTTCATGATCTGGCCGGGAACGTCGTAGCGGGCTTGGGAATCAGCCAGCCGAAGCCAAAGGATACCCTGAAGCAGGCAGAGGCGATGGGGCGGCTTGTCGTGTCGATCTCCCAGACCCTGTCGGGACGGCTGGGATATCGTGGACGCTTGGGCGCACTTGGCGAGTGAAAGACTCTGGTTCTATGTAAAGCAGAGTTTTCCATCACAGCATTCGGTGAACAGCTTGACTGACCATCTTCTCCGGACCGGCGGCCTTTCCCTGCAAAACAGGACTGCGGCGAGGCGAATGCTGTTTCTGTCCGTATGCGGCCTGCTTCTTCTGACGGGCGGTTCTTCCCATGCGGAGGAAATCCCGCAGTTCAGCATTCCTCCAGCCAACACCGCGATTCATATCAAATACACGATTTATACGCACTGGCTGCCGGTGATGAAGCTGGACACCAGCTTTCTGCTTGAACAGACACATTACAACGTCGCTTTGCAGGCGCGGGCGGAAGGTCTGCTGAGTATTTTCACCAAACTGCGTATCCAGTCCGTGGCGACCGGAGCCATCCGTGATGATAGTGTTCTGCCATCCCGTTATGACAGTCAGGGGTTGAGCCGGTCGGCCCAGCGCCACGTCGTTCTGGATTATCCGCAGGGTCAGCCGGTTGTCACCCTGCTGGAGCCGAAAGAGGATGACCGGGAGCCGGTGCCGGACGCATTGCGGCAGCGTGGAGCGGATATCCTGACCACCATGGCGAAAGTCATCCTGAAAGTGCGTCAGACAGGCCATTGTGACGGCACTCATGACGTGTTCGACGGGATCAGAGTGTCGCATTTTACACTAAAAACCGCCGGGCAGGACATGCAGCCGGACGTCTTTCAGAACCGGAAAATTCCTGCGATGCGTTGTGAGTTTATCGGGTATCAGACGGCAGGCTTCATCAAGGGACATCAGGCGAAAGCCCTGCGCGAACCTCATGGCGGAACAGTCTGGTTCATCAATGTCGATGGCTACGGACCAGTGCCGGTACGCACGGAAATCGATCATCCCAAGGTGGGGCATCTGACCGTCAAACTGGACAAGCTTGAAAAAGGCGCGGGCTGAGAACCGCGCCTGCCTGTATCAGGGCATCGTCTGTCGAGGCATCCTCGCCCCGACACAGCTATGGCTGAATGTTGTAGCCGCCTCTTTAGCGGGGGCCATTTTCCAGAAAGTCAGCCGCTTCCCGAACAACGTCGGCCAGCACGCCGGGAGCGAACGGTGACACAAGTCCCGCATTGGCGATCAGTCCGGTGAACGGAGCTGATCCGCCCTGCGCGCACAGACCTTCATAAGCCTTCATCGCCGCAGGTTCATCGCGCCGGGACTGAAGCCAGAGCTGCATCGCGCAGCAGAGCGCCAGTGTATAGTCGAGGTAGTAGAACGGGTTGCGATAGATATGACCCTGAGCCTGCCAGCGTCCGCCCTGCGCCGGATAGGACAGGTCGCCATAGTCACGCCACGGCATATAATGACGTTCGAGCCGTAGCCAAGTTTCATGACGCTCCTGCGCTGTCATGGTGGGATTGGCGTAGACTTCATGCTGGAAGTGATCGACGCACACGCCGTAGGGCAGGAAACTCAGTGACCCGATCAGGTGCATCCGGCGGAAGCGGTCGGCGGCCCCATCTTCAACCATCAGTTCCATGTGTGGCCATGTCAGGAACTCCAGCCCCATGGAGTCGATTTCCGCGGCTTCCATGGTCGGCCACAACTCGTCGATCGTGGGCAGATCACGGCTGCGCCAGTTCTGGTAGGCATGCCCCATCTCATGGGTGAAGACATTGATGTCGCCATGCGTGCCGTTGAAATTGGCGAAGATGAACGGCATTCCGACATCGGGGAAGGCGGTGCAGAAGCCGCCGCCAGCCTTGCCGTCCCGGTTCTTGAGATCGACGTAGCCTCCTGAGACCATGCTCCGAAAGAACGGTCCGAGATCGCCTGACATGCGGTCGAACATGGTCTGGGCGCGTTCGATGAGCAGATCATAATCCCCAGCGGGCTTCGGGTTGCCTCTGGGATCGACAAAGCTCTCATCCCAGTAGTGCAGGGCGGGCCATTCCATCTCTTCGCGTCGCTGTTCCAGCAGCGAGGCGACCAGCGGCGTGACATGCGTGACAACTTCCTCGCGGAAGCGCGCGACGTCTTCCGGACTGTAATCGACGCGGCGCAGACGGCGGTAACCAAGCGGAGTATAGGTCTCGAACCCGAGAGTGCGGGCCATGTCCGTGCGCAGTTCGACCAGTCGGCCGTAAAGTGCGTCGAGTGTCTCTCCATGTTCGGCAAAGAATGCCCATCTGGCCTGCTCGGCGGCGTGACGTATCGCGCGGTCGGAATGCTCCATCCAGGGGGCCAGGCCGGACAGGTTGACCGTCTGCCCTTCGATTTCGATTCTGGCCGAGGCGAGCAGGGCGGTATACTCGCTTGTCAGGCGCGCTTCTTCCTCAAGGGCATTTTCAATTCTTGAATCGAACGTCGTGACGTCGCTTTTCCACAGGGCGATGACGTGCGGTCCGACAGTCGAGACTGTCGCGTCATGGAACTGGTCGGAGAGGAAGCGCTTTTTCAGGGTGACTTCGTGAGCCGTGGCCTTCGGGGTCAGGCGA